>CAYNYQ010000107.1:0-14054 GCA_964401305.1 uncultured Acetobacteraceae bacterium | reverse complement strand
AACCGGCAGGAGGCGACGCGGGCGATGCTGACGAATGCGGGGTTCATCCCGATCGGCGGCGATCCGGCGGCGTTCCTGCGGCACAAGGCGGAGGACAGCGCGAAATGGGGGCGGTTGATCCGGGAGAGGGGGATTCGGATTAGTTGAGGCGACGCCCGGGGCCGGCCGGAGCTGATCCCCAGCCCACCCCGCATCCGCGGCCCCGGCCCCGGCCCGTCGGGCCGCAGAACGGCGCTTCGCGGCCCGGTTCTCAGAACCACGGCGAGAAGAAACCCCGCTTCCGGGGCCAAGCCGATCCGGCTCCGCCCGTGGCGGCTGTGGCCGTGTCGGGGCCGGCCTTTTCCGGCAGCGGTGCGGGCTGCGTCACGCTTGATCCGACCGCGGTCGCCCCGACCGCCGAGCAGAAGACAAGGCAGCCGTTGATGAAGGCGACGATATAGGCGGTCGGCGGCGTCGGCGTGCCCGGGACCTGCCCCGCGATCACCACGCCGAAGCAGATCGCCCAGGCGAGGACCAGGGCGAGCCACCGCGGGTTCCAGTTGAACCCTCGCTGGAAGGCGTTGGGCACGATGACAGTGGCGGCGACCGCGCCGCCAAAGGTCGTCAGGCTCTCCATCGTGAAGAAGTCGTTCGGCGCCGACATGATTGCCTCCCGTCCCGTTGCTCAGATGTCCCAGCGGACCCGACGCTCCGCGAAGGGGACCACCGTCGCCCGGCGATTCGTCCGGCCCGTCCGCACGCGCTCGCGCAGCACGGCGGCCTGCGCGAGCAGCGGCTCGATGCGCCCGGGCGCGCCCGAGACCTCCGCCCAGCCGAGGGCGCGAAGCGCAGCGGCGAACCCATCGCCGATGGCGGGCTCCGCGCGCGCGCTAGCCTTGTCCTCCGCGTCGAGGAGGTCCAGCGCCGGGAAGCGCAGCTGGACGCCGTCCTCCTCGAACCTGAGCAGTAGCGGATGCTGCCGCCTGTCCGTCCGCAGCGGGATCTCGGCCATGGGGCGGTAGTCCCGTGGCGTCGCCCGCGCCGAGTTCTCGCGCAGGTACCCTGCGACGAAGAAGCTGTTCGCGCCGGCGCGCGGCATGTCGAAGGAGGACTCGTCATGCAGGGAAGAGACCATCAGCAGGTGCATGGCGATCTCGCCGATGCCGTTTACGCGGCGAGGCTGCGATGCGAGGCCAAGGAGTGAGCCAACGAAGTCACGCCCGACCGCGGCGGCGTGACAGCAGTCGAGGAACAGCGTGGCCTGGCACCGTGCCGCGCGAATATCGTGGCGGGCCAGGCGCCCGATCATGGCGTCGACGAGCGCCTCGGTGGGGTGCACGCCGTCGCGGAGGCAGATGCCGCTGTCGCCCGGACGGGCGCCGCCCGTGCCGTGGCCCGAAAAGAATGTGTTCACCTGGAAATCCGCGAACTCGGGATCGTCGCCGTTGATGGCCAGCCAATGGCCGATGCTGTCGAAGGCCTCGTGCAGCCGGGCGCGGTCGGGGTTCGCCAGCCAGATGGTGTGCGAGAAGAAGCCGGCGCTTCGCCCGACGCTGCCCGGGAGGACGATGTCCGCAGTGCCAATCGCCGCGGGCTGGTAGAAGCTGCGCAGCGCGTAGAGGTCGCGGAGGGCGTTGACGAGCGGGCGCGCGGCCGCGGCGTTGCCGGGCGCGCCCGCGGCCGGCCCTTCGCAGCCGATCACCAGGTTGACCCAGAACGCCGTGTCCCGCGGATCGAAGCCGCACATGCGCACGGTGCGGGGGTGGTGCCAGCGGCTCGCCGCGACACCCACCTCCCAGCGCCCGTCCACGACGCCGCGGCCGGGCTCAAGGGTCACGGGCGGGCGGGGGCGCAGGAGGCGGGTTCCCTCTGCCATCAGCTGGTCCAGGAACGATTGCCGAGACGGATCGGTGACGCGGCCGGTCTGGTTTCTCTGAAGCCGCACGCGGGCTGGAACGTCGCTGAACAGGTCCTCCGGCACTGAGCACCTCCTTCCAGGTCGAGCGCCGGAGCCTGCTTCGTCACCGCATGTCCGTCGTTCGCCTCCGGCACTGAGACCTGCCGACAGGAAAGCGCGAGAAGGCTCGCGCGCGCCATCATCACCGAGATTAGGCGTTCTGCCGACCTCAACAGCCGGCTATCGGACGCTCTGGCCGAATAACGAACCACGCAGCGGCGTCACTTGGCAATGGCGGTCGCGCGCCTTGGCTGACTTGCCTCGCCCGACGCGCAAGGATTCGGCGATGGGAGAGGGAGCCGGTCGCGACACCTCCACAATTCGTGATCACCTGCGACGGGAGCGATGCTTGGGGCCTGCGGAGGAGAACAGGCGACCCTTTGCGACGCGGAGCCTGTCGGTGGCCCCGACGCCGCGCATTGTCCGCCGCGCGGAGCGGAGGCAGCATCGCCATATGACCGCCTATCCCGCCACCACGGACGCGCTCCGCCGCGACTGGGCCGCTCTGGCGCCGCGGCTCAACTTGCTGGAACCGCTCCCCTTCCCCCCCGACCACTGGCCGCTCCTCGCCGCCATGCGCGCGGACTTCACCGCCCGCGCCGTGCACATCCGCCTGCCGATGCCCATCGCCCGCTTCCGCCCCGCTTCCCGCGACGCGATCCTCGCCCTCGCCCGCCGGCGCGACGACGTCGAGACCGGCACCACCGACGACGCCAGCCCGATGGCCACCCAAGCCCGCGCCTTCGCCGGCGAGGTCGATGCGCTGCTCTCCGTCCTCGTCCCCGCCGCGCGCTACAGGAAGGGCCATCACGCCTCCGGCCTCTTCACCGTGCCCGCGCCGCACGGCCTGCACACCGACCACAGCGCGGAGGACCCGGGCGCGGGCGCCGAGCCGATCTGCATCGCCAGGCTCGGCGCGCTGGGCACGCATTGCGTGGCCGGCGACATGCGCATCTTCGACGCGCGGACGCGACGCATGCTCGACGCGCTGCGCTACTGGACGACCATCCCCGAAGGCGAGCCGGAGGCGGTGCTCACCGCGCTGCTGCGCGAGGGCGTGCTGCGCACCATCCCGCTCGATCATGTCGTGCTGATGGTCGCGGGCAATGGCCGCGGGGACGCGCAGGTCACGCCGCACATCGCCGCGCGGCCGCCGGAGGGCGGCGTCCATTCGGCCTTCTTCCAGCGCCAGTATCGTCTGGTGCCGGCCGGGCAGCAAGGAATATTTTCCTTGACGCCTCCGTTGCGATTCCGCTACGGTCCGCGGCCCCGCCCCATGCCGCCGGACCACCCCTGATGCCGCGCCCTGCCCCCCGTCTCCCGCCCGACCTGCTGCCGCCCGACTTCCTGCTGCAGCACCACCTGGTGCATCGGCTCTATGTGGGGCCGGCGCTGGCGCTGACCCCGCCGCATCCCTTCGCGCCGATGACCGATGCGGAGTGGGATTTCCTCCGCCGCCTGCTGCCGCCCGGCCCCGATCAGGGCCTCGCCGGCCGGCCCATTCAGGGCGAGATCTGGCAGACGCCGGACGGGCCGCGCGCCGACCCGGCTCGGGCGCGGCTGGATGCGATCTTCCGCGCCGTGATGGTCAAGCGCGAGACGCGGCGCGGGCCGGGCCGCGCCACCTGGGGCGACGCGTCCGCGCCCTCCGGGCCGAAGCCCGACACGCTGCGCCGCAGTTTCCGCCGCCTGGCGGAGGCCGGGTTCTTCCATCGCCTCCTCCGCGCGGTCGCCGATCTCACGCGCCGCGGCGGCCGCGGCCGGTCGGCGCATGCGCTGCCCGGTTCCTTCCTGCTTGGCCTGCGGTATCGGGCCTGCTGCGCCTTCCGCCGCATCGGCGTGAAGCGCCTCGGGCTCGGCGGTTTGGCGCTGGCGCGGCGCCTGTCCCTCTATGCCGCGTTGCCGGCGCCCTCGGCCTGCCTGCCGGACCGGGATTTGTCCGCGATCTACCTGCCCGTGCTGCGCCGCGCGATGGCGCGCATTGCCGGCGATGGGGCGGCGCCTGGCTGGCGCCCGCCGAAGGCGATCTGGCGGGGCTTGAGGTCGATGCACGTCTTGTGCGCCGGCCTCAAGCGCATCCGCCGCGACATGGAGCCGGCGTGATGCGCCGCGCCGCAGCGAAACAAGCGGGTTCCAAGGGCCTTTCGGCCCTTGGTGGGGTGTCCAGAGGGGCAAGGCCCCTCTGGTGGAGCGCGAGGCAACGCCTCGCCCGCTTGGCGCCAGCGCCGCGCTGCGGCACGCTGCCCCGATGAACGCACCGCTCCCCCGCACCGACATCCGCCTGCAGGTGATGTGGAATCGCCTGCTCTCCGTGGTGGAGGAGCAGGCGCGCGCCCTGGTGCGCACCGCCTTCTCGACCAGCGCGCGCGAGGCAGGGGACATCTCCGCCGGTGTCTTCGACCTCGAGGGGCGGATGCTGGCGCAGGCGGTGACCGGCACGCCGGGCCATGTGAACTCCATGGCGCGGAGCGTGGTGCATTTCCTGCGCGAGTTCCCGGCCGAGACGATGCGCCCCGGCGACCACTACATCACCAACGATCCCTGGAAGGGCACCGGGCATCTCTACGACATCGTCATCACCTCGCCCGCCTTCCACGACGGCAGGCTGGTGGCGCTGTTCTCCTGCACGACGCATGTGGTGGACATCGGCGGCGTCGGGCAATCGCCCGAGGGGCGGCAGGTCCATCACGAGGGGCTCTTCATCCCGCTGCTGCCGCTGGTGCGGGAAGGCCACTGGGACGAGAGCCTGCTGAAGCTGATCCGCGCCAATGTGCGCGAGCCGGTGCAGGTGGAGGGCGATGTCCACGCGCTCGTCGCCTGCAACGCGGTCGGCGAGCGGCGGCTCTCGGCGATGATGGCCGAGCACGGCATCGCCGACCTCGCGGAGCTCGGGAGCCACATCATCGGCCGCTCGGCGGCCGGCATGGCGGCGGCGATCGCGGCGCTGCCGCAGGGCACCTGGCATGCCGCGATGCGCACGGACGGGTTCGGGGGCCTGCCGATCGACCTCAAGGCCGCGGTGACCATCGCCGGCGACCATGTGGCGGTGGACTGGACGGGCAGCTCGCCGGCCTCCGACTTCGGCATCAACTGCCCGATGTGCTACACCGAGGCCTACACGGCCTTCGGCGTGAAGTGCATCGTCGGCGCGGCGATCCCGAACAATGCCGGCACGCTCGATGCGGTGCGCGTCACGGCGCCGGAGGGGACCATCGTCAACGCGCCCTTCCCCGCGGCGGTGAATGCGCGCTCCACCATCGGGCACATGCTGCCGGACGTGGTCTATGGCGCGCTGCACCAGTGCATCCCCGGCCGCGTGCCGGCCGAGGGCACCAGCAACCTCTGGAACCTCAAGCTCGGCGCCGGGCATGGCATCACGGGCCCGACGAAGCGGCCCTTCATGGTGACCACCTTCCACTCGGGGGGCGCCGGCGCCAGGCCGACGCTCGACGGGCTCTCGGCGACGCCCTTCCCCTCCGGCGTGCGCAACGTGCCGGTCGAGATCACCGAGACCGTCGCCCCCGTGGTGATCTGGAAGAAGGAGTACCGGGAGGGATCGGGCGGCGCCGGTACGCAGCGCGGCGGCCTGGGCCAGGTGATGGAGGTGGCGCACCGCGACGCCGAGCCCTTCGGCATCTTCGCCACCTTCGAGCGCGTGCACTTCCCCGCCCGCGGGCGGGAGGGCGGGGCGGCCGGCGCGGCGGGGCGGCTCTCCCTCGCCTCTGGGCAGGTGTTGAAGGGCAAGGGCTTCCAGGTGGTGCCGCCAGGCGATCGGCTGGTGGTCGAGATGCCGGGCGGCGGCGGCTATGGCCCGCCCGAGCGGCGCGACCCCGCCAGCACGGCGCGCGACGTCGAGCTCGGCCTGGTGCCGGCGGCGCCCGCGGCGGAGTGAGCCACAGCGGCGCTTGCGGGGCGGCGCGACCTTGCGGACAGTCGCCGGGCGGCGGCGGCGCCCCGCGGCCGGCTGTCCCTCGGGATGGTTCCGGCCTGGCTGACGCCGCTGGCCGGCGCCATCCCTGGTGCGGAGGCCTGACCAGGGCCGAGCGCCCGGCACCGGGGGCGCGCGTTCAGCATTGCGGAGGCACCATCGTGAAGCAACCTGGCCCGGACCATCCCATCACCATCACGCCGAACCCGCGGCGGGTGCGCGTGACGCTCGGCGGCGAGGTGATCGCCGAGACGACGCGGGCACTGACCCTGCAGGAGGCGACCTATCGCCCCGTGCAGTACATCCCGCGCGCCGATGCACGCATGGCGCTCTATGCGCGCACGGAGCGCTCCACCCATTGCCCCTACAAGGGCGATGCCAGCTACTACACGGTCGCAGCGGGCGGCCGGCGTGCCGAGAACGCCGTCTGGAGCTACGAGACGCCCTTCCCCGCCATGGCGGCGATCGCCGGGCACCTGGCCTTCTACCCGGACCGGGTGGACGTGATCGAGGAGATCGAGGGCTGAGGCGAGACGCACGCGAGGAAGAAGCAAAGAGCTTGACCACGATCCGCCGGCCCGTGCTCGCGGATTGTGGCCTCCCGCCGCGCGCGACCTCGGATCGCCGCCGGCGGCGCCCTTCGGCGCTCAGCAGCCCCCGCGCGCCGGGCGGTCGGCGTTGCCGATCAGCTCGAAGGCGAAGGGCTCCGCCGCCGCGGGATCGACCCGCACCAGCACGGCGCGGATGTCTTGGTCGCCGGGCACCATGACGCGCACGAGATTGGGCGCGTCCGCCACGGGGCGGTCGTGCAGCCAGAAATGGCTGTCGCCGTGCAGCACCAGGACGAGGCGGCCGAAGGCGCGGGCGCCCTCGGCAAGCGCGCGGCGGGTGTCGGCGTGCCCCGCCTCGGTGCCACGGCCGCAGCGCTGCCGGTACCAGAGATCGGCCTGCAGCGCGACGACGACGGCGCGGTGGCCCTCGCGCCGCGCCAGGGCGAAGCCCTCCTCGATCCAGGCGATGTTGGCGGCGTTGCGGGCCGGCCATTCCTCCGCCGCACCCGGCGGCTGCGGCCCGCCCTCGCGCGGCCGGTTGTTGTCGGAGCCGGGCACATGCGCGGTCAGGAACAGCACGCCGCCCCGCTCCCACCGGGCGTTCTCGACATAGAGGGCGTGCGCCGGCGAGACATCGGCCTGGCGGGTCAGCGGCATCGGCATGCGCCCGAGGCTCATCGCGGCGGGAAAGAAGCGTTCCCGGATCCGGCGCAGCAGCGCGATCGGGTCGTAGCGGCCGGCCCGGTCCTGCCAGCAATCCGTCCACTCGTTGTCGCCGGGGGTATAGACCAGGGGCCCCTCGATGCGGCCCATCCAGTCGAGCGTGCGGTCGAAGACGATAGCGTCCGTGCAATGCTCGGCGCCGCCCTTGGTGTCGCCGAGGAAGAGGGTGAAGGCCGGGCGCGCGGCGTTGATGGTGCCCGTCAGGGCCGCGACGCGGTCGACCTCGGACTGGCAGCCCTCGGGCGCGCGGGGGCTGCAATAGGGCATGTCCCCGAAGGCCGCGAAGGCGAAGGGCTGCGGCGGCGCCTGCGGCAGCGCCGTGGCGGGGGCGAGCCCGAGGCCGAGCAGCAGGGTCAAGGCAAGGCGGCGGCGATCATGCGGCACGGAGGCGGTCTCCCGGCGGACACGGCCCGGTGAGCTAGCCCAGGACGGGCGCCCCTCGCCACCGCCGGCTGATGGCATCGCGGGGATGGGCGCGTCGGTTCAGGTTGCATCCGCCCGGCCGAGGGGCTACCGGCGCGCCGTGCCCGATATCCCCGTCCCGGCCCCCAGGGGCGCCGCCCCGCCGCTGCGGGCGGCCGAGTTCGATTTCGCCCTGCCCGAGGCGCTGATCGCCCTGGCGCCGGCGCGCCCGCGCGACGCCGCACGGCTGCTGGTGGTGGAGGCCGACCGCGTCGCGGACCGCGGCGTGCTCGACCTGCCGGACCTGCTGCAGCCCGGCGACGTGATGGTGGTGAACGACACGCGGGTGATCCCGGCCCGGCTGCACGGCCGGCGCGGGGAGGCGCGGGTGGAGATCCTGCTCAACCGCTGCGACGGCGCCGGGCTGTGGCAGGCGCTGGTGCGCAATGCGCGGCGCCTTCGCGCCGGCGATGCGGTGGCGATCGAGGGCGCGGAGGGCCTCGCCGCCCGGGTGGTGGAGAATGCCGGGGACGGCACGGTGATGCTGGATTTCGGGCCGGACCAGGCGGCCCTGGCCGCGGCGCTGGAAGCCGCCGGCGAGGTGCCGCTGCCGCCCTACATCGCGCGGCCTCATGGCCCGGCGCCCGAGGACCGCGACGACTACCAGACCATCTTCGCCGAGAAGCCCGGCGCTGTCGCCGCGCCCACGGCCAGCCTGCATTTCACGCCGCGCCTGCTGGCGGCGCTGGAGGCGCGCGGCGTCAGGCGCGCCACCGTCACGCTGCATGTCGGCGCCGGCACCTTCCTGCCGCTGCGCACCGAGGACCCGCGCGCGCACCGGCTGCACGCCGAATGGGGCGAGGTGACGGAGGCAGCCGCGGCGGCGATCAACGCGGCCCGCACGGAGGGCCGGCGCATCGTCGCCATCGGCACCACGGCGCTGCGGCTGCTGGAGACGGCGGCACTCGGCGGCACCGACCCGCTGCGGCCGGTGCGCCCCTTCCGCGGCCTGACCGACCTCTATCTGCTGCCCGGGCACCGGTTCCGCGCGGCCGACCTGCTGATGACCAACTTCCACCTGCCGAAGAGCACGCTCTTCATGCTGGTCTCGGCCTTCGCGGGAACGGCGCGGATGCGCGCGGCCTATGCGCATGCCGTGGCCCAGGGCTACCGCTTCTACAGCTACGGCGACGCCTCGCTGCTGGAGCACGCGCCGTGACGCTGCGTTGGGAAAGGGCCGGGCAGGACGGCGCGGCGCGCGCCGGCATCCTGCACACGGCGCACGGCCCGGTGGAGACGCCGGTCTTCATGCCGGTCGGCACCGCCGGCACGGTCAAGGCGATGACGGCCGACAGCGTGCGCGCGACCGGTGCGCGCATGGTGCTGGGCAATACCTACCATCTCATGCTCCGCCCCGGGGCGGAGCGCGTGGCGCGGCTCGGCGGCTTGCACCGGCTGATGGACTGGCAGGGGCCGATCCTGACCGATTCCGGCGGCTACCAGGTGATGAGCCTGAACGAGCTGCGCGACATGGACGAGGGCGGCGTCACCTTCCGCAGCCATCTCGACGGGTCGCGGCACCGGCTGACGCCGGAGCGCAGCGTGGAGATCCAGCGCCTGCTCGGCGCCGACGTGACCATGTGCCTCGACGAATGCACGCCCTTCCCGGCGACGGAGGAGCAGGCGGCGGTCTCCATGCGCCTCTCCATGCGCTGGGCCGCCCGCTGCCGCGAGGCCTTCGTGCCGCGCGAGGGGCATGGGCTGTTCGGCATCGTGCAGGGCAGCGTCTATCCCGGGCTGCGGGCCGAGAGCGTCGCCGCGCTGACCGCGATCGGCTTCGAGGGCTACGCCATCGGCGGCCTCGCCGTGGGCGAGGGCCAGGCGGCGATGTTCGCCGTGCTGGACGCGACCGCGCCGCTGCTGCCCGAGGCCGCGCCGCGCTACCTGATGGGGGTGGGCACGCCGGCGGACCTGGTGGGCGCCGTCCGGCGCGGGGTCGACATGTTCGACTGCGTCATCCCGACGCGCTCGGGGCGCACCGGCCGGGCCTACACAAGCCGGGGCGTGTTGAACCTGCGCAACGCGCGGCACGCCGAGGACAAGCGGCCGCTCGACCCGGACTGCGGCTGCCCGGCCTGCACGCGGCATTCCCGCGCCTATCTCCACCACTTGGTGAAGGCGGAGGAGATGCTCGGGCCCATGCTGCTGACCTGGCACAACATCCAGTACTACCAGGACCTGATGCGCGGCCTGCGCGGGGCGATCCTGGAGGGGCGCCTCGAGGCCCATGCGGCGCGGCTGGAGGCGGGGTGGGCGGCCGGCGACGCCGCGCCCGACGACCCCGCCGCGGCGGAGCTCGCCGAGGACAGGGAGGCGCTGCGATGAGCACCGGGGCCACCACCGACACCTCGGGCCTGACCCTGCTCGGCCGCCCGGCGAGCCTGCCGGAGAGTCCGGAGCAGGCCGTGCTCGAGCGCGTGCCCAACCCGCATCCGGGGCAGCGCTATTGCGTGCGCTTCACCGCACCGGAGTTCACCTCGCTCTGCCCCCTGACCGGCCAGCCCGACTTCGCGCATCTCGTCATCGACTATGTGCCCGATGCCTGGCTGGTGGAGAGCAAGTCGCTGAAGCTCTACCTCTCCGCCTTCCGCAACCACGGCGCCTTCCACGAGGCCTGCACGGTGGCGATCGCGCTCAGGCTGGTGGAGACGATCGCGCCGCTCTGGCTGCGCATCGGCGGCTACTGGTATCCGCGGGGGGGCATCCCGATCGACGTCTTCTGGCAGTCGGGCGAGCCGCCGGCCGGGGTGTGGATCCCGGACCAGGGCGTGCCGCCCTATCGCGGGCGTGGTTGAATGAGGATTGGGAGAATTATCCTACTGCTTGACCATGAAGGTGCCATCGCGGCATCGGAGAGCGGTGGAATTCTGGTCATCGGATGACCATGATCGCGGCATGAGCGAGCACAGCGTCGCCGACGCCAAGACCCACCTCTCCGCGCTGATCGACCGCGCCCTCAAGGGCGAGGAGGTGGTGATCACGCGCCATGGCCGCCCCGTCGTCACGCTGCGGCCGGTCGAGGCGCCGCGGCCGCCAAAGATGACGCCGGCCGAGAGCATCGCCTGGCTGCGCGCGCACCGGGTCGGAACCATCGTGCCGAAGGAGGACGCCGGCAGCTTCGTCAGCCGGATGCGCGACGAAGACAACGACAAGTGACGGTCTATCTCGACACCAGCGTCATCGTCGCGCTGCTGACCCAGGACCGGCACTCCGCGCGCGCCGAGACCCTGATCGGCCAAGGGACCAGCGACCTGGTGCTGAGCGACCTGGCGACGGCCGAGTTCGCGTCGGTGACCGCGCGGCGCGTGCGCGAACGCCTGCTGACGATCGCGGAGGCGGACGCGGCCTGCGCGGCGCTCGACCGCTGGGCCGCCAGCGAGGCCGCGCCCGTGGACACCGTCTCCTCCGACATCCGGCGGGCGACCCTTCTCCTGCGCCGGCGCGACCTCGATCTCCGCACGCAGGATGCGATCCACATCGCCCTGACCGAGCGACTGGGTGCGAACATGGCGACATTCGACGCCGGACTGGCCCGCGCGGCGCGCCAGGTGGGCGTGCCGGTCGTCGACGCGTGACCGCCGCCGAGGCCAAGGCCGCCATCCGCACCGAGGCGCTCCGCCTCGGCTTCGACGCCGTGGGCTTCACCGAGGCGCAACTGCCCGACGAGGCACGCGCCCGGCTCGATGCCTTCCTCGCCGCGGGCCAGCACGGGACCATGGGCTGGATGGAGGCGCGCGCGGCGCAGCGCGCCCACCCGCAGGCACTCTGGCCCGAGGCGGTCAGCGTGATCGCCCTCGGCCTGAGCTACGCGCCCGGCGAGGACCCGCTGGCCACGCTGGCCCGGCGCGATTGCGGCACGATCAGCGTCTACGCCCGCGGCGCGCGCGACTACCACGATGTGGTGAAGGCCCGCCTGAAGGCGCTCGGCCGCTGGATGCATGGGCGCTTCGGGCACGCGCTGAAGGTTTTCGTCGACACCGCGCCGGTGATGGAGAAGCCGCTGGCGCAGCAGGCGGGGCTCGGCTGGCAGGGCAAGCACACGAACCTGGTCAGCCGCGCGCACGGTTCCTGGCTCTTCCTCGGCGAGATCTACACCACCCTCGCCCTGCCGCCCGATGCGCCGGAGGCCGATCATTGCGGCTCCTGCCGCGCCTGCCTGGCCGCCTGCCCGACCGACGCCTTCCCCGCGCCCTACCGGCTCGATGCGCGGCGCTGCATCTCCTACCTGACCATCGAGCACCGGGGGCCGATCCCCGAGGCGTTCCGCGCGCCGATGGGCAACCGCATCTATGGCTGCGACGACTGCCTGGCCGTCTGCCCCTGGAACAAGTTCGCCCGCGCGCACGAGGAACCCGCCTTCGCCCCGCGCGCCGCGCTGACCGCGCCGAAGCTCGCCGAGCTGGCGCGGCTGGACGACGCGGCCTTCCGGGCGATGTTCAGCGGCAGCGCCATCAAGCGCATCGGCCGCGACCGCTTCGTGCGCAACGTGCTCGTCGCCATCGGCAACAGCGGGGCGCCTGCGCTGCGCGGGACGGCGCAGGCCCTGGCCGAGGACCCCGACCCCGTGGTGGCGGAGGCCGCGCGTTGGGCGGCGGAAAGGCTCGCGGCATGAGCGAGGGTGCGCTCGTCCTCTTCTCCGGCGGCCAGGATTCGGCGACCTGCCTCGCCTGGGCGCTGGATCGCTTCGCCCGTGTCGAGACGCTCGGCTTCGACTACGGCCAGCGCCACCGCGTGGAACTCGACTGCCGGGAGGTCTTCCTCGCCCGCCTCGGCGCGCGCTTCCCGGGCTGGGCGCCGAGGCTCGGCAGCGACCACCTGCTGCGCCTCGATGCCCTGGGCGCCGTCTCGGAGACGGCGCTGACGCGCGAGACGGAAATCGCCCTGCAGGCCGACGGGCTGCCCAACACCTTCGTCCCCGGCCGCAACCTCGTGTTCCTGGCCTTCGCGGCGGCGCTGGCCTATCGCCGCGGCCTGCGCCACATCGTCGCCGGCATGTGCGAGACGGACTATTCCGGCTATCCGGACTGCCGCGACGACACCATCAAGGCCATGCAGGTGGCGCTGAACCTCGGCATGCAGCGGCGCTTCGTGCTGCACACGCCGCTGATGTGGCGCGACAAGGCGGCGACCTGGGCGCTGGCCCAGGCGCTCGGCGGCGCGCCGCTGGTGGAGGCCATTCTCGACGAAACCCACAGCTGCTATCTCGGCGACCGCACGCACCGCCACGCCTGGGGCTTCGGCTGCGGCACCTGCCCGGCCTGCGCGCTCCGCCGCTCCGGCTGGGAGGCCTGGTCGGCCCAGGGCAGCCCCTCTCGGAGCCCGGATGATGGATGAGACCCCGCGCCGCCGCCGCGAGGGCGCGATCTTCCTGGTCGCCTTCGGCCTCTGCATCCCCGCCGCCAATTGGCTGATCGGCAATGCCGGCACGGTCTGCGTGCCGCAGGGGCCATGCCTGATCCCGGTCGCGCCCGGCCTCATGGCGCCCTCCGGCGTGCTGATGATCGGGCTGGCGCTGGTGCTGCGGGACCTGGTGCAGCGCCGGCTCGGCATGGGCTGGGCGGCGGGCGCCATCCTCGCCGGTGCCGCGCTCTCGGCCCTGCTGGCGCCGCCGGCCCTGGTGCTCGCCTCGGCGCTTGCCTTCCTGCTCAGCGAGGCTGCCGATCTTGCGGTCTATACGCCGCTGCAGAGGCGGCGGCTGGTGCTGGCCGTGCTGGCCAGCGGCGCCGTCGGGCTGGTGGTGGACAGCGTGGTCTTCCTCTGGGTCGCCTTCGGCAGCCTGGACTACCTGGCCGGCCAGGTGGTGGGGAAGGCGTGGATGGTGCTGCTGGCCCTGCCGCTGATCCACTGGCTGCGGCGGCGCGACGCGCGGCTCGGCCTGCTGCCCGCCTGAGGAGGCTGCGATGATCCGCCTGTTGCTGGCGCTGATGCTGGTGCTCTCCGCCGCGGCGGCCTGCGGCCAGGTGAAGCCCGACGAGGTGCCCGGCGGCTACGGGTCGGGGGGCCGGGGTCGCGGCGCATGACGCCGCCCTCCCTCCGGGCACCGCTGCGCGCGCGGCTGCTCGGCCTGATGCTCCTGCTGGCCGCCGCCGCGGCCTGCGGCGACGTCATCCAGCCCGCGACGTCACCGCCGACCTATGGCAGCGGCCGCAGCAGCGGCTTCCAGTAGCGGCCAGAGCAGCCTCCGCTCTGACGGAGCGCGCATGCGCTCCGCCAGAGCGGAGATAAGCTGCTCTAGACATTCTGTTTCCCAGAGCAAGAAATCCGATCAGATGATTCCATCTGATCGGATATTGCTCTGGAGCGTGATCGCCGAAGGGCGTAACGCCCGCAGGCGTGAATCACGCGACGAAACAACGAGCTGGACCACGATCCGCGATTCAGTCCTCGCGGATCGTGGTCCAGCCCGGCGCGCCGGGCCAGGTCTGCGGCGTGTGCAGCCAGGCCATCGCCTCCC
>CAYNYQ010000106.1:0-14169 GCA_964401305.1 uncultured Acetobacteraceae bacterium | reverse complement strand
GCGCGGCGCGGCGCCAGGTCGCGGAGCTCGGGCAGCAGCGCCAGCACGGCCTCGAGCCGCCGCCGCTGCTCGGCCGCCGGCAGCTTCAGCACCTGCGCCGGCAGCAGCAGGTTCTCCTGCACCGAGAAGCTGCCGAAGAGCCGCCGCTCCTCCGGCGCATAGCCGATCCCCCGCCGCGGGCGGTGATGCGCGGGCAGGGCGGTCGCGTCCTCCCCGGCCAGCAGCACGCGCCCCTCGCGCAGCGGCAGGAGGCCCATCAGGGCGCGCAGCGTCGTCGTCTTGCCCGCGCCGTTGCGGCCGATCAGCGCGACGCGCCCGCCCGGGCGCACGGCCAGCGAGATGCGCCGCAGCACCGGCACGCCCGCGATGTCGACCGAGACGCCCTCCAGCGCCAGCGCCTGCGTCCCGCCGCCGCCATCCTCGGGCCCGCCATCGTCACGCATGGCGCTCGATCCCGATCACCTCGCGCTGCACGGCGGGGTCGGCCAGCACCTCGGCCGGCGGGCCGAGGGCGGCGATGCGGCCCTGCGACCAGACCGCGACGCGGTCGGCGAAGCGCTCGACCACGTCCATGTCGTGTTCGACGAAGACCGCCGTGACCTCGGCGCCGCGCAGCACGCGCACCAGGGTCTCGACGATGCCCATCTTCTCGCTGGCCGCGACGCCCGAGGTCGGCTCGTCCATCAACAGCAGGCGCGGCCGGAGGGCGACGGCCATGGCGATGTCGGCGAGCTTGCGCGCGCCCTCGTTCAGCGCATCGGCGCGCGCCTCGGCCAGGTCGAGCAGGCCGAAGCGATCGAGCGTCTCCCGCGCCTCCCGCCGCCAGCCCATGCGCAGCAGCGGCGCGAGGGGCGACCAGACGCCCTCCCGCGCGGCGATGGCGAGTGCGACGTTCTCCTCCACCGTGTGCCCGGTGAAGAGCTGCGGCAGCTGGAAGGAACGGGCGATGCCGCGGCGGACGATGGCGCGGGGCGAGAGGCCGCTGATCCGCGCGCCCTCATAGGCGATGCTGCCGGCCTGCGGGCGGAGATAGCCCGTGGCCATGTTGATGAAGGTGGTCTTGCCCGCGCCGTTCGGGCCGATGATCGCCAGGAACTCGCCGCGCAGCACGTCGAGGTCGATGCCGTCGGCCGCGCGCACGCCGCCGAAGGCGAGGCGCAGGCCGCGGGCCTCGAGCAGCGCCGTCATGGCGCGGCCGCCCGGCGCCGCAGCGCCGCGGCGATCATCCCCCACAGCCCGCCGGGGGCGAAGAGGATCACCGCCAGCAGCACGCCGCCGAGGATCATCTGCCAGGCCTCGGCGACCGTCGCGCCGGCATAGATGCGCACCAGCTCGAAGGTGGCGGCGCCGAGGAAGGGGCCGAGCACGCCGCCGGCGCCGCCCAGGATGGCGATGAAGACGAGTTCGCCCGAGGAGGTCCAGTAGGCCAGCAGCGGCGTGACGTGCCGCGTCGTCATGGCGATGATGGCGCCGCCGACGCCGCCCATCAGCGCCGAGAGCACATAGGCCGCGAGCAGCACGCGCCGCGCCGGGATGCCCATGAACTCGAGCCGCGTCTCCCGCGTCTTGATGGCGGCGAGCGCCTGGCCCATGGGGCTGTCGAGGTAGCGGCGCGTGAAGGCGGCGAAGAGGAAGGCGAGCGCGAGCGCCAGCCCGAAGACCGCCCATTCATAGGCCTCGCGCTCCAGCGCCAGGCCGGCGAAGCGGGGCAGGGCCACGCGGATGCCGTCGGTGCCCTTCGTCACGGCGTAGAATTTCTCGAGCACGGAATAGAAGACCATGCTGAGCGCCAGGTTCAGCATGCCGAAGAAGATCTCGCGGTAGCGCGAGACGAAGAGCCCGACGAGGAGGCCCGCCAGGGTGGCGACCGCCGCCGCGGCCAGCAGCAGCACCAGCGCGTCCGGGACGACGGGGGCGAGGAAGGCCACCGTGTAGGCGCCGGCCGCGATGTAGAGCGCGTGGCCGAAGCTGACCTGCCCCGCGCGCAGCAGCAGCAGGATGCCGATGACGGCGATGCCCTTGGCCAGCGCGACGGTCAGCACGAAGCGCAGCCAGGGGGCGAGGAACGCCGCCAGCACCAGCGCCGCGGCCCCGGCGAGGCCGAGCAGCGTCTCCGTCCTGCGCATCAGCGAGGGCTCCGGGCTTCGCTGCGCCGCATCAGATCCGCCGCGTCTGGGTGACGCCGAAGAGGCCCTGCGGGCGCACCAGCAGCACGGCGACCATGATGATGTAGGGCACGACGACTTCCAGCTCCGGCTCGAAATAGACGGCGATGGATCGGCCCATGCCGATCAGCACCGCGGTCAGCGCCGCCCCCTCGGTCTGGCCGAGGCCGGCGGTGGCGACGACCGCGAAGGAGAGCACGATGGTCTGCGCCCCGATGCCCGGCACGATCGCGCCCGTCGGCGAGGAGAGTGCGCCGCCGAGGGCGGCCAGCGCCGCGCCGAAGGTGAAGGTCAGCAGGAAGACGCGGCGGGCGTCGATGCCCATCGCCGTCGCCGCCTCGCGGTCGGTGGTGACGGCGACGATCACCCGCCCCGTCAGCGTCCGCCGCAGGAACCAGGCGAGGCCCACCAGCACCACCAGCGCGACGCCGGGCAGCACGAAGAGCTGGTAGGCGGTGAAGGGCACCACGTCGCCGGCGAAGGGCACGTCGTAGGTGCCGAGGAGGCGCATGGCGAGGTCGTGCTGCACGGGCTGCACGCCCCAGACCAGCTTCTGCACGTCCTCGAGGATCATGAAGAGGGCGAAGGTGACGAGAAGCTGCAGCACCTCCTCCTGCCCGTAGATCCGGCGCAGCAGGAAGCGCTCGATCAGCGGGCCGAGCACCGCGCCGACCAGCGCCGCGGCGATCAGCAGCGCCGGCAGCGAGGCCCAGTCCGGCAGCCCGGCGGAGGCGAAGAGGATCCCCAGCGAGGCCGCGACATAGGCGCCGATGGCATAGAGGCTGCCATGCGCCACGTTGATGATGCGCAACACGCCGAAGACCAGGTTCAGTCCCACCGCCACCAGGAAGATCAGCCCGGCGGAGGCGAGGCCGTCCAGCAGCGCAAGGCCGAGCAGCGCCGCGTTCTGCTCCCACCACTCGGCCATGCCGGAGCCTCAGCCCGCGCCGATCGGGGCCGGCACCTGGCCGAGGATGTCGGGCTTCAGCTCCTTCAGCCAGTCCGTGCTCTTGCGCCCGGCCGGCGCGCTGACCAGGGCGGCGGGGAAGTTGATCATCTTCTCGGGCACCGCGAAGGGGAAGCGCTCGCCATGCGAGGAGAGCCCGACCAGCTGGTCCTCCAGCCCCTGCCCGTCCTCGCGCAGCGTGATGGTGGAGGTGGGGGTGGGGAAGGTCAGGCCGCGGAAGGCCGCCGCCAGCTCCTGGTCGTTCGGCCAGCCGCCGCCCTTGGCCTGGATCGCCTTGGCATAGGCCGCCTGCAGGGCGGAGAAGGCCTGCGCCATGTGGTGGCAGGGGTAGATCGGGTATTCGTTGTACTTCTGCCGGTAGCTGTCGACGAAGCGGCGGAAGGCGGCGGGGTCCTTCGGGCTCGGGTGGTTGTTCCAGTGGTCGCCGCGGGCGCCGATGATGTGGCCCGCCGGCATGGCGCGGCCGAGCACGGGCAGCGACGCCTCGGCCACCGGCAGCACGAAGAGCGAGCGCTCGAACAGCCGCCGCTCGTTGGCCTGGCGCACCAGCGTCACCAACTCCCCGCCCCAGGAGGTGGAGAAGATCACGTCCGGGCGCAGCGCCAGCAGGCGGGTGATCTCGGTCGAGAAGTCGGTGGCGCCGAAGCGGGGGAAGAGCTCGGCGGCGACGCGCACGCCGGGCTTGAGCGTGTCCATCGCGGTCTTCCAGATCTCCCAGGAATCGCGGCCCCAGGCGTAGTCCTGGTTGATCACCGCGACCGAGCGGAAATCCGGCTTGTGCTTCAGCAGGTAGAGCAGCGGCGCCAGCACCTCGGGCGTCGCGTAGCCCTGGGTGCGGAAGGCGAAGGGATGCTTGCCCTCCTCGAAGATCCGCTGGGTGCCGCAGTCCCAGAGCACCGTCGTCTTGCGCAGCTCGTCCGAGAGCGGCGTGCAGGCGAGGCAGGAGCCCGAGGAGATCGAGGCGAACATCACGTGCACGCCCTCGTTCTGCACGAGGCGGCGGAATTCGCCGACGAGGTGGTCGGTGCCGGGCGCCTCGTCCACCACGTAGAGGCGGACCGGCACGCCGCCGATGCCGCCGGCCTTGTTGATGTCCTCGGCCAGCATCTCCGCGGCCTGGCGCGAGGGCACGCCGAAAACGCTGGCCGGGCCGGAGAGGAAGGTGGTGACGCCGATCTTCAGCTCGGCCGGCTTCTGGCCCTGCGCGAAGACCTGGTTGCCGGCCATCAGCAGGCTGCCGGGGACGGCGGCGGCGCCGGCAAGCAGGCTGCGGCGGCGGATGGTCTGGCCCGTGTTCGTGCTCATGGGACGTGCTCCTCGGTGGCGGTCCGCTCGTTGCCCGGCGGCCTGGCGCGTCGCCGACAATGCCCGGCCCCTGCGCCGCCGTGAAGGGGGCGGCCTCAAGCGGCCCCCTGCCATGGCCGCGGACCGCCGGCTTGAACTCAGGCCCGGCGCATGGGATGCCGCGGCCGTGAACATCCTCTCCATCCAGTCCTGGGTCGCCTATGGCCATGTCGGCAATGCCAGCGCGATCTTCCCGCTGCAGCGCCTCGGCGCCGAGGTCTGGGCGGTGCATACGGTGCAGTTCTCGAACCACCCGGGCCATGGGCGCTTCCGCGGCCAGGTGCTGCCGCCGGGGCTGATCCGCGACTGCGTCGCAGGCATCGCCGAGATCGGCCAGCTCGCGCGCTGCGATGCCGTGCTCAGCGGCTATGTCGGGGATGCCGGGACGGGGGAGGCGATCCTCGACGCCGCGTCGCGGGTGAAGGCGGCCAATCCGCGCGCGCTCTGGTGCTGCGACCCGGTGATGGGCGACGAGGGGCCGGGCCTCTACGTGCGCGCCGGCATCCCGGAATTCTTCCGCGACCGGGCGCTGCCGCGGGCCGACATCGCCACGCCCAACCGCTTCGAGCTGGAATGGCTCACCGGCGCGCCGGTCGCGACGCTCGACGCCGCGAAGGCCGCGATCGCACGGCTGCAGGCGATGGGCCCGCGCTGCGTGCTGCTCACCTCCGCCCGCACCGAGGAGACGCCGGCCGATGCCGTGGACCTGCTGGCGGCCGAGGGCGGCGCGGTGTGGCGCCTGCGCACGCCGCGGCTGCCGGTCGCGGTGAGCGGCGCGGGGGATGCGATCGCGGCGCTGTTCCTCTTCCACCGCCTCTCGAGCGGCAGCGCGCGCCTGGCGCTGGAGCGCGCCGCGGCCGCGCTGCACGGCGTGCTGCGCCGCACCGCGGAGGCGGGGGCGCGGGAGCTGCAACTCGTCGCGGCGCAGGAGGAGATCGTGGCGCCGCGGCAGGGCTTCGCGGCGGAGCCCTGCTGAGGCCGGCGATGCGCGGTTGAACCAGGGCACGGCCGCCGGCAGAGTGCCGGGCGGGAAAACCGGGGGATCGGACCTGATGCGACAGTCTCTGATGGCGGCGGGCCTGCTCGCCGCGCTGCTGGCCGCTGCGCCCTGGGCGCCGGTGCCGCGCGCAGAGGCGCAGCAGGCGCAGGCGCCGGGGCCGACCCTGGCCGCGGTGAAGAGCCGCGACGTGCTGGTCTGCGGCACCTCGACCGGCGCGGCCGGCTTCTCCCTGCCCGACAGCCGCGGCGAGTATCGCGGCCTCGACAACGACCTCTGCCGCGCGGTCGCCGCCGCGACCCTCGGCGACCCGGCCAAGATCCGCTGGGTGCCGCTGACCACCCAGGCCCGCCTGCCGGCGCTGCAGTCCGGGCAGATCGACGTGCTGATCCGCACTGTCACCTGGACCCAGGGGCGCGACACGGCGAACGGACTGAACTTCACCACCGTCAGCTTCTACGACGGGCAGGGCTTCCTGCTGCGCGCCTCGCTCGGCGTGAAGAAGGCGACCGAGCTGCAGGGGGCCACGATCTGCGTCGTCGCCGGCAGCACCAACGAGCTGAACCTGGCCGACTGGGCGCGGGTGAACAACGTGCAGTACCAGCCCGTGGTGTTCGAGCAGAACGACGAGGCGCGGCGCAGCTACTTCAACGGCCGCTGCGACGCCTATTCCACCGATGCGAGCCAGCTCGCCGGCCTGCGCTCCACTTTCCCGAACCCGGCCGAGCACGTGATCCTGCCCGACATCATCTCGAAGGAGCCGCACAGCCCGGTGGTGCGCCATGGCGACGACCAGTGGTTCGACGTCGTGCGCTGGACCATGTTCGCGCTGCTGATCGCCGAGGAGAACGGCATCACCCAGGCCAATGTGGACCAGCACCTGAGCAGCCAGAACCCGGAGGTGCGGCGGCTGCTCGGCCTCTCGGGCGACCACGGGCCGCTGATGGGGCTCGACCGGCGCTGGGCCTACTGGGCGATCAAGGCGGTCGGCAATTACGGCGAGGTCTTCGAGCGCAACCTGGGCAAGGCGACGGCGATCGGGCTGGATCGCGGCCTGAACGACCTCTGGACCCGCGGTGGGCTGATGTACGCGCCGCCGATCCGGTAGCACGCGGTGCCTGGGCGGGCCGATTCAGCCCTCCGCGCCTGACGGCGCTCCGGTCATCGGAGCGCCGTGGGTTTTCTGGCGGGCCGATTCAGCCCTCCGCGCCTGACGGCGCTCCGGCCATCGGACCGCCTTGGGTTTTGGCGGGCCGATTCAGCCCTTCGCGCCTGACGGCGCGCCGGCCATCGGACCGCCTTGGGTTTTGGCGGGCCGATTCAGCCCGCCGCACCCGGCGGCGCTGCGGCCATCGGACCGCCTCAGCCCGCCGCCATCACCAGCCAGGCGGTCAGCGGCCAGGCCGCGACCGCGGCGACGGTCGACAGCAGCACGGCGGCGGAGATCTCCTCCACCACCACGCCATGGCGCTGGGCCAGGATGAAGGCGTTGCTGGCGATCGGCATGGCCGCCAGCAGCACCCCGGCCGCCACCGCCATGGGATCGAGGCCGAGCCCGTGCGGCCCCAGCACCGCCCAGGCCAGCGCCGGGTAGAGCACGAGCTTGCCGGCCGAGATCGCCGCCGCCGCGGCCAGCAGCCGCCGCCGGAAGCGCAGCCGCCCCAGCGTGCCGCCGAGCGCGAACAGCGCCGTCGGCGCCGCGGCGGCGCCGAGGAACATCAGGAAGCGGTCCAGCGCCTCGGGCAGCACCGTGCCGCTCGCGCCCAGCGCCGCGCCGAGCCCGATCGCCAGGATGACCGGGTTGATGGCGATGGCGCGCAGCGCCCGCCGCAACGCGCCCGCGCCGCCCACCTCGGGCCGCGCCATCAGCACGTCGCCCAGCATCAGCACCACCGTCACCTCGGCCAGGATCGTCATGGCGAGCGGCCCCGAGGCGCCCTCCGCCCCGAGCAGCGAGAGCAGCAGCGGCGGGCCGAGATAGCCGACATTGCCGAAGGCGCTCGCGGCGCCGATGCCGGCCGCCGCCTGGCGGTTCCGCCCCTGCAGCGCGGCGAGGCCCATGGCGCCGAACAGCACCGCGAGGCAGCAGACCAGGTAGGCGGCGAAGAAGCGCGGATCGAAGCTCTGCGCCAGGGGCTGCGCCGCCATCAGCCGCAGCATCAGCGCCGGCAGCGCGAAGCCGAAGGAGAAGACCCCGACCGCCTCGATCATCACCGGCGGCGCGAGGCGCTGCCGCGCCGCCAGCCAACCCAGCCCGATGACCGCGAAGATCGGCAGGCTGAGGGAGAGGACGCCGGCCACGCGGCCAGCATAGCGCACCCCGCGCCGCGGCGGGAGGCGCCGGCTGCGGGCGCGGCCTCAGCTCAGCGCACGGATCATCAGCGGCATGTCCTCCATCCGGTCGACGACGGAGCGCACGCCCGGGATCTCCTGCACCAGGATGCGCAGCCCCTCGCGCATGGTCTGCGACCGGGCATAGCCGTAGAGCGTGACCACGCCCTGCTCCACATTCGGATAGACCCAGAAGGTGTCGGTCCAGGGCTGCTCGCGCATCGCGGCGATGACGGCGCGCAGGATGCCGCGGTCGTCGGTCGCCGAGGGGGCGGCGGCGGGCGCGGGCGGCGGGCGCAGCAGTGCGCGCAGCAGGTCGGCGCGGGAGACGATGCCGACGAGCCGGCCCTCCTTCACCACGGGCACGCGGCGGATCCGGTTGCGCTCCATCAGCCGGGCGATCTCGGCCGCCGGCGTCTCCTCGCCCACCACATGCAGCGGCGAGCTCATGACGTCGCGCGCCGTCTTGCCGTGCGCCTTCTCGAACTGGAGGATCTGCGGCGTGCTGTCGCCGAACATGCCGAGGAACCATTCCAGCGTGCCGCGCGGCCGCTCCGCCAGGCGCTGGATCAGGTCGCTCTCGGTGACAAGGCCGAGCGGTGCGCCGCCCTCGTCCACCACCGGCACGCCCGAGATGCCGCGCGCGGCGAGCAGCTCGGCCACCGCGGCGACCGGCGTCTCCGGCGGCACGACGGCGAGGTTGGTGGACATGAGGTCCCTGGCCTTCATGGCGTCCTCCGCCTGCTGCACGTGCCCGCTTGCCGCAACGCACGATGCCGGCCGGTGTGTATAGCCGAAGGCCGCCGGCGCCGGATTGCGCCAGCGCAAGGCGCCGCGCTCAGCGCTCGTAGATCAGCCGCGCGCGCACCGTTCCGGGCAGGGCGCGCAGCTCGGCCAGGATCGCCTCGGCCTGCGCGGGGTCGTCGGCGCTGTCCACCACGACGTAGCCGACCTCGCCGGCGGTCTGCAGGTGCTGCGCGGCGATGTTCAGCCCGCGCGCGGCGAAGATCGCGTTGATGCGCGACAGCACGCCGGGCGCGTCGCGGTGCACGTGCATCCAGCGCGCGCCGGTGGGCCGCGCCGGCAGCTGCACCTGCGGGAAGTTCACCGCGCCCACCGTGGCGCCGGTGTCGGAGTAGTCGATCAGCTTGCGCGCCACCTCCTCGCCGATGCGGGTCTGCGCCTCCGCCGTGCTGCCGCCGATATGCGGGGTCAGGATCACGTTCGGGATGCCCTGCAGCGGGCTCTCGAAGCGCTCGCCGTTGCGCGCCGGCTCCACGGGGAAGACGTCGAAGGCCGCGCCCAGCAGGTGGCCCGACCGCAGCGCATCCGCCGCCGCCTCGAGGTCGACCACCGTGCCGCGGGCGTTGTTGATCAGGATCGCGCCCGGCTTCATCTGCGCGATCTCGGCGCGGCCGATCATGCCGATGGTCTCCGGCGTCTCCGGCACGTGCAGCGTGACGACATCCGCCTCGGCCAGCAGCGCGCCCAGCGTCTCCATCGGCTGCGCGTTGCCGTGCGGCAGCTTGCCGGTGTGGTCGAAGTAGATCACGCGCATGCCGAAGGCCTCGGCGAGCACCGAGAGCTGGCTGCCGATATTGCCGTAGCCGACGATGCCGAGGGTGCGCCCGCGCACCTCGTAGCTGCCCTCGGCGGACTTGTCCCAGCCGCCCTGGTGCGCGCTGGCCGATTTCGCCGGCACGCCGCGCAGCAGCATGACGATCTCGCCGATGACGAGCTCGGCGACGCTGCGGGTGTTGCTGAAGGGGGCATTGAACACCGGCACGCCGCGGTCCCGCGCGACGTCCAGCGCCACCTGGTTGGTGCCGATGCAGAAGCAGCCCACGGTGATCAGCCGGTCCGCCGCCGCCAGCGCCCGCGCATCGAGCTGGGTGCGGGAGCGGATGCCGAGGATGTGCACGCCGGCCAGCGCCTCGGCCAGGGCCGGCCCGTCCAGCGCCTTGGGCACGCGGGTGACGTTGGCATAGCCGGCGGCGTTGAACAGCCCGACGGCGCGGTCCGCGATGCCTTCCAGCAGCAGCACGCGGATGCGGTCCTTGGGGAGGGAGATGCGGTCGGACATGCGCCGCCCTATGCCGCGCCGCGCGCTCGCCGCCAAGCCCGGAGCGTGGCGCGGCCTCCCCGGCCGCTGCTAGGCTGGGACGCGCAACGATGGCCTGGGGCGGCGGCGATGCGCATTGCGATCCTGGACGACTATTTCGATACCATCCGCACCCTGCCGTGCTTCGGCCGGCTGGCGGGGCACGCGGTCACGATCTGGAACGACCATGTGCAGGACACCGACGCCCTGGCCGCGCGGTTGCGCGACGCCGAGGCCCTGGTCCTGATCCGCGAGCGGACCCGCATCGCGGCGCCGCTGATCGAGCGCCTGCCGCGGCTGCGCCTGATCAGCCAGCGCAGCGTCTATCCGCATATCGACGTGCCGGCCTGCACGCGGGCCGGGGTGCTGCTCTGCTCCAGCCAGCACGAGGGCACGCCGAGCTACGCCACCGCCGAGTTCACCTGGGGCCTGGTGCTCGCCGCCAGCCGCGCCATTCCGCAGCAGATGGCCTCGCTGCGGGCCGGCACCTGGCAGTGCGGCGTGGGGCGCTCGCTGCGCGGGCGGACGCTCGGAATCCATGGCTGGGGCCGCATCGGCCGCGCGGTGGCGGATTATGGCCGGGCCTTCGGCATGCGCGTGACCGTCTGGGCACGGGAGGAGTCGCGCGCCCGCGCCGCCGCGGACGGGTTCGAGGTCGCGCCCAGCCGCGCCGCCTTCTACGCGGACTGCGACGTGCTCAGCCTGCACATGCGCCTGGTGGAGGCCACGCGTCACGGCGTCACGGCGGAGGATCTCGCCCGCATGAAGCCGGACGCGCTGCTGGTGAACACCAGCCGCGCCGGGCTGATCGCGCCGGGCGTGCTGGTGGCGGCGCTGCGGGCCGGCAGGCCGGGCATGGCCGCGGTGGACGTCTTCGAGCAGGAGCCGCTGCGCGACACCACGCACCCGCTGCTGACGATGCCCAACGTGATCGCCACGCCGCACCTCGGCTACTTGACGCGGGAGGAGTGGGACATCCAGTTCAGCGACATCTTCGACCAGATCCTGGCCTATGCCGCCGGCGCGCCGATCAACATGATCAATCCGGAGGCGCTGGCGGCGCGAGGGTGAGATCGCGCGTGCGGTAGCGCGCCACCGCCTGGCCCGCCGGCACCTTCTGGAAGACCAGCAGGTAGCTGTGGTTCTTGCGCGCATGCACCTGGCGCAGCAGGCGCGCCACGCCGGGGCGGTTGCTGCGCACCAGCACGAAGAGGTCGCGGGCATAGAAGCCGAGCCCGGCGAGGCCGGTCACGAGCTGCACATGGGTCAGCTCCTGGCGGTTGGCGCTGACCTCGTCCTGGCACTTGACGATGAGGATGCCGTGGTCGCGCAGCACGCGCCGCGCCTCCGCCGCCGCCGCCAGGTAGAGATCCAGCACGGCCTGGTGCCAGCGCCCGCCGCCGGCCGTGGCCAGCTGCGCGCCGCCGGCGGCGTAGTAGCTGCGCAGCGCGCCATGGCTGCCCTGGCCGCCCCGGGTGCCGGCCTTCTCCCGCAGCAGCCCCTCGAGATAGGGCGGGTCCAGCACCAGGGCGTCGATCGAGGCATCGGCATAGGGCAGGGCGCGGCAATCCGTGCCGGTGGCGAGGTCGGTCGCCAGCAGCCGCCAGCGGCCCGGCGGCACCTTCCGCCAGAACACCCCCTGGCCATAGGTGACGTCTGCGACAAGCGCACCCTCCGGCACGTGCAGCGCCGGCACCTTGGGGAAGAGATCGGCATTGCCGCCCTGGTGGGCGGAGAGCACCACGTCGGCGGTGGCCCGGCCGGACTGGGTGCGGCGCGGCCGCGCCGGCGCCTCCTCCGGCGGCGGCCCCGCCTGCCCCGGCGGGGCCTCGCTGTCCGTCACCCGTCGTCCCGCGCCTCCGCGGCGGGGCGGAGGGCGCGGATCTCGGCCTCCAGCGCCGCCTCGTCCGGCGCCTCCACCCAGGCGCCGCGCATGGTGACGGCGGCGGCGAGGCGGCGCTTGTAGTCGGCCCGCGGCACCTCCCGCGCGCCGAACTGCGCCAGGTGCTCGGTCAGGAACTGCGCGTCCAGCAGGGTGAAGCCGCCCAGGCGCAGCCGCGCGACGAGATGCACCAGCGCCACCTTGGAGGCGTCGCGGGCGCGGCTGAACATGCTCTCGCCGAAAAAGGCGGCGCCGAGCACCACGCCATAGAGGCCGCCGACCAGCGCCTCGCCCTGCCAGACCTCGACCGAATGGGCATGGCCCTGGCGATGCAGCGCGAGGAAGAGCGCCTCGATCTCGGCATTGATCCAGGTGTCCTCCCGCCCCGGCGCCGGCGCGGCGCAGCCGGCGATGACGCCCTGGAAATCGGCATCCGCGGTGACCCGGTAGGGGCCGGAGAGCACGGTCCGCAGCAGGCGCCGCGGCAGGTGGAAGCCGCCATCGAGCGGGATCACCCCGCGCCGCTCCGGGTCGAGCCAGTAGAGCCGGTCGCCCCGGCGGCTCTCCGCCATCGGGAACAGGCCGGCCCGGTAGGCCCGCAGCATGAGATCGGGCGTGATGTCGATCTGTCGGCGGCTCACCCGGCCATTATGCCGCGCGCGACCGCGGCATGCGAGCACGGAACCCGGCGCGGCCGATTGCGCGGCGGCGCCCGGCGGTGCGACGGTGGCATCGCGCAGGCGCGAGGGAGGACAGGATGCTGGGCGTGATGCAGGATTGGCCGCTTCTGCTGCACCGCATCATCGACCACGCCGCCATCCATCACCCCACGCGCGAGGTCGTGACGCGGCGCGTGGAGGACGGGGCGATCCACCGCACCGACTACGCCGCGCTCCGGCTGCGCGCGCGGCGCGTGGCGCAGCGGCTGCTGCGCGACGGCCTCCGCCCCGGCGAGCGCGTCGGCACCCTGGCCTGGAGCACCTGGCGGCACATGGAGGCCTGGTTCGGCATCACCGGCATGGGCGGCGTCTACCACACGATCAATCCCCGCCTCTTCCCCGAGCAGATCGCCTGGATCGCCAACCACGCCGAGGACCGGATCCTGCTGGCCGACCTCTCCTTCGTGCCGCTGCTGGAGCGCCTGGCGCCCGGGCTGCCGACGGTGGAGCGCTTCGTGCTGCTGACCGACGCCGCGCACATGCCCGAGACCTCGCTGCGCGGCGCCATCGCCTATGAGGACTGGATCGCCGGGTGCGACGGCGACCTGGACTGGGCGGCGCTGGACGAGCGGGCGGCGAGCGGCCTCTGCTACACCTCCGGCACCACGGGCAACCCGAAGGGCGTGCTCTACTCCCACCGCTCGACCGTGCTGCAGGCGATGGCGGTGGCGCAGCCGAATGTCTTCGGCCTCGGCGTGACCAGCCGCGTCATGCCGATCGCGCCGATGTTCCATGCCAGCGCCTGGGGCCTGCCCTTCGTCTGCCCGATGGTGGGGGCGACCATGGTCTTTCCCGGCGCGCGGCTCGACGGCGCCTCGGTCTTCGCGCTGATGGAGGAGGAGCGCGTCGATTTCGCCGCCGCGGTGCCGACGGTGTTCCTGATGCTGCAGCAGCACCTCGAGGAGAGCGGCCTGCGCCCCTCGACCCTGAAGCGCGTGATGATCGGCGGCTCGGCGACGCCGCGGGCGATGATCGGGCTGTGGCGCGACCGCTATGGCGTGGAGCTGAAGCATGGCTGGGGCATGACGGAGCTCTCGCCGCTCGGCACCATGCGGCTCGTCAAGCCCGAGCATGGCGCGCTGGACGCCGAGGCCGAGCTCGACCTCGCCGCGAAGCAGGGCTGCCCGCCCTTCACCGTGGAGCTGGCGATCACCGACGATGCCGGCCGCGCCCTGCCCTGGGACGGCATGGCCACGGGGCGGCTGAAGGTGCGGGGGCCGGCCATCGCCCGCGGCTATTTCCGCGACGAGGCGGGCCACCTGGACGGGCAGGGCTTCTTCGACACCGGCGACGTCGCCGCCATCGACCCCGCGGGCACGCTGCAGATCACCGACCGCGCCAAGGACGTGATCAAGTCGGGGGGCGAGTGGATCTCCTCCATCGACCTCGAGAACCTGGCCATGGCGCACCCTGCCGTCGCCGAGGCCGCAGTGGTGGCGGCGCGGCACCCGAAATGGGATGAGCGGCCGCTGCTGCTGGTGGTGCCGAGGCCCGGCGCGGAGCCGCCGACGCGGGAGGCGCTGCTGGCCTTCCTCGCGGCACGCGTGGCGAAGTGGTGGCTGCCGGACGATGTCGTGGTGGTGGAGGCGCTGCCGCACACGGCGACGGGCAAGGTGAACAAGGTGGCGCTGCGCCAGGCCTGGGGCGACCACCTGGTGCGGGG
>CAYNYQ010000105.1:0-14173 GCA_964401305.1 uncultured Acetobacteraceae bacterium | reverse complement strand
CCATCACCGCCAGCAGCACCTGCGCGGTGCAGATGTTGGAGGTCGCCTTCTCGCGGCGGATGTGCTGCTCGCGCGTCTGAAGCGCCAGGCGCATGGCCGGCTGCCCGGCGGCATCGACCGAGACGCCGACGAGGCGGCCCGGCAGCAGCCGCTTGAGCGCATCCTTCACCGCGATGAAGGCGGCATGCGGCCCGCCATAGCCGAGCGGCACGCCGAAGCGCTGCGAGGAGCCCACGACGACGTCCGCGCCCATCTCCCCGGGCGGGGTCAGCAGGCAGAGCGAGAGCGGGTCGGCGGCGACGATGGCCAGGGCGCCGGCGGCATGCGCCGCGGCGATCTCGGGCGTGAGGTCGCGCACCGCGCCGGTCGTGCCCGGGTATTGCAGCAGCACGGCGAAGGGCGTCTCGGCCGCAGCCCGGGCAGCGATCTCCGCCGGCGGCGCCACCACGACGCGGATGCCGACCGGCTCGGCCCGCACCCGCACCACGGCAAGCGTCTGCGGATGGAGATCGGCCGCGACCAGCAGCGTGTCGGACTTCCCCTTGTGGGCGGCATGGGCCAGCGCCATCGCCTCGGCCGCGGCGGTCGCCTCGTCCAGCAGCGAGGCATTGGCCACCGGCAGGCCGGTCAGGTCGGCGACCATGGTCTGGAAGTTGACCAGCGCCTCCAGCCGGCCCTGCGCGATCTCCGCCTGGTAGGGGGTATAGGCGGTGTACCAGCCCGGGTTCTCCAGCACGTTGCGCAGGATGACGGGCGGCGTGTGCGTGCCGTGGTAGCCGAGGCCGAGCAGCGACTTCACCACGCGGTTCTGCGCCGCGAGGCCGCGCAGCTCCTCGATCGCCTCGGCCTCGGTCGCGGGCGGCGGCAGGGCGGAGAGATCGGTGCCGCGGATCGTCCCCGGCACGGTGCGCGCCGCGAGATCCTCGAGGCTCGCCGCGCCGACGACGCGCAGCATCTCGGCGATCTCGGCCTCGGAGGGGCCGATGTGGCGCGCGGCGAAGGCGCCGTGGTCCTCGAGCGCCATCAGCTCGGTCAGGGCCGTGCTCATGCCTGGGCGTCCACGAAGGCCTGGTAGGCGGACTCGTCGAGCAGGTCGGCGACCGCGCCGGCCTCCTTCGGCTCGATCTTGAAGAACCAGCCCTCCGCGGTGGGCGCGCGGTTGATCAGGCCGGGGTCGTCGGTCAGGCCGGCATTCACCTCGACGATCCGCCCGGCGATCGGGGCATAGACGTCGGAGGCCGCCTTCACGCTCTCGACCACGGCGATGGCCTCGCCGGCCGCCACCTCGCGCCCGATCTCGGGCAAGTCGACGAAGACCACGTCGCCGAGCGCCGTCTGCGCATGGTCGGTGATGCCGACGGTCGCGGCGTCGCCATCCATCCGGACCCATTCATGGTCCTTGGTGTAGCGCAGTTCGGCCATGGTCGGGGTTCCTCTGGCGGGCGGTGGGGGGGTCAGCGGGCGTAGCGGTGCGGCACGAAGGGCAGCGGGGCGATGCGGGCCGGCAGCGCCTTGCCGCGCACCATCAGGTCGAGCGGCGTGCCGTCCTCGGCCTGTCCGCGGGCGACGTAGCCCATGGCGACCGGCGCATTGGCCGAGGGGCCGAAGCCGCCCGAGGTCACCTCGCCGATCGCCTCGCCCCCCGGCGCGTGCACCGGGGTATGGGCGCGGGCGGGCTGCCGCCCCTCGGGGCGGATGCCGACGCGCAGGCGCCGCGGGCCATCGGCCAGTTCGTCCCGCACGCGACCGGCGCCGGGGAAGTCCCACGCCATGCGGCGGCGCTTGCCGATGGTCCAGGTCAGCGCCGCCTCGACCGGGCTGGTGGTCTCGTCGATGTCCTGGCCGTAGAGGCAGAGCCCGGCCTCGAGCCGCAGCGAATCCCGCGCCCCGAGGCCGGCCGGCTGCACGCCGGGCAGGGCCAGCAGGGCCTTGGCCAGCGCCTCGGCCCGCTCGGCCGGGATGCTGATCTCGAACCCGTCCTCGCCGGTGTAGCCCGAGCGCGAGACGATGGCGGGGATGCCGGCGACGGCGGTCTCGCGGATCGCCAGGAAGGACATGCCCGCGAGATCGGGCGCCAGCGGCGCGATGGCCGCGGCGGCCGCGGGCCCCTGCAGCGCCAGCAGGGCGCGGTCGGGCAGCGGGCGGAGCGCGACGCCGGCCGGCAGGGCGGCCGCGACCAGCGCCAGGTCCTCCGCCTTGCGGCTGGCATTCACCACCAGGAACAGCCGGTCGCCGAGATTGGCCGCCATGAAGTCGTCGAAGATGCCGCCGGCCATGGTGGTCAGCAGCCCGTAGCGCTGCCGCCCCGGCTTCAGCCCGGCGACGTCGGCCGGGGTCAGCCGCTCCAGCGCCGCGGCCGCGCCTTCCCCCACGAGTTCCGCCTGGCCCATGTGGGAGACGTCGAACAGCGCCGCGGCGGCGCGGCAGTGCAGGTGCTCGGCCATGATCCCGGCCGGGTACTGCACCGGCATGGCATAGCCGGCGAAGGGCACCATCCGCCCGCCAAGGGCACGGTGCAGGCCGCCGAGCGGCGTCTCCAGCAGGGTATCGGCCACGGGTCCCCCGGCCACGACAGCGTGGCGTGAGTTGCAGTCCGTGGCCCCCCTCTGTCCGGTGACCTGAGAGATTCAGCCCCGCTCTGGCGGTGGCCTTACTCCTTCGGTGCCGTGGCCTCGCGGCCGCAGGCTTTCCAGAGGTCCCTACCCGCGCGGTCCTGTGGCCTGAGCGTTTCCGGGGGCCGGTTGCGCCTTCGGCGGCGGGTGCGCCCCCGGCGATCAGGCCGGGGGGACTCGCTCTCTCCCGCGCGGGGTCTGCGGGTGGCGGGGGATTGCCCGAATTCGGCGCCGGGCGCAACCGCCAAGCGGCGCCGCCTCAGCGAGGGCCGCGGCGCCGGTTCAGCGCCAGCTCCTCCTCGGTCAGCTGCAGGAAGACGAGGACGCGGTAATCCGTGGCGCGGCGCGACTCGGAGACGGGCAGCTCGATGGTGATGGCGTTGCCGGCCACGCTGGCGCGCGTCTCGTTCGGCCCGAAGCCCACGGGCGTGACGAAGCGCTGCGGCGCCCGGAGCGGCTCGCTGGTCGTTGCATCGACCACGGCGACCGACCAGGGCAGCACCACGGTCCGCCCGCCGGCCGCGGCGCCGCGGTCCACCGTGAAGCTCGGCGCCAGCTCCATGGTGATGGATTCGTTGCGCCGGCCCGGCCGGCAGCCGCCCTGCAGGCCGCTGAGCCGCGCGTCGAACTCGAGCGTGGTCAGGTCCCGCACCGCGCCGGGGCGGTAGCGCGTCAGGTCCGCCGCATCCGCCGGGATCGAGGGCTGCGGGCAGGCGATGGGCGCGACGCTGTCATAGGCGCCACAGGCCCCGAGAAGACCAAGCCCCAGCATTGCCCCCGCCAGGCCCGCCCGGCGCCCCTGCATCCGCATGCCCTGCCCCCTTGCGACCATCGGCCGCGCCCCCTGGCACGAAATGCGGTGGATGTCACATCCCGCTCCGCGGGTGGCCACATCCCGCTGCGCGGCGTGGGCTCACCCGCGACGCGGGGTGGGCACATCGCGCTGCATGGGCGACAGATCCGGCGCCGCGAGGGGCACATCCCGCTCCGCGGCGAGGCCCATCCCGCCCGGCGGGGGCACGGCCCGGGTCGCCGCGCGGCCACCGCCCGCAAGCGCCGTGGCATGGGCCGCGGCGATGGGGTAGGAGTGCCGTGGCGTCGCCCCTCCGCCATGGCGGTATCGGCGCAGCGCCCCAGATCGGGCCAAGCCCCCAACAGCGCCGGACCCTCCGAGACGATGGACCAGAGCCCGCTTCCGCCGCATGCCGATGCGCCGCCGCGCGCCTCCCGGCCGCGCCTGCAGGTGCTGCTCGCCGGCCCGCGCGGCTTCTGCGCCGGCGTCGACCGCGCCATCAAGATCGTCGAGGAGGCCATCCGCCGCTACGGCGCACCGGTCTACGTGCGGCACGAGATCGTGCACAACCGCTTCGTCGTCGAGACGCTGGAACGCCAGGGCGCCGTCTTCGTCGAGGAGCTGGACGAGGTGCCGGACGACGCGCCGGTGGTGTTCAGCGCGCATGGCGTGCCGAAATCCGTCCCCGAGGCGGCGGAGCGGCGCAAGCTCTTCTATCTCGATGCCACCTGCCCGCTGGTCAGCAAGGTGCACCGCGAGGCCGAGCACCACTTCGCCCGCGGCCGCCACATCCTGCTGATCGGCCATGCCGGCCACCCGGAGGTGGTCGGCACCATGGGCCAGCTGCCCGATGGCGCCGTGACCCTGGTGGAAGACGCCGGGCAGGCCCGCACCGTCGCGGTGCCCGACGGCACGCCGCTCGCCTTCATCACCCAGACCACCCTCTCGGTTGACGACACGGCCGACATCGTCGTCGCGCTGCGCGAGCGCTTCCCCGAGATCCACGCCCCGGCCAAGGAAGACATCTGCTACGCCACCACCAACCGCCAGGCCGCGGTGAAGGCGATCGCCCCGCGCGCCGAGCTGATGGTGGTGGTCGGCGCGCCCAACTCCTCGAACTCGCTCCGCCTGGTCGAGGTGGCCGAGCGCGCCGGCTGCCCGCGCGCCATCATGGTGCAGCGCGGCCGCGAGCTCGACCCCGGCATCGCCGAGGGCATGGCGGCGATCGGCGTGACCGCCGGCGCCTCCGCCCCGGAGGTGCTGGTGGAGGAAGTGCTGGCGCGCCTGGCCGAGCGCTTCGAGCTGGCGATCGAGGAGGTGGTGGTGGCCGAGGAGCGCATCACCTTCAAGCTGCCGGCGGCGCTGACGACCACCGCCTGAGCGGCGCGGCGCGGCGCCGCCCGGGCGTTCCCAGCGAACCGGCGGCGGGCTAAACCGCCGCATGGCTGTCTACACCGAGGTCACCGACGAGGCGCTGCGGGACTTCCTCGCGGACTACGACCTCGGTGCGCTGCTCGCCTTCCGCGGCATCGCGGAGGGTGTGGAGAATTCCAACTACGCGCTGCGCACCGAGGCCGGCGACTTCATCCTGACGCTCTACGAGCGGCGGGTCGATCCGGCGGACCTGCCCTATTTCCTCGGGCTGATGGACCACCTGGCGAGCCGCGGCCTGCCCTGCCCGACGCCGGTGCATGGGCGCGACGGCCGGGCGCTCCGGCACCTCGCCGGCCGGCCGGCGGCGATCTGCACCTTCCTGCCCGGCGTCTGGCCGCGGCGTGTCCGGCCCGAGCATTGCGCGCCGCTCGGCCAGGCGCTGGCGCGGCTGCATGCCGCGGGCGAGGGCTTCGCGCTCAGCCGCGCCAATGCGCTCGGCCCCGCCGGCTGGGCGCCGCTGCTCGACCGCTGCCGGCCGACAGGGGACCAGGTGCAGCCCGGGCTGATCGCGCAGCTCGATGCGGCGCTGGCGGGGATCCTTGCCGCGTGGCCCGCGCCCGGCGCGCTGCCGGAAGGGCAGATCCATGCCGATCTCTTCCCCGACAACGTCTTCTTCCTCGACGGGCCGGACCACCGCCCGGCGGTCTCCGGGCTGATCGACTTCTACTTCGCCTGCACCGACCTGCTCGCCTACGACGTCGCGGTCTGCCTGAACGCCTGGTGCTTCGAGCCGGACGCCGCCTTCAACGTGACGAAGGCGCGGGCGCTGCTGGCGGCCTACCAGCGCGTCCGCCCGCTGGGCGCGGCCGAGGCGGCGGCGCTGCCCGTGCTCTGCCGCGGCGCCGCGCTGCGCTTCCTGCTGACCCGGCTCTACGACTGGGGGGCGACGCCGGCCGGCGCGCTGGTCACCCGCAAGGACCCGCTGGAATACCTGCGCAAGCTGCGCTTCTTCGCCGCCGTCGAGGGGGCCTCGGGCCTTGGACTCTGACGCCGCGCCGATCGTCGAGATCTGGACCGATGGCGGCTGCAAGCCGAACCCGGGCCCGGGCGGCTGGGCGGCGATCCTGCGCTTCGGCGCGACGGAGAAGGAGCTCTCCGGCGGCGACCCCGCGACCACCAACAACCGCATGGAGCTGACCGCCGCCTGCGAGGCGCTGGAGGCGCTGAAGCGCCCCTGCCGCGTCGCCCTTCACACCGACAGCGAATACGTGCGCAACGGCATCAGCCGCTGGATCCATGGCTGGGTGCGCAACAACTGGCGCAACGCGGCGAAGGACCCGGTGGCCAACATGCAGCTCTGGCAGCGGCTGCTCGAGGCAACGAAACGGCACGAGGTGGAGTGGCACTGGGTGCGCGGCCATTCCGGCGACCCGATGAACGAGCGCGCGGACAGGCTGGCGACGGCGGCGCGGGAACGGGCGGCGGCGGGGGGCTGACGCCCCGCTCCCCTCCGCCCGGGCGGCGATCCGCGCCCCGCGCGGGTGCAGGCGGGGCGGTCGCGGGCTACCCCATCTGCTGCCGCATCCGCGCCAGCGTCTCGAGGTTCGTGCGCTCGAAGCAGAGCGGCGTCACCGCGACCTTGCGCGCGCGGATCGCCAGCCACTCGCTGTCCTCCACATCCTCCACGCCGCCCCGCGTCAACTGCAGCCAGTGGTACTCGAGGCCGCGCGGGTCCCGCCCCGTCACCACCTCCGCCCCGCCCAGCACGCCGCGGCCCTGGCGCGTCAGCACCATGGGCCCCGCTTCCTCCGGCCGGCAGGGCGGGAAGTTGATGTTGAGGCAGGCATCGCCGTCCCAGTCCATTGCCATCACCCGCCGGATCACGCCCGGCGCCAGGTGCCGCGACGAATCCCAGGGCACGTTGTCGCGGTCGGTGAAGACCTGGCTCAGGGCGATCCCCTTCACGCCGAACAGCATCGCCGTCATCGCCGCGCCCACCGTGCCGGAGAACACCGTCTCCCGCCCCATGTTGGCGCCGCGGTTCACCCCCGAAAGCACCACGTCCGGCGGCGCCTCCCGCATCACGTGGCGCAGCCCCATCGCCACGCAGTCGCCCGGCGTGCCGTTCACGCTGAAGCGCCGCGGGCCGAAATGCACGAGGCGCAGCGGCGAATGCAGGCTGAGCGAGTGCGAGGTGCCGCTCTGGTCCGTGGCCGGCGCGACCACCCAGACCTCGCGCGCCAGCTGCGCGGCGATCTCCTCCAGCACGGCCAGGCCCGGCGCGTCGATGCCGTCGTCGTTGGTCAGCAGGGCGCGCTCGAAGAGCGGCGCGTCGGTGATGCTCATGCGGGGATCTCCCTGTGTCTCGGGCGGGCCGGCGCGGTCCTCGGCGCGTGGCGGCGCGCCGGCCATCGGGGTGCCCTATCGGTCCGGCTGGCCAGGCGCGTAGCTGCCGCCATCGGTGGGGCGCAGCGCCTCGAACATCTCGCCCAGCGCGGCGTAGTCGCGATAGCCGCAGCGGGCGATGGGCTGCGCCGCCAGCGTGTCGAAGCGGCCGTCGCGCAGATAGGCGTCGTCGATGTGCACGCCGACCACCTGGCCGATGATCATCCAGCCCTGCAGCCGCTTGCCGTCCACGTCGGTGAACTGGAAGGACTGCGCGACGCGGCATTCCAGCGCGGCCGGGGAGGCAGCGACGCGCGGCGCCCGCACCATCCGCCCTGGCGCCATCGCCAGCCCCGCCGCCTCGAACTCGCTCACCCCGGCCGGCTGGTCGCCGGAGGAGATGTTCATCGCCTCGAACAGCGCGCGGGTGCAGAGGTTGAACACGAACTCGCCGGTCTCGATCGCGTTCGCCGCCGAGTGCTTCATGCTTTCCGAGGTGAAGGCCAGCATCGGCGGGCGCGAATGCACCGCGTTGAAGAAGCTGTAGGGCGCGAGGTTCGGCCGCCCGGCGGCATCCACCGTGGAGATCCAGCCGATCGGCCGCGGCGCGATGATCGCCTTGAAGGGGTCGTGCGGCAGGCCATGCGCGAGGCGGGGCTCGTAGAACATGCGACAGGCTCCGTGTGCCGGCCTGCTGTAGCGCCGGCGGCGGCGCCCCGGAAGCGGGCCGGCGGGGGGATCAGGGCAGCAGCACCAGCATCAGGTAGACGCCGAACAGCACGACATGCACCGCGCCCTTCAGCATGTCCGTCCTCGCGCCGCCGAAGGTCAGGGTGGAGACCAGCAGCGTGAGCGCCAGCAGCACGACCGAGCTCGCCGGCAGGCCGAGCACGATCTGCTGCCCCGTCAGGTAGCCGGCGAGCAGCACCGTCGGCACCGTCATGCCGATGGTCGAGAGCGCCGAGCCGAGCAGGATGTTGACCGAGCGCTGCAGCCGGTTGGCCCAGGCCGCACGCAGCGCCGCCATCCCCTCGGGGGCGAGGATCAGCGCGGCGATGATCACGCCGGCGAGCGCGGCGGGCATGTCGATCGCCACCGCCACCGTGTCCAGCACCTCGGCCATGTCGTGCGCGAGCAGCGCCACCGGGATCAGCGTCAGCAGCAGCAGCGCGCCGTGGCGCCACACCGCGCGCATGTCGCGCCGCGGCGGCGCGGCTTCGGCGCCCGCGACCTCCGCCCCCGCCTCCTCCGCCTCCGCCTCGGCGAAGAAGGCGCGGTGGCGGCTGGTCTGCAGCGCCAGGAAGACGCCGTAGAGCAGCAGCGCCAGGAAGCCGAAGAAGAGGCCCTGGGTGAAGGTCAGCGTCGGCTCGGCGGTCGACTGCGTGAAGTCCGGCAGCACCAGCGCGCAGACCGCGAGCGGGATCAGCACCACGAGGTAGGAGCGCGCGCCCTCGAGGTTGTAGCTCTGCTGGCGGTGGCGCAGCCCGCCGAGCAGCAGCGCGAGCCCGACCAGCCCGTTGAGGATGATCATCAGGACCGCGAACATGGTGTCGCGCGCGAGCGCCGGGTCCGCCTTGCCGACCAGCATCACCGACATGATCAGCGCGATCTCGACCGTGATGGCCGAGAGCGTGAGCACGAGCGTGCCGATCGGCTCGCCGAGCACCTGCGCCACCCGCTCGGCATGGTGCATCACGCCGATCGCGCCCCAGAGGATCACCGCGAACAGGACCAGCAGCGCGACCAGCGAGCCGGCGAAGCCGAGCTCCTCCAGCGCGTGCTCCCCGGCCAGCCCGAAGGCTGCCAGCGTCGCGCCCGCGGCGAGCAGCGGCCCGAACTGCTCGAGCGCCGAGCCCGGCGGCTCCGGCTCGCCGGTGCCGTGCAGGCCGGTACCTGCGTGCTCCGGCCCCGTCCCCGGCATGGTACCCGCCGACCTGTCCATCCCGCCCCCGTGTCCGTCCTCGGGCGCCCGCCCGGTCTCCGCCAGCGCAGGCGCGATTCGTCACCGTTGCGCAAGCCTGCCCGATCGCTGTCGCCGGGTCGATTGCCCTTGGCAGGCAGGGCCGGCGCCATGGCCGCGCCGGTGCCCGCCTCCCCGCCCGGCCCGCGGCGTGGAGGTGACCGGCGGGCCGCCGCAGGCCTAGGATCGGGATGGCGCGCGCGGGCCGGTCCGGACCCGGTGGCCCGTGCGCCCGGCCGCCCCCAGGGCGGCCCCGCCCCGTCCCCGCCGCGCGGCGGATGCCCGCGCCGCAGAAGCCCCGGCCGACCGACCGTGACGCCGCCCGCCCTCCGCAAGATCATCCACATCGACATGGATGCCTTCTACGCCTCGGTCGAGCAGCGCGACGACCCGGCGCTGCGCGGCCGCCCGGTCGCGGTCGGCGGCTCCCGCGCCCGCGGCGTGGTGGCGGCGGCGAGCTACGAGGCCAGGCGCTTCGGCGTGCGCTCCGCCATGCCCTCGGCGCGGGCGCTGCGGCTCTGCCCGGAGCTCGTCTTCGTGCCGCCGCGCTTCGATGCCTATCGCGCCGTCTCGCGCCGGATCCGCGACATCTTCGAGGAGTACACGCCCCTCGTCGAACCGCTCTCGCTCGACGAGGCCTATCTCGACGTGACGGAGAACCTGAAGGGCATCCCCACCGCGACGCGCCTCGCCGCCGAGATCCGCGCGCGCATCCTGGCCGAGACCGGGCTGACCGCCTCGGCCGGCATCTCCTACAACAAGTTCCTCGCCAAGCTCGCCTCCGACCAGCGCAAGCCGAACGGGCAGTTCGTCATCACGCCGGCGATGGGGCCGGCCTTCGTCGAGGGGCTGCCGGTCGCGCGCTTCCACGGCGTCGGGCCGGCGACGGCAGCGCGCATGGAGCGGCTCGGCATCCTGACCGGCGCCGACCTGCGCGCGCACAGCCTCGGCTTCCTGACCCAGCATTTCGGCAAGGCCGGGGCGCATTTCCACGCCATCGCCCGCGCCGAGGATGCGCGCCCGGTGGTGCCCGACCGGCCGCGCAAATCCGCCGGCAGCGAGACCACCTATGCCGCCGACCTCGCCACGCCCGCGGAGGTGGAGCGCGCCGTCGCGGCGCTGGCCGCCGAGGTCTGGGCCTGGTGCGCGCGCACCGGCACGCGCGGCCGCACGGTGACGCTGAAGCTCCGCTACGCCGATTTCCGCACCCTCACGCGCAGCCGCACCGGCGCCGCGCCGGTGGAGAGCGGCGCGGCGCTGGAAGCCGCCGCCCTCGCCCTGGCGCGCGGCCTCTTTCCGCTGGAGCGGGGGGTGCGGCTGCTCGGCGTCACCCTCGCAGGCTTCGAGGCCGGGTCGGCGCGCCCCGCCGATGGCCAGGCCGCCTTCGACTTCGCGGCGTCCGGCCGCGGCTGAGCCCGTGCCAGACCGGCGCGCGCGCTGGCGCGCCGCACGCCCGCGGCGGATGATCGGGGCCGCATCATGGGAGGAACCGCCGCCATGCCACGTGGGCTCAAGGACAAGGCCGCCATCGTCACCGGCGCCGCGCGCGGCATCGGCGCCGCCACCGCCACGCGCCTCGCCGAGGAGGGCGCGCGCGTCCTGCTGGTGGACCGCGAACCGGCGGTGGAGGCGACGGCCGCCGCCCTCGGCGCCCCCGCCCTGGTGCTGGACGTCACCGCGCCGGAGGCCGGGGCGCGGATGGTCGCGGCCGCGCTCGCCGCCTTCGGGCGGCTCGACATCCTGGTGAACAATGCCGGCATCTCCGGCTCCCGCCCGCTCGAGGACTGCGACGACGCGCTGCTCGAGCGCATCATCGGCACCAACCTCACCGCCGTGCTGCGCGTGACGCGCGCCGCGATGCCGCATCTCGCGCGGCCCGGCGGGCGGATCGTCAGCGTCGCCTCGGTCTTCGGCCTGGCGGGCTATCCGCTCTCCACCCCCTATGCGGTGGCCAAGGCGGGGGTGGCGCAGATGACGCGCCAGCTCGCCGCCGACCTGACGCCCGAGGGCATCACCGTGAACGCCGTCGCGCCCGGGCTGATCGAGACGGCGATGACCGCCGCGCGCCTGCAGGGCGATGCCTATTTCCAGGCCGCCATGCTGCAGGCGACCCCCGCCCGCCGGCCCGGCCGGCCGGAGGAGGTCGCGGCGGCGATCGCCTTCCTCGCCTCGGAGGACGCGTCCTTCGTCTCGGGCGAGGTGCTGGCCGTCGACGGCGGCTGGGCGGTGGCGCGGCATCCGCCGCGGGGGTGAGCCGCCCGCAACGCTGACGGAATGGCAACCTTCGCATCGGACACTCGGCGGCTTGACCGGTCCGACGGAGTTCCGATGCGCAGCCTCTCCCTCCCTGCCCGCCTTGCCATCATGGCCGTGCTGCCGGCCTTCGCGGTCGGCATCTTCGCCGCGCTCGGCGGCTCCGTCGGCATCACCCGCGCGCTCGAGCGGCAGGCGCACGTGGCGGCGGACCGCGCCGCCAGCCTCGGCGAGTACGAGAGCACGCGCCTGGTTCGGACGATGCATGGCCTTGCCACCTCGCTGGTGCAGCGCGAGGACGTCGCCACGGCGCTGGCCGCCGGCGACCGGGAGCGGCTCGCCACCCTGCTGGTGCCGGTGCACCAGGCCTTCCGCGCCGTCGACCCCCGGCTCCGGGTGCTCGAGGTGACGGACGCGCAGGGGCGGGTGGTGCTGCGCGCCCACAATCCGGCGCGGCACGGCGACGAGAAGGCGCGCGTCGCCGACGTCGCCCTGGCGCTGGCGGGGCGGGACGCGCTGGGCAGCGTGGTCTCGCCGGCGACCGGGGAGGTCGCGACGGGCGCGACGCTGCCGGTGAAGCTTGGCGGCCGGGTGGTCGGCACGCTCAAGGCCGGCGGCTACCTGGATGGGGCGGCGGCCGAGACGATCGCGCGCGCGACCGGGGCGGAGGTCGCCCTCATCGGCGCCGGGCGCCTGCGCGACAGCACGCGCCAGGGGCTGGCGCTGGCGGCGCTGCCGGAGGCCGTGCAGGCCGCGGCGCGCGACGGCGCGGCAGTGACGCTGACGGGCATGGTGGAGGGGCTGCGCTACGGCATCGCCACGCGCCCGCTCCGCGACGTGGCGGGCCAGACCGCGGGCGCGCTGATCATCCTGCTGCCGGACGCGCCCTTCGCCGCGGTGGCGCAGGAGGCGCTGGTCTGGATCCTCGGCGCGGCGCTCGCCATCCTGGTGGTTGCCGCGGTTGCCGGCATCCTCTCGGCCCGCCGCATCGCGCGGCCGCTCGCCGGGCTGACCGGGGCGATGACGGCGCTGGCCGCCGGGCGCCTCGACGGCCCGGTGCCCGGCGCCGGGCGCCGCGACGAGATCGGCCGCATGGCCGAGGCCGTCACGGTGTTCCGCACCGCCATCGAGGAACGCGCCCGGCTGGAGGCGACGGCGGCGGCGGAGCGCGGGGCGCGCGACCAGCGCCACGCCGCGATCGACCGCGCGACGCGGGACTTCGCCACCTCCATCAACGGCATCGTCGGCGGCCTTGCGACCTCCGCCGAGACGCTCCGCCACGCCGCGGGGACCATGGCCGAGGCGGCGCAGCGCACGCGGGAGGGCACGGCCGCCACGACCGAGAGCGCCCGCCTCTCCTCCGAAAGCCTCGGCGCCGTCGCCGCCGCGGCCGAGGAGCTGACGGCCAGCGTCGGCGAGATCGGCCGGCAGGTAGGCGATTCCACCGCCGCGACCGGCGAGGCGGTCGAGCGGGTCGGCGCCACGGACGTCACCGTGCGTGGCCTCTCGGAGGCCGCGGGGCAGATCGGCGAGGTGGTGCGGCTGATCGCCGACATCGCCGGGCGCACCAACCTGCTGGCGCTGAACGCCACCATCGAGGCGGCGCGCGCCGGCGATGCGGGCAAGGGCTTCGCCGTGGTCGCCTCCGAGGTGAAGCAGCTCGCCGCGCAGACCGCCAAGGCCACCGACGACATCGGCCGGCAGATCGGCGCCATCCAGGGCGTCACGCGCGAGGCGGTGGGCGCGATCCGCGAGGTGGCGGAGTCGATCAACCGCGTCGGCACCGTCTCCGCCGCCATCGCCTCGGCCGTGGAGCAGCAGGGCACGGCGACGCTCGAGATCTCGAGCCAGGTGCAGCGCGTCGCCCGCCAGACCGAGCAGGCGAGCACCGACATCGCCGAGGTCTCGCGCGTCGCCGGGCAGTCCCGCGAGGCGGGCCAGGCGGTGCTCGCCGCGGCCGACCGGGTTTCCGAGGTCTCCGATGCCCTGCGCGCCGAGGTGGCGCGCTTCCTCGAGGCGATCGGGCCCGAGGCGGAGGAGGGAGCCCGGCCGGTGGCGCTGGCCGCCTGAGGGCGCCGGGCCAGCGCCGCTCAGCGCCGGCCGAACAGCCGCTCCAGCTCCGCCGGGCCGAGGCGCAGCACGGTCGGGCGGCCATGGCTGCAGGTGGCGGCGCGCGGCGTCGCCTCCATCGCGCGCAGCAGGGCGTCCATCTCGGGCGGCGCCAGCCGGCGCCCGGCGCGCACCGAGCCATGGCAGGCGAGCCGGGCAATGGCGGCATCCAGCCGCCGCTCCAGCGCCAGCGCCTCGCCGCCGCCCTCGGCGGAGAGTTCCTCCGCCAGGTCGCGCAGCAGCGGCGCCGGGTCGGCCGCCGGGCCCAGCAGCGCCGGCAGCGCGCGCACCAGCACGGCGCCGGGGCCGAAGCCCTCGATCTCCAGCCCCAGCCGGGCGAGGTCCGGGGCGGCGTCCAGCAGCCGCGCCGCATCCGCGGCCGGCAGGTCCACCACGGCGGGCAGCAGCAGCGGCTGCGCGCGAACCCCGCCCTCGAGCAGCTGGGTGCGCAGGGCCTCGTGGGTCAGGCGCTCATGCGCGGCGTGCTGGTCGACCAGCACCAGGGCACCGTCCGGCGCCTCGGCCAGCACATAGGTGTCGAGGATCTGCGCCAGCGCCCGGCCGAGCGGAAACTCCGCCGCGGGCTCTGCCGCCGGTGCGGCGGCCGGCCGCGGCGGCGCGAAGCCGAGGGGCAGGCGCGGCACCGGCGCGGCGGCACCCTCCGTCGCGGCGGGCAGCAGGTCGAGC
>CAYNYQ010000104.1:0-14362 GCA_964401305.1 uncultured Acetobacteraceae bacterium | reverse complement strand
CGCAGATGGAGTGGCTGCGGCTGATGAAGGACTGGGTGGCGAGCAACGTGGAACTCCGGCTGGACGATCTGCGCGAGGCCTCGGATTTCTCGTCGCGCGGCGGCACCGCGCGGGCGCGCGCGCTGTTCGGCGCGGAGCGGCTGCCGGCACTGGTGGATGACCTGACCGACGCGCTGGTGGCTTGAGGATGGATGCGCTGCCGAGTGAGGGGCTGCCGCCCGGCTGGACCAGGGCGAAGGTAGGAGAGGTCGGCCTCGTGCAGCTCGGCCGGCAACGGTCGCCGCAGTATCACCAAGGCCCGAACATGCGGCCATATCTCCGGGTTGCGAACGTCTTCGAGGACCGGATCGACATTTCCGACGTGATGGAGATGGATTTCGATGCCGCCGACTTTGCGGCTTATCGGCTCGAGCCCGGCGACATTCTGTTGAACGAAGGGCAGAGCTCCCAGCTTGTCGGGCGCCCTGCGATGTTCCGCGGCGAGTTGGCGGACTGCTGCTTCACGAACAGCCTTGTTCGCTTCCGGTGCGGTCCGGCCATCGAGCCCGACTATGCGCTGCTGCTGTTCCGCCATTGGCTGCACAACGGCACGTTCCAGCGGATCGCGAAGATCACCACGAACATCGCGCATCTCGGCGCTGGCCGCTTTGCTGACTTGGAGATGCCCATCGCACCGGCTGCTGAGCAGGCGCGCATCGTCGCCGCGGTGAACGCGCTGTTCGAGGAGGTGGAGGCCGGCGAAGCCGCGCTGGCGCGGGCGCGCGAGGGCCTGACGCAGTTCCGCGCCAGCCTCCTCCACGCCGCCTGCACCGGCGCCCTCACCGCCGACTGGCGCGGCGCGAACCCTACGAACGAGACAGCCGATGATTTGCTGTCGCAGATCATGGAGGCACGTGGCGATGGCACCGGCAGGCGTGGGCGGTCCCTGCTGCCCCCCGACTTGTCGAACGAACCCTCCCTCCCGCCAGGATGGCGCTGGGCATCGGTCGATCAGTTGACCGACTTCCTGGGTAATGGCCTCGCCCGCGCGCCTGATGGTGACACCACGGACCTTCGCATTCTCCGCATCTCGGCGGTGCGCCCGCTCAAGGTGGATCAAGGAGAGCATCGCTTCTACCGCCCCCTGCCAGAAGAGAACCTGGCTGGCGCAACTACGCAGCGCCACGATCTGCTGTTCACGCGCTATTCCGGCTCGGAGCAGTATGTCGGTGTCTGCGGGATGGTGCGCTTCGAGGAGCCAACACTGTTCCCCGACAAGGTGATGTGCGCCCGGCCGCTTCCCGGTTTCGCCGACCTCGCTGAGTACCTGGAGATCTCGCTCAACGCAGGGCCAAGCCGCGCTTACATCGCTCGGAACATCCGGACGACCGCGGGTCAGAAAGGCATCGCGGGATCGTCGATCCGCGCGTGTCCCGTGCCGCTTCCGCCGCGCAGCGAGTTTGCCGCCATTATCGCTGCGGTTCGCGAAGCACAGGCGGAGGCTACCGCTCTACCGCCTGAAGGCTTCGCGGACCAACTGCGCCAATCTATCCTCCACGCCGCCTTCACCGGCCGCCTCGTCGCGCAGAACCCGGCCGATGAGCCCGCCGCCGCCCTGCTCGCGCGCCTCCGCGCCGCGCCGGCCGCTTCACGCCGCCCCCGCGCGCGCCGCACTGCCACGCAGCCGGACCTGATCGAGACACCAGCATGAGCGAGACCGAGAACGTCTTGACCACCAAGGTCTGGAACCTCGCCCATGTGATGAACAATGCCGGCGTCGGCTCCGGCGACTATGTGGAGCAGGTCACCTACCTGCTCTTCCTCAAGCTCGACGCGGAGCGGGAGGAGGACGGCCTGCCCTCCCTGCTGCCGGAGGACTGCCGCTGGGCGCGCCTCGCCGCGCTCTCCGGCCGCGAGCTCGCGCAGCACTACGCCCGCACGCTGGAGACACTCGCCGGCCAGCCCGGCCTCGTCGGCACCATCTACACCCGCGCCCGCAACACCGTCGAGGAACCGGCCCATCTGCACCGCCTGGTGCGCATGATCGGTGCGGAGAGCTGGTCGGGCTTCGGCGTGGACGTGAAGGGCGCGATCTACGAAAGCCTGCTGGAGCGCACCGCCTCCGACACCAAGTCCGGCGCCGGCCAGTATTTCACCCCGCGCCCCGTCATCCAGGCCTGCGTCGAGGTGGTGGACCCCAGGCCCGGCCAGACCATCTGCGACCCCGCCTGCGGCACCGCCGGCTTCCTCCTCGCCGCCTTCGAGCACATGCGCCAGAAGCCCGACGCGCGCGACCGCGAGACGGGGCGGCGCATGCGGGAAGAAGGCTTCACCGGCTACGACATCGTCGCCGGCGTCGCGCGGCTCGCTGCCATGAACCTCTACCTGCACGGAATCGGCCGCGCCGACGTCACGCCGATCCACCGCGCCGACGCGCTGCTGGCCGATCCGGGCCGGCGGTGGGACGTGATCCTCACCAACCCGCCCTTCGGCCGCCGCCAGTCCATCCAGGTCTTCACCGGCGACGGCGAGGCGGAGACGGAGCGCGAGGACTACCAGCGCCCCGACTTCAACGTCACCACCGGTAACAAGCAGCTCAACTTCGTCCAGCACATCACGACCGTGCTGGCGCCGGGCGGCGTCGCCGCCGTGGTGCTGCCCGACAACGTGCTGTTCGAGGGCGGCGCCGGCGAGAAGATCCGCCGCCGCCTGCTCGACGAGTTCGAGTGCCACACCCTGCTGCGCCTGCCGACCGGCATCTTCTACCGCCAGGGCGTGAAGGCGAACGTGCTGTTCTTCGAGGCCCGGCCGCGCCGCAAGGAGCCCTGGACCGAGGCGCTGTGGGTCTACGACCTCCGCACCAACAAGCGCTTCACGTTGAAGGAACGCCCGCTGCGCGACGCCGACATGGCAGAGTTCGTCAGCCTGGCGAAGCTCTCCGACCGCCGCTCGCGGCGAGAGACCGAACGCTTCAAGCGCTTCACCTACGCCGAGCTCGCCGCGCGCGAGAAGCTGGACCTCAACCTGTCCTGGCTGCGGGAGGAGGGCGCGACCGACCCCGCCTCGCTGCCCCCGCCTGCCGAGATCGCCGCCAGCATCGCCGAGGACCTTGAGGCGGCGCTGGCTCGCTTCCGCGCGGTCGCGGCACGGCTTGGCTGAGGAGGTGCTGTTGTGACCTCCTCGCTGTCGCCGCAGCGCGGCTCCTGCACAGTCGGGCGAAGGATGCGTTGATGGCCAGCGGCGCCGACAGAGACGAAGCGGCCGATGCGGCGCTGCTAAGCGATCTCTCGGCCTTCCTGGCCGCGGAGAAGGCACCGAGTGTTCCGATCCAGTGGGTGGAGGACGGCAGCTATCTCCGCTTCACCGCCACGCTGGATGTCGGAGAGGTGACTGAAGACCGGGCCCGCCTGATGGGTCGCGCACATGCTTCGATGCCGGATCGCAGCGTGTCGCTGACGCTCACCTGGCAAGGGCCTGCGGTGCGGCCGCAGCCCTTTGAGCGCTTCGAGTGGCGGCCACATGACCGCCATACCAACAAGCCGATCGTGCCGAAGCCGCACCGCCACCGGATCATCGAGACAACCCACCGGCATCCGCTGGCGTTGAATGCGCGCGTTGCCGGCGGGCTGGCAGCGGCGATGGCGGAGAACCTCCCCGCGGCCGAGGCCCTCGCTCCGGAGCCGCCGGACTGGGCCGCCTTCACAGCCGCGGCAGCGGCGGCCTGGCGGATCGTGGCGCTTGTTCACCTGCCGCCGCCGCCGTGGCAGTATGACCTCCTGCCTTTCGCGGACACGGCACGACGGGGAGGGCGTGGCAGGTGACCATCACAAGCTTCATCGCGACGCCGCCGGCAGCGCCCGATCTGGACGAGATCGCGGCGGAGATCAGCCGTGGGCTGGCCAGTGCCGAGGTCTTCGGCGGACGCGCCTACCTCCGCACACCCATGCTGTTGCCCTCTGGTGCGTCGGTGGTGGTGGTGATCGAGCAGGAGGGCGCCGGCCGCTTCCGCATCACGGACCTCGGCCAGGGGCATGATGAGGCGGAAACGCTCGGTTTTGGCCGCATCTATCGGCGCCAGGCCGAGGACGTCGCTGGCCTTCAAGGACTGACAGCCGATCAGGGCGCGCTGTCGCTGCGCGATCTTAGCCCGGAGGAGCTGACCGGCGCGACCATGGCGCTCGCCAGCGCGGTTCTGCGCACCATGGAGCGGGCAATGCTGCGTGCGGCTGACCGCCGCCCTCAGACCGCCGCCGATCGACTGATCGCGCGGCTCAGCCGCTTGTTCCCAGGGAGGCAGATTCGGCCCGATGCGGAGGTGCGCGGTGCCTCGACCCACGCATGGCAGGTGGATGCCGTCGTGGAGACGGAGCGCGGCTTGGCCCTGTTCGACTTCGTGTCTCCCGCGCCGGTCTCGGTGGCCTTCGCCGCCGCCAAGTTCCACGATATCGCCCTGCTGGAGAATGCGCCTGCACGCATCGCAGTGGTACGGCGGAAGGATGCCTTTGGGGATCTGCTGCCTGTTGTCGCGCAGGCCGCGAAGATCGTGCAGGAGGACGCCGCTGACTCAACTTTCGAGAGCCTAGCAAGGGCAGCCTGAGATGCGCTGACCATCGCCATGACCCCGTCGTCACTCGGCAGCGGCGGCTATGCCGATGATCACGCGCTGCTGCTTCCAGTCCGCGGGCACTGCTTCCAAAAGGCGGCCGGCGAAAGGCTCAGGAATGCCTGCGCCATCGAGGACGTGCTCGACCACGTCGGGCGCGAGAAGGGCGAGGCGGAGGATGCGACCAAGGTATCCGCGGTCGATCTTCTCTGCCTCCGCCATTTCGGTGATCGACGCATAGCGTCCCTCGTCCAGCAGCCGTTGGTACCGGAAAGCACGGGCGAGCGCCTTCATCAGCGCCGGGTCCGTGCGCGTGCGAACGGCGGCGGCGGCGCCCTCCTGCACCACCGGCGTCACCAGCGTCTTCCGGCCTGCCCGCCGCCGGATCCTCAGCGGCACCCGGACCGTGATGTGTGTCGTGGTGGCGCTCATGCTGCCACCGTGGAGGCAGAGAGGGCATTGGCCGTGAGATCGTGGACGAGGCTGCTCAGCCCCTCCACCCGGAGCCGGATGTCGGCGCCGCCCGGGCCGACGACCACGCGGTCAACGACTGATCGCATCAGCCGCGCCTGCTCAGCCGGGAACAGTTCACCCCAGAGCGGCTCGAGCCGAGCCAGCGCGTCCCGGACCTCGACCTCCTTCAGGTCGGGCGCCTCCGTCCGTGCAGCGAGCCAGGTGCCGACGACGACCTCCGGCTGCCGCAGCAGCGCGCGTACCTGATGGACCACCGCCGCCTCGATCTCCGCCGCCGGCACTCGCCGGACGATACCGTCATCCCCGGCCGCGTCGCCCTTCAGCACCCGCTGCGCCACGTAGTACCGGTACAGCCGGCCCTTCTTCCGGCAGTGGGTCGGTGACAGCGCCCGCCCGTCGACCCCGAAAATCAACCCCTTCAGCAGCGCCGGTGCGTGCTGCCGGTTCTGCGCCGCCCTTGTCCGAGGGCTCACCTGCAGGATGGCATGCGCGCGGTCCCATAGCTCCCGCGGCACGGTCGCCTCGTGCTCGCCGCGATAGACGTTCCCCTTGTGCGTGACCTCCCCGATGTAGGTCCGCAGGTGCAGGATCTTGTAGACGTCGCCCTTGTCGAGCGGGCGGCCCGACTTCGCCGTGACACCCTCCGCCTGCAGGCGCCGCACCGTCTCGACGCCGGAGCCGGTCTCGACGAATAGCTCGAACACGCGCCGCACGCGCGCGGCCTCAGTATCATTCACCACCAGCTTGCGATCGGCTACGTCGTAGCCAAGCGGCACCTTGCCACCCATCCACATGCCGCGCGCTTTCGAGGCAGCGACCTTGTCGCGGATCCGCTCGCCGATAATCTCGCGCTCATACTGCGCAAAGCTGAGCAGGATATTCAGCGTCAGCCGACCCATCGACGTGGTCGTGGAGAATGACTGAGTCACACTCGTGAAGGTGACGCCGTGCGCCTCGAACGTCTCCACCAGCTTCGCGAAGTCCATCAGCGAGCGGCTGAGCCTATCGATCTTATACAAGACAACAACATCGATCAGGCCTTGCTCGATGTCGGCCAGCAGGCGCTTCAGCGCGGGGCGGTCGAGGGTGCCGCCACTGAACCCGCCATCGTCGTAGCGGTCACGGACGAGCACCCAGCCCTCCGCGCGCTGAGACGCGATATAGGATTCACAGGCCTCGCGCTGCGCCTCGAGCGAATTGAATTCCTTGTCCAAGCCCTCGTCGGTAGACTTGCGCGTGTAGACGGCGCAGCGGAGCTTCTTCACCGAGGCGGGCATGGCCCCGCCCGTCAGCTTGCGGCGGCTCATGCCCCAGGCCTCCCCTTCAGCCCGAAGAAGGTCCAACCGTTCCAGCGCGTGCCGGTGATGTGCCGCGCGATAGCGGAGAGGGATCGGTACGGCCGGCCCTCGTACTCGAAGTCGTCGGCGCGGACAGTCACCACGTGCTGCACGCCGTCGTACTCGCGCACCAGTCGCGTCCCCGGCAGCGGTCGGCTGTCGGCGCGGATCCGCCGCAGCACCACGTTCCCGCCGTCGAGCTGCTCCCCGAGCGCCTCCAGCCTCGCCCGCGTCTCCGGCTTTAGGCCGCCGTATGCGATCTCTTGCACGCGGTAACTGAGCCGGCTCACCAGGTAGGGGCGGTTGAAGGGAGGCGGCTCCTTGCCGAACAGGGCTCGCCACTGCTCCCGCAGTTCCGCGGCCGTCGCGGTCTGCAGCGCCGCGAGCCTCGGCAGCACCTGCGCGGGCGGGATCTTAGTCGGCGCTGGCGGCGGTGGCGCGTCCTGCTGCTTCGCCTTCACACTTGATCGTCGGGTCATGCGACTCCCCTTCTCCTGGGGTTCGCACCAAGGCGCTGGCGGGCAGTCGAGTGTAGGCGAACGTCTCCGGACCCTCGAGCCTCTTCGGCGTTGAGGGCGAGATCCGCAGCAGCGCGGCTGCGCAGCCGCAGCTCGCCAGGGGCGAAGATGCCGCGGGCCTCGCGGAAGCGGGGCGGAATGTACAGCGGCGGCTGTGGTGGGATGCTGTCCATACTTAGCATTACCCAGCCTCCCCGGGATCCGTCCCACGGCATCGGCCGTTTCTGATCACCACAGCGACAGCATCGCCGGCCACGCTGCCGATGATTGCCGAGCCGGAGACCGCGGCGTCGGTGGTCAGGATCGTTTGGCGCATGCGCGTCACATGCCAGCTCCGCGCAGTCCGGCGCCATGCACTGATGTCGCTGCGAAATCTGCATGGCGTGGAACGCAACGGGAGAGCGCTCGCGAGGGGTGCTGTTGTGTTCATCGCGCGCACCATGCCGAGCGCAGCGCGCCGCGGGGAGTGCGTTCTTGTCACGCGCGTAGCCGAGCGAAGACAAACGAAGCGCAGCGTGGCCGCAGCACGGGCCGCCGCTGGTGATCGCAGCCGCGACTCGGGCACGGTACACGCGCTGCCGCGGCAGGGTTCAGACGGGATGATGGCGACCATGGTGGTCCCTCCGACACGCAATCCTCTGCCCCTCATTTACCGATCGAGCCCGCCGTTCTTCTCACGCGCCCCGCTGGAACGCAGACGATCGTCCCCCTCCGGCTGATTACCGGGGCCACCTGTGACGTGTTCCACGCCGGTACCCCGCTCGGGCTTGGGAGCTTGGCGAGCGGTTCGCATCGCAAACCGCCGGGCAGTAGAGATGATGAAATTCTCCGACAGTCATCAGATCCGTATTTCGCGCCCGGTTGCTCTTGCTTACCGATCGATAATACTGAAATCCGTTCTCCACTACACAAGCTTTAAATAATCTTGCGCGGTAATCATCATAGACCTACTTTGACCATGTGAATAACTGCGACCGGCAATCAACGCGGCGCAGCTCACGCCCCATCCGACAGACAGGACGATTCCCGCATGCGCGCATCGTCGCCCTCTGCCGTTTCAGACGCGATCTCCGACCTGCGCGACCTTCGCCTCGCCCTCATCGCGAACTGGACGTCGCTGCTGACGGAGTTGCTCGGCAAGCCGGCTCGGCGGACGGCACGGCAGTGGCGCTGGAACCGCCGCGGCAGCCTCTCCGCGGTCGTGAGCGGCACGAAGCTCGGCACTTGGTTCGACCACGAGGCCGGCACCGGCGGCGGGCCGCTCGAGTTGATCGCGCGCGAGCGCGGTGGCGACTGGCGTGAGGCGGCCGACTGGGCGCGCCGCTGGCTCGGCATGCCGGTGTGGGACCCGGCGCGGCCACGCCCCGCCGCAGCCGCCGCGGCCAGTGCCAGCGCTGCCACGGACCAGGGGCCCGATCCTGCAGCCGCATGGGAGGCGCAGCTGCGGTACTACGCGCACCGCGCCGCGACGATCACCTGGGAAAGCGCCGGCCCCGCGGATCCCGCGCACGGGTATCTCCAGCGCAAGGGTGTCCGCCCGCACGGCATCCGGATGGAGTCGGAGGACGTGCTGGTGGTGCCGCTGCTGGACCTCGACGGCACGATCCACACGCTCCAGCGCATCTACGAGGACGGCACCAAGCGCTTCTTGTCCGGCGGTGCGAAGGCCGGCCACTTCACCCCGATCGGCGGTCCGCTCGTCGATGCCGGGACGATCCTGATCTGCGAGGGCTGGGCGACGGGCGCCACCGCGCATGAGGCGACGGGCCTGCCGGTGGTCGCCGCGATGGACGCAGGCAACCTCAAGCGGGTCGCGCCCATCCTCAGGGATCGCTACCCGTCAGTGCGGCTGGTGATCCTCGCCGACAACGACACGAAGCCCGGCCGCGTGGACAACCCGGGCGTCACTGCCGCCATCGCCGCCGCCCGCGCGGCCGGCGCCCTCGTCGCGATCCCACCCGGGCCCGGCGACTTCAACGATCTGGCGGCCGCGCAGGGCCTCGAGGCGGTCCGCGAGGTCATCGCCGCCGCCGCGCCCCCGCCGCAGCCGCTGCCGACCTACGCCCTGGCGTCGCTGGAGCTGGTCGGGGCGCGCGCAGTGCTGGAGGACCGCATCGCCGACTTCATGGCCGAGGTCGCGGCCTACTGGACGGCCGATCCGCTCGAGGCCGAGCTCGCCCCGCAGCCGGGCCCGCCGGACTGGGCCGTCCACGCCACAGCTGACGCCGTGCACGGGGCGGCATGCTCCTAGACTTCAACGCCGCGCCGCGTCCGCCACGTCTCGCCCTGCCGGTGGCCGTCGGCCTCGGCAAGACCACCGCGATGCAGCGCGGCCTCGCCGGCCTGCTGCGCAGCGGTGCGCTGCGGGGCAAGACGGTGGTGGTTGGCGTTCCGCGGCATGACCTCGCGGCGGAGCAGCGTGACGCGTTCGCGACGCTCGGCGTGGAGGCGGCCCTCTGGAAGGGCCGCAGCGCACCGGACCCGCGGCCGGGCGAGCCGGACCGGCTGATGTGCCTCGATCCCTCCGCGCCGTTCGACGCCATCGAAGTCGAGCGCGTTGTCGAGACCACCAGCTGCAAGGTGACCCGCGACGGCGTGACGAAGATCTGCCCCCTCTACCACCAGTGCGGCTACCAGGCGCAGAAGCCGCCGCTGCGCCGCGCCGAGGTGGTGATCACCGCGCACGACACGCTGTTCCACATGGCCCCGAAGGAGCTCGGAGCGGTCGGCCTGCTGGTGCTGGACGAGGGCTTCTGGGCGGCCGGGCTCCGCGGCACCGACGGCAAGGCGCTGCTGACGCTAGACGGGCTTCGCCCGCATCTCGGCACGGTGCTGTGCTGGACGGCGCGCAACAAGGAGAACTGGGAGGCCACCGCCGACCTCCATGCCGCGCGTGAGAAGCTCTGGAAGGTGCTCGCCACCGCGCCGAGCGGGCCGCTCTCGGTTGCCGCGTTGCGGGCCGCTGGCCTCACCCCGCAGATCTGCCGGGACGCCTCCGGCCACGAGCACCGGCGGCTCCGCAATCCCGGGCTCTATCCCGGGATGGACGCAGCCGAGCGCCGGCGCCGCATCGCCGCCGTGCTGCCGAAGGAGGGCGAGCCCTGGGCGCCACCCGGCCGCACCGCCGCGATGTGGATGCTGATCGCGGAGGCGCTGGAGAACGACCACGACGTGGCCGGCGCGGTGCTGTGCGACGTGATGACCGAGAACGGCACGGTGCGGTCGCTGCGCCTGGCCTGGCGGGCGGGGCTGCGGAAGTCCTGGGGCGCCGGTGGGCCCGTGCTGCACCTCGACGCGACGCTGCGGCCCGAGCTCGTCACGCCCTTCCTGCCGGACATCACCGTCGCCGAGCCAGTGCGGGCGACAGAGCCGCATGTCCGGGTTCGCCAGGTGCTCGGGGCCCCGACCAGCGCGAAGGCCCTCGCTCCCGATGCGGGTGCGCCGGCCCGGGACCAGTCCGCCGCCCTGCTGCGCCGGCGCGAGATGGCCGCGTTGATCGCCCTGCGGGCGCGGACGCTGCGCGGCCGGGCGCGATCGGGCAAGGACCTGCTGGTGATCGGCCAGAAGGCGGCGGTCGATGCGCTCCGGGCGCTCGGCCTGCCGGCCAACGCCGAGGCGGTGCACTTCAACGCGCTGAGCGGCCTCGACCGCTGGCGCGAGGTCGCGGGCATGATGGTGCTCGGCCGCACGCTGCCGGCGCCTCTGACAGTCGAACGCCTCGCCGCCGCCCTCACCAACCGCCCGCCCCTGACCAGCCGGGGCGACGTGGCGTGGTGGTATGGCCGCGTGGAGCGGCGCATCGCGCTGGCGGATGGGGGCGTGCACGCCACCACCGGCGAGGAACATGCGGACCCGACCGCGGAGGCCCTGCGCTGGACGATCTGCGAGGGCGAGCTGGTGCAGGCCGTCGGGCGCGGCCGCGGGGTCAACCGCACCCCCGAGAGGCCGCTCGAGATCGACCTGCTGACCGATGTCGTCCTGCCCGCCGCCGTGCATGAGGTGCTGGCCTGGGAGGAGGTCCAGCCGAGCCGGCACGACATCATGGCCGCCGCCGGCGTGGAGCTCGAGAACGCCGCCGACATGGCGCGCTGCTTCCCGGAGCTCTGGCCCAGCCATGACGCGGCCCGCCAGGACGGGAGGAGTGTGAGAAACTGCTATTATAGGGATCTCCATAATAGCAGATCCTCACACTCCTCCTCGGTTGTGAGCTACCGGCCGGCGGGGCCCGGCCAGAAGGACCGGCAGGCGCGGTTCGACCTCGCGGTGATCCCGGATCCGCGGGGTTGGCTTGAGACCCGCCTCGGCACGCTCGCCCATTTCGAGATGCTCGGCGGGAAGCCGTCCTCGGCACCGGCCGATCCCGTCGCCGACGCGCGTGCCCGCCTAGCCGCACTCAGCGCCCGGCTCGACGCCGCCATCCACCAGCGCCTTGCCGCCGACCGCGCACGCCTCGCGGCCGTGTCGGCCCGTCTTGAAGCCGCGAAGTCACACCCGGCCGCGGCCTGACCCGCGCTGCCCGCTGCGGCGCGCCCACCAACAGCAGGGAGAACACCGTGTCTGACGACCGCATCACCGTATACCGCGCCGGCAACTTCACGACCGAGCCGCACCCGCCTTGGCTGCGCGAGATCCATCGCCTTGCCAACGAGCGCCGCGACTGGAACGCCAGCGTCGGTGCCGTGCTGGACTACGCCACCTCGGTCGTGATCATCGGCGACGAACACTGGCCCTTCGGCGAATTGCGCGCCCATCGGACGCCAGAGGGTGGCCAGTATGTCGAGCTGAACGAGGGCGAAGGCACCTTCGCCGAGGTATGGGTGCCGGATCCGGCCGATTGGCTGGTGTTCAACGCGCGCTACGTCGAGCCATTCCTGCAGACGCGCGCGACGCTCTATCAGGCCGACCGCACCAATCGCATGGGCAATGCGCTGATCGCCTTTGCGCGGCACGGCGAGGGCAAGCACATCGATCGCGACACCGGCGAATCTCGCATTGACCATCGCGAGGACTGGGAGCGCCGCAAGCGCGAGCAGGCCACCCAGCGCGCGCTCACCACCCCCACGAGTTGAGGAAGGAGGCACCATGGCCAGCAAGCGCAAGCGCGCGACCACCCCGCGCGAGGACCTGTCCAAGCCCTCCAAGTGGCGGCTCCAGCACGGCTCCATTACCGCACCGGAGCGCGCCACCGACCCAGAGACGGGCGTGCCCGTGCAGCGGCGCCGCGCCGTCGACACCCTCGGCATGCTCCTGGAGAACGGCTCCATCACCCCGCAGATGCACGAGGCGGCCGAGATCTTCCGGACGCAATTCCGTGCCGCAGCCCTCGACGGCATGCGCACCATGCCGCTGATCCGGGTGGCACGCGGCACCGGCGACACGCTGACCGAGCGCCACGTCAGCGCCCGCCAGAAGGTCTCGGCGGCAATCAAGCACGTCGGCGGGATGGACAGCCCCGCCGGCAGCAGCCTTTGGCACGTGGTCGGGCTCGAGTGCTCGATCCGCGAGTGGGCCATGCAGCAGGGATGGAACGGCAAGGCGCTCGTCCCAGCGCATGGCCAGGGCATCCTGGTCTGCGCGCTCGGGACGCTGGTCGAGCACTATGGTCTGGCGCCTCGGTCTCGGCGCGGCGCCGCGGTGGTGATGCCGCCGCCCTCGTCGGCCGAGGTAGCAGCCAGCCGCGCCGCACAGGCCTGAGCCGCCCCGCCGCTAGACGCGGAGGAGTGTGACGTTTTGCTATTAGGGATCTCCCTATAATAGCAGATCGTCACACTCCTCCCGTTCTGGGCGCTGCTGCCAGCCGGCCTCGGCTTCGAGGCCATGGTTCCTTCCTGGGCCCGGCGTATGCGGGGGGCGGAAGCGCGCGACCTCGCTAGCGTCAGGATTTTTCTTCAGGGTTCCAGGATGCCAGTCTGTTAAGAACGACTCGCAACCAATTGCATACATTGCATTCTCGTTCTAAGCGCGGCGTTGCCAGCCCCGGCCAGTTGCCGCCCCGGGTCGGCATCGCGCCCGCCCCGATTGCCAGCGCCCCTGCCGCGATGGAGAGGATCATGCCGGAGCGCACCACCTCCGCCCGCGAGGTCGCACGCCGCCTCGGCGTCTCGCACACCGCCATCCAGAAGGCCGAGCGGGTCGGGCGCATCAGTCGTGAGCCGGACGGCAGCTGGGACATCGACCGGGTGCGCCGCGACATGGCCGAGACGGCACGGCCGGGCCGCTCGCCGCTGGCGCCGCCGATGGAGGCGACCGCGCTCGGGCGGCTGACGATCGCCCGGCTCGCCCTGCGGGTCGAAGCCCAGCGCCTCGCGCTTGATCGCGGCAAGGGGCGGCTGATGGACATCGCGGCCGCGGACGCCCGCATCGACGAGATCGCCGGTGCGATGCGCGATGCGCTGCTGAACTGGCCGGCGCGGGTGTCCGGGCAAATCGCTGCGCAGGTCGGCACGGATCCCCACCTCGTGCAGACCGTGCTGCAGGAGCACATCGGGGCGCTGCTCACCGAAGTCGCGGACCGGCTGGAACCACAGCCCCGGTCGGGCATCGGGACGGCGCCCACCGGATAGGGTCCGGCGGCGATTTATCCGCTTGGCTCAGCCCCCGCCGCAGCGCGAATGGTCCGTCACGCGATGCGGATGACGGAGAGAGCGATGAGCAAGCGCGAAGCGAACCAGCAGCGGAGCCTCGAAGCCTTCCTGGCGAAGAAGGCGGAGTTCGATGCCCTGCTCGCGGAGTTGCAGCAAGCCAGCGACGACCACTTCGGCGCGGACCCCGAGACGGTGCTCTGGGGCGAGACGGCCTGGCTCGCGGATGCCACCGCGAAGCTAAAGGAGATCGCCGACCAGCACTTCCGCCGCGGCGAATACGCCCCCTGACGCGGCACGCTCCCGCGCAGCCCCGACCGGGTTTCGCCCGGCGGGGCTACCGGCAGTAGGGGGGCCGAGGGTCGGCTCCCGGAACCGGAGAACACGACGATGAAGCTCACCGACACGCAGCGCGCGATCCTCGCCGCCGCCGCGGGGCACCCCGAGCACCTGGCCTACCCGGCCGAGCGCCTGCCCGCCGGCGCGCGGCAGACGGTCGCGAAGGCGCTGCTGAAGAACGGCCTCGTGATCGCGGTGCACCGCCCCGCGTACGACGCGGTCGCGAAGTGGACGGTCGACGGTGACGAGATGCTGCTGAAGATCACGGACGAGGGGCTGCGCGCCATCGGCATCGACCCGAACGCGGGCGACGCGGCGGACGAGGATGAGCAGAGCGCCGAGGCCATCGCCCGCCGCAGCGCCGAGCGCCGCGTCGCCGCCGAGGCCGCCGCGCCGGTGGCCGATACGGCGCCCACGGGCTGGGAGGACGCCGCGGAGGCGGATGCCCCCACGGAGGCCGCCGAACCCGCCCACACCGCGCCCACGCCCGCCCCGCGCGCGAGCCTGCGCGACGCCGCCGCGGCGGTGCTG
>CAYNYQ010000103.1:0-14389 GCA_964401305.1 uncultured Acetobacteraceae bacterium | reverse complement strand
GGGCGCGGGCGCGCCGTGACGCAGCGCGACCTGCCGGCCTGGCGCTCCCTGCTCTACGTGCCGGCGACGCAGCCGCGCTTCGTCGAGAAGGCGCATACCCGGGGCGCCGATGCGATCATCCTCGACCTCGAGGATTCCGTGGCGCCGACCGAGAAGGCGGCGGCCCGCGCCGCGCTCGCCGCCGCGGTCCCCGCGGTGCGCCAGGGCGGCGCCGATGTCTGCGTGCGGGTCAACCGCCCGCTCGGCATGGTGGTGCCCGACATCGACGCCGCCATCGCCGCCGGCGCCGATGTGCTCGTGCTGACCAAGCTGATGGGCCCGGACCATGTCCGGCTCCTGGCCGAGCACATGGCGGAGGCCGAGGCCGCCGCCGGCGTGCCGCCCGGCCGCACCCGCGCCATCGGCCTGGTCGAGACCGCCGAGAGCCTGCCGCAGATGGAGGCGATCGCCCGCGCCTCGCCGCGCCTCGTCGCGCTCGGCGTCGGCGGCGAGGACCTCGCCACCGATCTCGGCGCGGAGGCGACGCCGGATGCGCTCGACCTGCCGAAGCGGCTCTGCGTGCTGGCGGCGCGAGCGGCGGGGATCCTGCCGCTCGGCTTCATCGGCACGGTGGCGGGGCTGACCGATCTCGACGGCTACCGCGCCATGCTGCGCCGCTCGAAGCAGATCGGCTTCGCCTGCGCCAGCGCCATCCACCCGGTGCACATCCCGATCCTCAACGAGGAATACGGCGCGCGGCCGGAGGAGATCGCCCGCGCCGAGCGCATGGTCGCGGCCTTCGAGGCGGCGCTGGCGCGCGGCGTCGGCGCCGTCACCTTCGAGGGGCAGATGATCGACGGGCCGGTGGTGCAGCGCGCCGCCAACCTGCTCAGGCGCGCCGGGCGCCGCCCCTGAACGCGCAGGGGGCCGGCGGGGTCGGTCCCGCCGGCCTTCCTCCGCTCAGCGCCGCCGGTCGCGGACGCCGGGAGGCGTGCCGGTGGTGCCGCCCGCCGGGTCGCGCGTCTCGTTCTCCGGGCGCGCGCCGCTGACATTGGTGCCCAGCGCATCGTCCACGGCGCGCGAGGCCTTGGTGCCCGGCGGGTTCTCCGGCGTGCCGTCGCGGGCATCGTCCTGCAGCCCGCCATGGCCGACGCCGCTGTGCCGCCACTCGTTCTCCGGCCGCGCGCCGCTGGTGCCGGTGCCGCGCGCGTCGTCCGCCCCGTGCGAGGCCGGCGTGCCGTCCGGCTGCCGGCCGAGCGCGGCATCGGTCCGGGCATGCCCCGCCGTCCGCGTGCCCATCGCCGCCGCGGCCGTGGTGGTGCCGACGCCGCCCGCCGCCATGGTGCCGCTGGAGGGCATGCCGGTGCCGGCGACCGGGGCGCCGCCCGGCGGCGTGGCGGCCTCGTCGTAACGGCTCCAGCCGGCCGCCTCGTACTCGCCGCGGCGGGCGCCGACGTCGACCGGGTTGTGCCGGGCAAGGATCCGCTCGGCCTCCGGCGCGCGCGCCTCCTCGGACCGGACCGTCACCAGGTTGCCGCCGCGGCGCACGCCCTCGGCATAGACATTGGCCTCCTCCTCGCTGACCCCGGCGCCGGTCAGCGCGCCGAGCAGCCCGCCCGCCGCGGCGCCGACCCCGGCGCCGGCGAGCGTCGCCACCAGCCAGCCCGCGGCGACGATCGGCCCGACGCCCGGGATGGCGAGCGAGCCGAGCCCGGCCAGCAGCCCGGCGCCGCCGCCCACCAGGGTGCCGAGCGTGGCGCCGGTGCCGGCCGCCGTGCCGCCGGCCGTGCTCTCGGTCGCCGGTGCGGCCTCGCCGCCATGCCCGACCAGGCTGACGTCGTCGTGGGAGAAGCCGGCAGCCTCGAGCTCGCGCACGGCCGCGGAGGCGTCCGCGTAGCTGTCGTACATGCGGGCAATGGTGCGAATGGCCATGGCGGGATCACTCCAGGGGATCTCGGGTGGTGTCAGGGGCGCCGGCGGCGCGCCCGGCGCGCGCCGCGGCGGAGGGTCGCCGCTCGGCGCGATCGGCCGGCCCCTCAGGTCACTGCGTGGCGACGTTGCCGCGGTAGTCGAGGCCGACCTCGACCTGCTGGCCGCCGCGCATGGCGCGGCCGCGCCAGACGCCGTTGCCGTCCTTGCGCAGCTCATCGACGTTGTTGAACCCGGCGGCCTCGATGCGGCTGCGCGCCTGGCCCTCGGTGAAGCTGTTCGCACCGGCCTCGAGGTTGCCGAGGCGCGTGCCCTCGTCGATGCGGACGGCCTGCTGCCCGCTTTCGGTGCGGGCCGGCCCGGGGGCGGGCGCGCCGGTCGTGGTGTCCTGGCGCGGCGGCGCACCGGCGGGGTTGGCGACGGGGCTGCCGGGCGGGATGTCCGCGCCCTGGCCGGCCCGCAGGCCCTGGCGCGGGCCCTCGGGGCGGATGCTGTCGGTGCGCGGCTCGTTGCCCCTGGCGGCACCTGCCGAGGGCGGCTGCACGGTCCGCTCGGTGGCGCCGGTCGAGCCCTCCGTCGCGGCCGCCGGACGGTCGCGGTCCGGCGCGGCGGGGGAGAGCTGGGCCGGGGCCGGCAGCGCCCAGGTGGCGAGGGCAGCGACGCCGGCAAGCAGCGTCAGTCGGTGCATGGTGGCGCGCATGCTGTGGATCTTCCCGTCTGTGACCGCGTGGCGGCGCGTGCCGCCGTCGGGGTGCTCAACGGGGAAGGCGGCGTCGCGTTCCGTGACGAGCGGCCGGCGGCCGCCCGGACCGGCCCCGCCGCGGGTGCGGGCCGCGCCGCCCCGTCAGGCGGCCTGGCACCGGGACCGGTACGGGACCGGCGCTGCGGTGCGGCGGGACCGGTGCGGGGGCGGCCCTACAGGGCACCGGCGGCGAAGCTGTCGCATTGCCGCACGTCGCCCGATTCGAGCCCGCGGCGGAACCAGCGCACCCGCTGGGCAGAGCTGCCATGGGTGAAGCTCTCCGGCACCACCTGGCCCTGGGTGCGGCGCTGCAGCCGGTCGTCGCCGACCGCGGCGGCGGCGTTCAGCCCCTCCTCGATGTCGCCGCGCTCGAGGATACCCTGCGCGGCATGCGCGCGGTTGGCCCAGACCCCGGCGAAGCAATCGGCCTGCAGCTCGACCCGGACGGAGAGCGCATTCGCCTCCGCCGGCGGGAGCCGGCGGCGGAGCTGGTCCACCCGCTGGGTGATGCCGAGCGCGGTCTGCACGTGGTGGCCGACCTCGTGCGCGATGACATAGGCCTGGGCGAAGTCGCCCGGCGCGCCGAGCCTGCGTTCCATGTCGCGGAAGAAGGCGAGGTCGAGATACACCTTGCGGTCGCCGGGGCAGTAGAAGGGCCCGACCGCGCTGCCGGCGATGCCGCAGGCGGACTGCACCTGGCCGCTGAACAGCACCAGGGTCGGCGGCTCGTAGCGCTGCCCGGCCTCGCGGAAGATGCCGGACCAGGCATCCTCGGTGGTCGCCAGCACCTGGGCGACGAAGCGGCGCATCTCGTCCTGCCCCTCCGCCGGTGCAACGGCGGAGGTCGGTGCGCCGCGCTGCCCGGCCGGGTCGCCGCCCGAGAGCAGGACGGAGGGATCGATGCCGAAGAGCAGGGCCAGCACGACCAGGACCACCCCGCCGATGCCGCCGCCGGCGACGCCGACGGGCACGCCGCGGCGCCCACGCCGGTCCTCGATGTTGCCGCTCTCGCGTCCGCCCAGCCGCATGCGCCGCTCCCCCTTCCGCCGCCGGACGGATCCGGCGATGGCCCACGGTTAGCTCCGACGCGCCGCGGTGGTTCCGTGGCGCGGCTCAGCCCCCGCCGGGCCGGTGCTCGCCCGGCTCCGCGGGCGGCGCCGGGCGGAGGCGCACCGTCCTGCCCGGCTCGGCCGCCGGGCCTGGCTGCGGCTCCGCGGGCGGCGCGGCCGGCGGCAGGGTGGGCCTCGGGCCATCGGCGCGGAACAGCCAGAGCACGAGGCCGAGGCCGATGCCGATGAAGACCAGCGCCGTCAGGACCTGGCCGATGAGCAGCGGCGTGCCGGTCATGCGGCGCTCACGCCCCGCTCCGCACCACGCCGGCGGCGGCCAGGCGCGCATACTCGGCAGCACCCAGCGCCGGCTCGAGGATCGCCGCGTTGTGCTCGCCGAGCCGGGGCGCCGGGCGGGCGAGGATGCCGGGCGTGGCGGAGAGGCGCGGCACCGCGCCGTGCATGGGCAGCCAGCCCTCCGGCATCTCGTCGTCCGGCACCTCGATCACCGCCTCGCGCTCGGCCACGTAGCGGTCCTGCTCCAGCATCCCGGCATCCATGATCGGGCCGATGGTGACGCCGGCGGCGTCGAACTTCGCCAGCGTCTCGGCCAGCGTCAGCTGCGCGATGTGGTCGGCGACGATGCCGTCGAGCTCGACGCCGTTCCGCACGCGGTCGGCATTGGTGCGGAATTTCGGATCCCCGATCAGCTCCTCCCGCCCGATCGAGCGCAGCAGCTTCTCCGTCATGCCCTGGGTGCTGGCCGAGAGGCAGACCCAGCCGCCATCCCTGGTGCGATAGGCGTTGCGCGGCACGGCATTGGTGCTGCGGCTGCCCGTCCGCGGCTTCAGCGTGCGGGTCAGCTTCCAGTTGGCGTGCTGCGGCTCCATCATCACGTGGATGGGCTCGAACAGCGAGACGTCGATCGCCTGGCCCTGCCCCGTCGCCTCGGCGTGGCGCAGCGCGATCATGGCGGTGGCCGCGCCGTAGAGCCCGGCATAGCCGTCCGCCATGTACATCGGCGGCAGCACCGGCTCGCGGTCGGCGAAGCCGTTCACGGCCGCGAAGCCGGAATACCCCTCCACCAGCGTGCCGAAGCCGGGCTTGTGGCGGTAGGGCCCGTCCTGCCCCCAGCCGCTGATGCGCACGATGACGAGACGCGGATTGGCGGCCAGCAGCGCGACGGGCTCGAGGCCCATCGCCTCCAGCACGCCGGGGCGGAAGCTTTCCACCAGCATCGCCGCGTCGCGCGCCAGGCGGCGCACGATCTCCACGCCCTCCGGGTTGCGCAGGTCGAGGCAGATGGAGTGCTTGTTGCGGCAGAGCGTCTTCCAGGTGGTGGAGATGCCCTTGATGCGCCAGTGGCGCAGCGTGTCGCCCTCCGGCGGCTCGACCTTGATCACCTCGGCGCCGTGGTCGGCCAGCACCTTGGTCAGCATGTTGCCGGCGACGAGGCGCGAGAGATCCACCACGCGGACGCCCGCGAGGGCGCCGGTGGCCGCGGGGTCGAAGGCTTTGCGGTGCGGGCTCATTCGGGCTTGATGTTGGCGGCCTGGGCGAGCTGGCGGAAGCGGATCATGTCCTCGCGCAGGATGCGCGGGAACTCGTCCGGCCCGACCGGCGAGGGCCGCGCCCCCTCATGCGCGTAGATGCGCGCCAGGGCCGGGTCGGCCAGCGCGCCGACCGCCGCCGCGTGGATTGCCGCCCGCACCGCGGGATCGAGCCCCTTCGGCGCGAAGAGGCCCCACCAGATGTCGAAGCTCCAGTCGATGCCCTGCTGCCGCACCGTCGGCACCTCGGGGACGCCCTCGGCCTGCGGCGCGCCGTCCGCGGTGGCGGCCAGCAGCCGCACCCTGCCCTCGCGGATGGCGGCCGAGGCGGAGGCGACGGTCGTCAGCATCACCTGGATGTTGCCGGCGATCAGGTCGGTCACCGCCGGGGCCGTGCCGCGATAGGGCACGTGCGCCATCTCGATCCCGGCGGCCTGGCTGAAGCTGACCGAGATGAAGTGGTTGATCCCGCCCGCGCCGGATGTGCCGTAGTTCAGCGAGCCGGGCTTCGCCTTCGCCAGGGCCACGAATTCCTGCAGCGTCCGCGCCGGCAGCTGCGGGTTGACCATGAGGAAGAAGGGCGCGCGGGCAAGGGTGGTGATGGCCTCGAAGTCGCGCTCCGGGTCCCAGGGCGTGCGCTGCACGATGGAGGCCGTGGGAACGGAGACGGAGGCGACCATCAGCGTGGTGCCGTCGGGCGGCGACTGCGCCACCTGGCCCGCGCCGATGGCGCCCGCAGCGCCGGCGCGGTTCTCGATGACGAAGGTCTGGCCGGTGCGCGCCTGCAGGCGCTCGGCCAGCGGCCGGGCGAAGACGTCGTTCGAGCCGCCCGGCGGGAAGGGCACGAGGATGCGCACGGGGCGGGTCGGCCAGGCCGGCGACTGCGCGCGGGCGATGCCGGGCGCGGCGAGCAGCAGGCCGAGCCCGGGAAGCGAGCGGCGACGGATGATCACGGGGAGACCTCTTCCTCGGCGACGACGGGGTTGCGCAGGGTGCCGATGCCGCTGATCTCGATCTCCACCACGTCGCCGGGCACGAGCCAGGGCGGCGGCTTGCGTGCATTCGCAACACCCTCCGGCGTGCCCGTGGCGATGACGTCGCCGGGTGCGAGCGGCGTGAAGGCGGAGATGTATTCGATCAGCTGCGGCACGTTCAGGATCATGTCGCCCGTGCTGGTGCGCTGGCGCTGCTCGCCGTTCACGCGGGTGGTGAGCGTGAGCGCGGCGGGGTCGGGGATCTCGTCCGCGGTGACCAGCCAGGGGCCGAGCGGGCCGGTCGAGGGGAAGTTCTTGCCCGCGGTGACGGAGTGCTTCTGGTAGTCGCGCACCGAGCCGTCGTTGAAGATGGTGTAGGCGGCGACGTGGTCGAGCGCGCGCGCGGCCGGGATGTGCCGGCCCGGGCGGCCGATCACCACTGCCAGCTCGCCCTCGTAGTCGAAGTTCGTGGAGTTGCGCGGGCGCCAGAGCGGCGCGCCATGGCCGATGATGGTGTCGTCGAGGCGCGCGAAGATGCGCGGGTTCTCCGGCACCTCCCGCCCCGGCGCCTCGGCGACATGGGCGCGGTAGTTCAGCCCGACGCAGAGCACCTTGCGCCGCGGGTCCGGCACCGCCGGCAGCAGCGCGACGGCGGCCAGCCGGTGGTCGGGCGGCAGCCCGGCGAAGCGCGAGAGCTCCGCCAGCGCGCCGGCGCGCAGCACGGCGGAGATGTCCGCGTAGGGCACCCGGCTGCCGAGATCGATGATGCCGTCCGCCCCGGTGACGAGGCCGAAGGAGGCGCGGCCGCCGATGGCGTAGCTGACGATGCGCATTATTGATTTCTCCCGGGCCGATTCACGGCCGCCGTCGCAGGCGCCTGCGGCCGATCGGACCGGCGCTCACGCCGCCTGCAGCCATTGCCGCTGGAAGCCCGCGTCGAAGATCGTCTCGGCCATCACCTGGCAGCGCAGCATCAGCCGGTGCTCGTCCGGGCCGTAGTCGGGGATGGCGTTGTGCAGCGTGCCGATATGGTCCCAGATCAGCACGTCGCCGATGCTCCAGCGATGCGCCCAGAGGTACCTCTCCTGCAGCTGGTGCGCGAAGAGGTAGGCGAGCATGCGGTCGCTCTCCTCCTCCGGCAGCTCCATGATCCGCTCCGCATAGCCGGGGTTGCAGTAGAGCACCGTCTCCCCGGTGATGGGGTGGGTCATGAAGACGGGGTGGAAGGCGGGCGGGCGCTTGGCGCGCTGCTCCGGCGTCAGCGGGTCGCGCCGGCTGGCGGGGCGGATGCGCATCTTCTCCCAGAACTTGTTGAAGTCGTGCCGCGCCGTCATGCCGGCGAGGCGCCGCTTCACCTCCTCCGGCAGGTCGCGGTACGCGGCGACGGTGTTGGCGAACAGCGTGTCACCCAGCGGCCTGCCGCCGCGCATCGGCACCTTCACCGCGTAGAGGACGTTCACGAAACCCTTCGTCGCCGTATAGGACATGTCCGTGTGCCAGTCCTGGCCGGCATCGGCGATGCCGATCGGCTCGCCGTTCTCCACCACGTTGGAGAGGATGCCGACCTCGGGCACCTCCTTGTGGTGGAACTTGCCGGTCACGCTGGCCTGGATCGATCCGAAGCGGCGCGAGAAGTCGCGCAGCTGCAGGGCATCGATCTCCTGGCCCGGGATGCGCAGCACGCCATGCGTGCCCAGCGCCTTGAGGACGGCGGAGAATTCGGCATCGGCGAGCGGGTGGCGCAGGTCCAGCCCCTGCACGGTGGCGCCCAGGATGGCGCCGGTCGGTTCGATGCGCAGCATGATCCGTTCCTCCTCGGCGGAGCATGGTGGCATCGGCGCGCCCGCGGTCAACCGCGCGGAATCGTGGCCCCGAGCTTCCCCGCATCCGCCGCCCCGCGGTAGAGGATGGCCAGTTGCCGGTCCAGGATGGCGGCGTGCCGGGCCAGGGCGTCCGGGTGCAGCTCGCCCTCCGGTGGCTGCTCCGGCTCGAAATGCCCGAAGCGGTCCTGCCCGCGCACCAGCAGGGCGGAATCCCGCTCGCCGGCCGCCTGGCGGACATGCGCGGCGACGTAGCGGATGGCGAAGCCGATGCGCGGCCAGGCAGCCCGGTTGGGCGCGGAGCCGTGCACGATCAGCACGTGGTGCAGGCTGAACTGGCCGGGCTGCAGCACCAGGTCGACGGCGTCGGCCTCGTCCACGGAGACGGCCACCTCCTGCCCGCGGGAAAGCAGGTTGTCCCTGGCGAAGGTGTCGGTGTGCGGCACCTGGGTGCGGTGCGAGCCCGGCACCACCCGCATGCAGCCGCTCTCCGGCGTGCTCGGCGTGAAGGCGATCCAGGCGGTGGTCACGTCGGGGCTCGACAGGCCCCAATAGGTCCCGTCCTGGTGCCAGGAGACGAAGGCCGCGTCGCCCGCGCCCTTCATGAAGAACTGGCTGCCCCAGCAGAGGATGTCGGGGCCGAGCACGCTCGCCACCGCGTCCAGCACCGCCGGATGCGTGACCACTTCATGCGCCCAGGGCAGGATCAGATGCGGCTTCTGGTTCATCCGCCCGGCGAGCGGCGCGCCGAGCCGCGCCTCCGTCGCACGCAGCCGCTCCATCAGCCGCGCCGCCTCCCCGGGCGGGAAGGCGTCGAGCGGGGCGTGGTAGCCGCGGTCGTGATAGGCCGCGACCTCGGCTGGCGTGAGCGCGCCGTGCATGGGCACCTCCGGCCGCCACGGCACCATGCCGGGGACGGCCCTGTCAACGCCGCGGCGGCCGCTTGTCGCTGCGGTGCACACGACCTAGCCTCCGGGCGGCAGGAGGACGGGCGCGATGGCAGAGGACACCGACGAAGGCTTCGATGCGATCACGCTGGAGATCCTCTGGTCCCGCCTGATCTCCATCGCCGACGAGGCCGCCGCGGCGCTGCTGCGCACCGCCTTCTCCACCATCGTGCGCGAGTCGAACGACTTCGCCACCGTGCTGATGGACGCGAACGGCGATTCGATCAGTGAGAACACCGGCGGCATCGCCAGCTTCTCCTGCATCCTGCCGAAGACGGTGAAGCATTTCCTGGCGAAGTTCCCCGCCCCCAGCTGGCGGCCCGGCGATTGCGTCATCACCAACGACCCCTGGCTCGCCACCGGCCACCTGCCCGACATCACCGCGGTGACGCCGATCTTCCACAAGGATCGTCTCGTCGGCTTCGCCGGGTCGATCGCGCACAGCCCGGATGTCGGCGGCGCGCTGTGGTCGGCCGATTGCCGCGAGCTCTTCGAGGAGGGCATTCGCATCCCCCCCACGCGCATCCTCCGCGCCGGCGAGCGGCAGCAGGCGGTGCTTGATCTTTTCCTCTCGAACGTGCGCGTGCCCGACCAGGTGCTGGGCGACCTCGAGGCGCAGATCACCGCGAACGAGGTCTGCGCCGCGCGGGTGCAGGAATTCCTGGCCGATAGCGGGCTCGGCGACCTCGTCGCCCTCGGCCGCGCCCTGCATGCCCGCGCCGACCGCGCCATGCGCCAGGCCATCGCCGCCCTGCCCGACGGCACCTGGCGCAGCACCATCGAGGCCGACGGCTTCGACGAGGCGGTGACGCGCATCGCCTGCGCCGTGACGGTCAGCGGCGAGCGCATGCTGCTCGACTTCGCCGGCACCAGCGGCCAGGTCGATCGCGGCATCAACTGCGTCATGAACTACACCCATGCCTATGCCGTCTATCCGGTGAAATGCGCGCTCGACCCCTTCACCCCGCGCAACGAGGGCAGCTACCGGGCGATCGAGGTGGCCGCGCCCGAGGGCTCCATCCTCAACCCGCGCTTCCCCGCCGCGTGCTCGGCGCGGCAGCTCACGGGGCATCTGCTGGCCGGCGCCATCTACAAGGCGCTGGCGCCGGTGATCCCGGAGAAGGTCATCGCCGAATGCGGCGGCGCGCCGACCATGCGCTGCCTCTTCTCCGGCCTCGATCGCCACGGCGACCGCTTCAGCCAGATCCTCTTCGCCTCGGGCGGCATGGGCGCGGCGCCGCACCGCGACGGGCTGCCCACCACCGCCTTCCCCACCAATGCCGGCGCCGGCTCCATCGAGGCCTTCGAGAGCGTCGCGCCCCTCGTCGTCTGGCGGAAGCAGTTCCGCCCCGACAGCGGCGGGCCGGGCCGCTTCCGCGGCGGGCTCGGGCAGGAGGCGGAGATCGAGGTGCGCGCGCCGGGGCCGCTGCGGCTCTCGCTGTTGTCGGACCGGCGCGACCACCCGGCGCAGGGCGTGCTCGGCGGCGCGCCGGGCGCCGCGGCGGAGATCGCCATGAGCGACGGCACGCGGCCGCATCCGAAGTCGCGCACCACCATCGGGCCCGGCATGCGCCTTTCGATGCGCTATCCCGGCGGCGGCGGCTTCGGCCCGCCGGCGGAGCGCGACCCGGCGGCGCTGGAGGCGGACCTGCGCGACGGCGTCGTCACCGATGCCGCGGCCTACAGGGGGGCGCGCTGAGCATGGCCGCAACCGTGCGCCTCGGCGTCGCGCCCACGGCGCGCCTCGGTGTCGACGTCGGCGGCACCTTCACCGACCTCGTGCTGCACGACCCGAAGCGGGACCTCGTGCACACCGGCAAGCTGCTGACCACGCCCGAGGATCCCGCCCGCGCCATCGTCGACGGCACGGAGCGCATCCTGCGCGAGGTGGGCCTCGTCCCCGCGGACCTGCACTCCATCGTCCATGGCACGACGCTGGTCACCAACACCGTCATCGAGCGCACGGGTGCGCGCGTCGGGCTGCTGACCACCGCCGGCTTCCGCGACAGCCTCGAGATCGGCAAGGAGATCCGCTACGACCTCTACGACCTCTTCCTCGAGCCGCCGCCGACCCTCGTGCCGCGCCACCTCCGGCGCGAGATCCCCGAGCGTCTCTCCTTCGAAGGCGAGCTGCTGCTGCCGCTCGACGAGGAGGCCGTCCGCCGCGAGGCGCGCGACCTGGTCGAGCACGCGGGCGTCGAGGCGCTGGCCGTCGCCTTCCTGCACAGCTACCGCGACGCCCGCCACGAACGCCGCGCCGGCGAGATCATCCGCGGCCTCTACCCCGACCTGCCGCTGACCCTCTCGGCCGAGGTCGCGCCCGAGATCCGCGAATACGAGCGCACCAGCACCGCCGTCGCCAATGCCTATGTGCAGCCGCGCACGCGCCGCTACCTCGAGACGCTCGAGGCCGAGCTCGCGCGCATCGGCTTCGCCGGCCGGCTCTACGTCATGCTCTCGGGCGGCGGCATCGCCGCGGTGCGCGAGGCGAAGTCCTTCCCCATCCGCCTGATCGAGAGCGGCCCGGCCGCCGGCGCCATGGCCGCGGCCTTCCTGGCGAAGCTCGCCGGGCTCGACCGCGTGGTCTCCTACGACATGGGCGGCACCACGGCGAAGATGTGCCTGGTCGAGGACGGCGCGCCCGACCACAAGTTCGACTTCGAGGCGGGGCGCGTGCGCCGCTTCGTCAAGGGCAGCGGCCTGCCGCTGAAGGTCTCGGTCGTGGACATGATCGAGATCGGCGCCGGCGGCGGCTCCATCGCCCGCGTCGAACCCGGATCGGGGCTGATGAAGGTCGGCCCGCGCAGCGCCGGCGCCGTGCCCGGCCCGGTCTGCTACGGCCGCGGCGGCACCGAGCCCTGCGTCACCGACGCCGACCTCATGCTCGGCCGGCTCGACCCCGCCTATTTCCTCGGCGGCGAGATGGCGCTCGACCCCGACCGCGTGCGCCGCGCCTTCGCGGATGGCGTGGCGCAGCGGCTCGGCCTCGGCGTGATGGACGCCGCGCTCGGCGTGCAGCGCATCGTCGACGAAACCATGGCCGCGGCGACGCGCATGCACCTCGCCGAGAAGGGCCGCGACCCGCGCCGCTACACGCTGATCGCCTTCGGCGGCGCCGGGCCCGTGCATGCCTGGAACCTGGCGCGGCTGCTGAAGATCGGCCGCGTCGTCGTGCCGCTCGGCGCCGGCGTCGCCTCGGCGCTCGGCTTCCTCGTCGCGCCGCCCGCCACCGACATGGTGCGCAGCCTGGTCGGCCGACTCGAACGGCTGGACTGGGCGGCGGTGAACGCGCTCTTCGCCGAGATGGCGGCCGAGGGGCGGCAGCTGCTCGAGGAGGCCGGCGCCGATCCGGCCGCCATCGCGCTGCGCCCCACCGCCGACATGCGCCATGTCGGCCAGGGCTTCGAGGTCCCGGTGGCGCTTCCCTCCACCACGCTCGCCGCCGCCGACCTGCCGGCGATCCGCCACGCCTTCTTCGCCAGCTACCGCGAGCGCTTCGGCCGCACGGTCGAGGACGTGCCGATCGAGGCGCTCACCTGGCGCCTCGCCTGCGCGGCACCGGGCCAGGACATCCGCATCGGCACCGCGGCGGCGGGCGCGGCCGGCGGGGCGCCCGCGCCGCGCGCCGAGCGCCGCGTCACCTTCGAGGGCCATGGCGCGCTGCCGGCCGCGGTCTACGACCGCTACGCGCTGCGACCCGGGATGGCGTTCCACGGCCCCGCCCTGGTGGAGGAGCGCGAATCCACCTGCGTCGTCGGCCCCGGCACGCGCGTGACGGTGGACGCGCATCTCAATCTGGTGCTGGATCTTCCCTGACGCCGGGAGAACGATGATGACCGAGCCGAGCCCCCGCCTCCGCCGCCGCACGCTGCTGCGCGCCGGCGCCGCAACCCTGGCCCCGCTGCCGGCCTTCGCGCAGGGCGCGGCGGGCGACTACCCGAGCCGCACCGTCACCGTGGTGAACCCCTGGGCCGCGGGCGGCTCCTCCGACAGCCTGGCGCGCATCCTGGCGCAGCGGCTCTCCACCGATCTCCGCCAGCCCTTCGTGGTGGAGAACCGCCCCGGCGCCACCGGCACGGTCGGCACCGGCAGCGTCGCCCGCGCGGCGGCGGATGGCTACACGCTGCTGTTCGGCACCAACTCCACCTACGCCATCGCGCCGCACCTGATGGCCGGCGGCCTGCCCTACGACAATGCGCGCGCCTTCACCGGCATCTCGCTCGTCGCGCGCAGCCCGCAGATGCTCTGCGTGCACCCTTCCGTGCAGGCGCGGTCGCTCGCCGAGCTGATCGCACTGGCCAAGGCCCGCCCGGGCACGCTGAACTTCAGCACCGCCGGCATCGGCGGCACCAGCCACCTCGCCACCGAGATGCTGATGTCCATGGCCGGGATCGAGATGGTGCACGTGCCCTATCGCGGCGGCGGCCCCTCGGCCCAGGCGCTGCTGGCGGGCGAGGTGAACGTCACCTTCATCGACGTCATCACCGCCCTGCCCTTCATCGCCGATGGCCGGGTGCGGCCCATCGCGGTCTCGACCGGCACGCGCTCCGCCCTGGCGGAAGCCGTGCCGACGATCGACGAGGCCGGGCTGAAGGGCTTCGAGAGCGCGACCGACTTCGCCTTCATGGCGCCCTCCGGCACGCCCGAGCCGATCATCCGCACGCTGCATGCCGCCACCGTCGCGGCGCTGGCCGCGCCCGAGGTGAAGCAGAAGGTGGATGCCGCCGGGCTGATCACCATCGCCGGCAGCCCCGCCGACTGGCCCGCCTACCTCGCCGCCGAGGTCGAGAAATGGGGCCGGATCATCCGCGAGCGGAACATCAGGGCTGGCTGAGCCGCGCGGCGACCCTGCGGGCGCAGCGTCTTTCGGGACGCGCGCCTCAGCGGTGGGACTCCCTGCCCGGCGCACGGCGATCCCGTACCGCTAGGCTCGGCACGAGGCGCCGCCATCCCGGTGGCGCAACCCTGGCGAGGACCCTGCCCGTGCCCGAAACCCTCTCGCGGCGCTTCCTGCTCGGCCCTGCGCCTGCCCTCGGCGCACTCGCGCTGCTCGGCGCCTGCACCCGCAGCGGCGCCGTCGGCCCCGCGGCGATCCGCGACCAGGCGCCCGAGGCCCGGGTGACGATGAGCCTGGTCCAGGCCGGCTTCCTCGGCAGCGGCGGCGGCGGCAACGGCGTGCTGACCTATCGCGGCCAGGACCTGCCCTTCGGCGTGATCGGGCTCGGGGTGGGGGGCATCGGCGCCTCGACCGTCGAGGCCGAGGGCGACGTGTTCAATCTCGGCGAGGTGGCGCGCTTCCCCGGGACCTATGCCCAGGCGCGCGCCGGCGCCGTCGCCGCGGACCGCAGCTTCGGCGAGATGTGGCTGCAGAACCAGGCGGGGGTGATCATGCGCCTCCG
>CAYNYQ010000102.1:0-14440 GCA_964401305.1 uncultured Acetobacteraceae bacterium | reverse complement strand
TCCGGATCCGGCCGGCCGCGGCGCATCCGCCCGCGCGAGAGCTCCGTCACGACGCCGTGCAGGGTGCGCAGCTCCTGCTCGGTCACCTCGCCGCGCTCGAACCAGTGGCGCAGGTTGCGCACCATGCCGGGGCGCTTGCGCTCGTGGTCGAGGAAGCCGCTGGCGTCGAGCTCGGCGACGAGGCGCTCGAGGAACCCCTCCAGCTCGCCCTTCGTCGCCACCCGCGTCTCGTTGGTGACCAGCACGCGCGGCGGCGTCGCCTCGGCCGCGGTCCACCACTCGTACGCCAGCACCATCACCGCCTGGGCCAGGTTCAGCGACATGTGCGCGGGGTTGAGCGGGTAGCGCACCAGCGTATCGGCCTGCGCGATGTCCTCGCTCTCGAGCCCCGATCGCTCGGGCCCGAACAGCACGGCGGCACGGAGCGCCCGGGCATTGGCGTCGCGCAGGGTGCCGACCGCGGCGCGCGCCGTCTCCACCGGCTTGATGACGTGGTGCGGCCGCGGGCAGGTGGCGAGCACGCGATGGCAGTCCGCCACCGCCTCGGCGATGGTCGGGTGCAGGGTCGCGGCGTCGAGGATGCGGTCGGCGCCCGAGGCGGTGCGCCAGGCGCGGTCCTGCGGCCAGCCGTCGCGGGGCGCCACCAGGCGCAGGTGGAAGAGTCCGCCATTGGCCATGGCCCGCGCCACGGCGCCGATATTGTCGGCGAGCTGCGGGCGCACCAGCACGATGATCGGGCTCTCGCCGGGGGCTGGCCGGAGATCGGCGGCCTCGCGCGAGCCGCGGTCCCAGTCGTCCGGCAGCACGCGCCGAACCCCCAATGCAAAGGCGAGCTCTGGGCGCAGCGCGAGCGCGCCGCCGGCATCGGGGCCCTCGGCGACCAGGGCGAGCGGCTCGGCGGGCGCCGCGACGCCGAGCGCGGCGGCAAGCTCACGCGCCAGCGCGCGGTATTCGGCGAGCGGCTGGCCGGCTTCGGCGGCGATCGCCTGCGGCGTGGCGCGGCAGGCCGGCGCCGCGAGATGGGCGCGCAGCAGCGCACGCCGCGCATCGGTCAGCCGCACGTCCTGCAGCGCATCGACCCAGCGCTGGACGGGGATCAGCATGCGCGGCGCGGCCCGCCGCCGCGCGCGGTCAGGCGCGGCGCCACGTGGTGCCCTTGGGGCCGTCCTCCAGCAGGATGCCCTTGGTCTTCAGCTCGTCGCGGATGCGGTCCGCCGCGGCGAAGTCGCGCGCCTTGCGGGCGGCGAGGCGGGCAGCGATGGCCGCCTCGATGGCGGCGCCATCCTCGCCGCCGCGCAGCCAGGCGGCGGGATCGGAGGGATGCAGCCCCAGCACCGCCGAGGCCTCGCGGAAGGCGGCCGCGGCGAGGCCCGGCAGCACCGGCCAGGCCTGCCCGGCGCGGTGCAGCACCGCCGTCGCGCTGCCGCCCACCGTCGCCGCGTTCTCCAGCGTGCGCAGGTCGCGCAGCCGCGCCAGGGCGAGCGGCGTGTTGAGATCGTCCAGCAGCGGCGCCAGCGCCCACTCGACCATCTGCGCCCGCACCTCCTCCCGCTCCGGCGGCGCCGGCGCGCGGGAGAGCATGGCGTAGTCGTCGTCCAGCTCCGCCTTCGCCTCCTCCAGCGAGCCGAAGGAGAAATCGAGGTCGCCGCGGTAGTGCGTGCGCAGCAGCAGCAGGCGGAAGGCCTCGCCGGCCCAGGGGCCACGCGCCAGGATGTCGCGCACGGTCAGGAAATTGCCGAGCGACTTCGACATCTTCTCGCCGTCCACGCGCAGCATGCCGTTGTGCATCCAGGTGCGCGCCATCACCGGCGTGCCGAAGGCGCAGCGGCTCTGCGCCACCTCGTTCTCGTGGTGCGGGAAGAGCAGGTCGTGGCCGCCGCCATGGATGTCGAAGGTCTCGCCCAGCGCCGCCCAGGACATGGCGGAGCACTCGATATGCCAGCCCGGCCGGCCGCGGCCCCAGGGGCTGTCCCAGCCCGGCAGCCCGGGCGGGCTCGGCTTCCACAGCACGAAGTCGCCGGCGTCGCGCTTGTAGGGCGCGACATCGATGCGCGCGCCGGCCAGCAGCTCCTCCGTGCTGCGGCCGGAGAGGCGGCCGTAGTCCGGGAAGGAGCCCACCGCGAACAGCACGTGCCCCTCGGCGGCATAGGCATGGCTGCGGGCGATCAGCCGTTCGATCAGCGCGATCATCGGGGCGATGGACTGCGTCGCGCGCGGCTCCTGGTCGGGGGGCAGGGTGCCAAGGGCGGCCATGTCGGCGTGGAAGTCGGCCGTGGTGCGGGCGGTGATGGCCTCGATCGGCTCGCCGCTCTCGAGGCTGCGGGCATTGATCTTGTCGTCCACGTCCGTGATGTTCCGGACGTAGGTCACGCGCGGGAAGAGCCGCCGCAGCAGCCGCGCCAGCACGTCGAAGACCACCACCGGCCGCGCATTGCCGAGATGCGCCAGGTCGTAGACCGTGGGGCCGCAGACATAGAGCCGCACATGCCCGGGATCCTCGGGCAGGAAGCGCTCCTTCGCGCGCGTGAGGCTGTTGTGCAGGAAGAGGTCGGGGACGGTCATGATGGCCGGTCCTTCGGGCTGCCGGAGCTGGAACGCAAGGGCCGCACCCCGGTGGGCGGGGTGCTGCGCGGTTCAGCAGGGGCGACAGCAGGGCCGGGCAATCATCACCGAAGCCTAGGGGGCCGCGGGCGCCGCCGGCAAGTGGAAAGCGGCGCGCAGGCACCCCCGCGCGCCGCCCCATCCTCGCCCGGCAGCCCGGGTGGGCCGGCCATGGCCGCGGCGCCAGCGGGCGCCCCGGCCTTCGGGCCGCCTCAGCGCGGCGGCTCGAGCCGGAACACGCGGCCGTGGATCTCGTCCGTCAGCACGTAGATCAGCCCGTCCGGTCCCTGGCGCACGTCGCGCACGCGCTGGCCGATGCGCAGCGATTCGTGCTGCGCGACCTTGCCGTCGTTGTCGAGCGCGATGCGGCGGATGTCCTGCGTCGCCAGCCCGCCGGCGAAGATCGCGTTGCGCCAATCGGGGAAGCGGTCGCCGGTGTAGATCATCAGCCCCGAGGCGCCGATGACGGAGGGGTACCAGACCAGCACGGGGTCGACCATGCCGGGCGCGGACCGCTGGCCCGTGCCGATCGGCGCCGCCCCGACGTAGTCACGCCCCCAGCCCACCTCGGGCCAGCCGTAATTCGCGCCGGGGCGGATCAGGTTCAGCTCGTCGCCGCCGAGCGGCCCGTGCTCGGACGCGAAGACCTGGCCGTTCGGCATCAGCGCCATGCCCTGGACATGGCGATGGCCGATCGACCAGACATCCGCCTTCGCATTGGGCTGGCCGGCGAAGGGGTTGCCGGGGGCGGGCTGGCCCGTCTCGGTCAGCCGCACGATCTTGCCGAAGTGGTTGTCCGGCGTTTGCGCGCCGAGGCGGGTGAGCCGGCCGTTGATCGCCACCGGCGGGTTGCCGCCGTCGCCGACGCTGACCAGCAGCGTGCCGTCCGGCAGCCACAGCAGCCGCCCGCCGTAATGCTGGTAGTCCGGCTTGCCCTGCGCGTTCTCCCACAGCACCTGCAGGTTGGTCAGCGCATTGCCCTCGAGCGTGGCGCGCGCCAGGCGCAGCCGGTTGTCCTGCGCCGTGCCATGCGCGTAGGTCAGGTAGATCAGCCGGTTCTGCGCGAAATTCGGATGCGGCAGCACCTCGAAGAGGCCGGCCTGGAAGACCAGGCCGCGCTCCGGCGCGACCAGCACCGCCGGCGTGCCCCCGATCGGCGTCGGGTCCAGCCGGCCGTTGCGGATGGCGCGGAGCCGGCCCGGGCGTTCGGTGACCAGTGCCGTGCCGTCCGGCAGCCAGGCGATGGACCAGGGGTGCTCCAGCCCCTCGGCGACGGTCACCTGCTTGTAGTTCAGGTTCAGCGCCGGATCGCCGGCCGCCTGGAAGGGCTGCGCGGCGGCGGGGCGGGCCGTGCCGCCAAGGATCGCGCCGGCGGTCCCCGCCAGGCCGGTGATCAGCGCGGATGCGATCCCCGCGTTCATGGTCCTGCGTCGCATGCCTTCCCTCCACGCTCGTGATGGGGCACGGCGGGGGGAATGCCCCGCTGCGCCGGCGGAACGCTACCGAGGCGGATGATTGGGGGGCAACAGCAAAATCGGGGGCTGCAGCGGCCGAAGCGCCGCAACCCGACCCATTGGCGAATGACGGCGCGGCATTTCCGCGTTCTGCGCGAGACGGCGCCGAGCGCTACCGCAGCCCCGCCGCCACGCGCAGGCGCAGCAGCGTCCGCTCGCGCCCGATCAGCGGCAGCAGCGCCTTCATCTCCGGCCCGTGCTCCTCGCCGGTCAGGGCGAGGCGCAGCGGCAGGAAGAGCGGCTTGCCCTTGCGCCCCGTCGCGGCCTTCAGCGCCTCGGTCCAGGCGGCCCAGGTGCCGCCATCCCAGGGCTCGGGCGGCAGCGCCTCCAGCGCGGCTCCGAGGTAGTCGCGCTCGGCCTCCTGCGGCGGCGGCACCACGGTGCCGGCGACCACCTGCCACCACCCCCGTGCCTCGGTCAGCAGGTCGAGATTGCCGCGCACCGCGAGCCAGAACGCCTCGCCGGCTCCTTCCGGCAGCCGGTCCTGCACCGCGTCGAAGGGCGCGTCGTGCAGCCAGCGCCGGTTCAGGGCCAGCAGCTGCCGGGGGTCGAAGCGCGCCGGCGAGCGCGAGATGGCGTCCAGCCGGAATCCCGCCACCAGCGCCGCCGGCAGGCCCGGCACCGGGTCCCGCGCCGTGCCCAGCGCGGCGAGGTAGCCCGCCAGCGCCGCCGGCTCGATCCCGTCGCGGCGCAGCTGGCGCAGCGAGAGGCTGCCGAGGCGCTTGGACAGCGGCCCGCCATCGGCATCCGTCAGCAGCGGCAGGTGGGCGAAGGCGAGGGCCTGCGGGTCGCCCCCCAGCGCCTCCCAGAGATCGAGCTGCACGCCGGTATTGGTCACGTGGTCCTCGCCGCGCACCACATGCGTCACCCCGCTCTCGAGGTCGTCCACCACGGAGGTGAAGGTGTAGAGCGGCGTGCCGTCGGCCCGGATCAGCACCGGATCCGAGAGCGAGGGCAGCTTCACCTGCCGCTCCCCGAGCACGCCGTCGCGCCAGGCGACGCTGCGGTGCGAGAGCTTGAAGCGCCAATAGGGCTCCTTGCCGTTGGCGCGGGCGCGGGCGAGCTGGTCGGCGGTCAGCGACAGCGCGGCCCGGTCATAGACCGGGGGCTTGCCGGCGCGCAGCTGCCGCTCGCGCTTCGAGCGCAGCTCCTCCTCGTTCTCGAGGCAGGGGTAGAGCCGGCCGCCGGCCTTCAGCCGCTCGGCGGCGGCGGCGTAGAGCGCGCCGCGGTCGGACTGGCGGAAGCTCTCGTCCCAGTCGAGGCCGAGCCACCGCAGGTCCTCCGCCAGGGCGTCCGCGTATTCCGCCTTGCTGCGCGCGGTGTCGGTGTCGTCGAGCCGGAGCAGCACCCGGCCGCCGAGCTGGCGCGCCAGCAGCCAGTTCACCAGCGCGGTGCGGGCATTGCCGACATGCAGCAGGCCGGTCGGCGAGGGTGCGAAGCGGAGCTTCACCGCGCGCCCCGCGTTGCATGGCGGGGCGGCCCCTGCCGCCGGAAGGAGCGCTGCCCGTGCCGAGCGACCGCCACCACCCCGCCTCCGCCGACGCCATGACGAGCATGCGCTACGACGCGGCGAAGCGATCGATCCTCATCGCCTACCTGCTCTGGTTCTTCCTGGGCTATTTCGGGGTGCATCGGTTCTACCTCGGGCGGGTGGCGTCGGGCCTGGCGATGCTCGCGCTGTTCGGCCTCTCCTGGGCGCTGACCTTCCTGCTGGTCGGCTATGCGGGGCTGCTGCTGATCGGGCTCTGGTGGCTGGTGGACCTGCTGCTGATCCCCGGCATGGCCGCCAGCTACAACCGGCGCGTGATCGAGGGCATCCGCCGCTGACCCCCCGCCCTCAAGCCCCGGGGTCGAGCGCGGCATAGTCGGTCTCGGCGCGCCGCGTCGCCGGGGTGGCGATGCAGTGCTCCACCCAGGCGGCGCTGTCGAAGCCCTCGGCCGCGGCGTATTCGCCCCAGGCGAGATAGGCGCGGCGCAATTCCTCCGCCTCGGGCATCTCCCGGCGCAGGTCCTCGATCTGCGCGCGGATGAAGCGGCGGGCGTATTCGCGGGCCGCCTCGGCGCTGGCGAAGCCCGCGACCTCCCACTCCTCCTCCGGGTCCTGGTAGTGGGCGAAGTCGCCGCAGAGCACGCGGTGGCTCATTCCTCCTCCCCCTCCTCGGCCTCCTCGTCGCGGCGGGGGTCGATGATGCGCCAGTTCCGCTCCTCCGCGTCGCGCACCGGCTGGCGGGCGAAGTCGCCGAGCTCGGCGGCGCTGCGCCAGGCCTCGTCCTTGCCGCCCAGCACCTCGGCATCCTCGCCGAAGGCGAACCAGGCGGCGATCACCTCCTCGGGCGTCATGCCCGCGGCGCGGCAGCGTTCCAGGCTGTCGCGCACGTAGCGGCGGGCGAAGGCGTTGGCGTGCTCCAGCGTCTGGAAGCCGCGGATGGTCTCCACCGGGTCGGCGCCGTTGCCGCCCGAGAGATCCATGATGCGCACGCCATAGCCGCCCTCGCGGCCGAAGAGGCCGGTGTCGAAGGCGCTGCCCCGCTGCTGGTCCGTCATGCCTGCTGCCTTCCTGCCGGCGGGGCGACGCCCCTCGAGCCGGTCCTCGCCCCTGCGCCCCGCATCCCTGCCGCGGCGGCGCCCGGGCATGGCCGAGGCTTGTACGCCGCGCCGCGCGGCTTGCGCCAGACGCGCGGCGGCCCGGCGGGGTTCCGGGTGGCGCCCCCCCCGCGGGGCAGGCGCCGCTGCGCCCGGCCTTGACTCCGGGGGCCCGCGCTTCCGAGCATCGCCCCTTGGCCATCGGCGGCGCCACCGCGCCCCGCGCCGGAGGGAGCATCGCCATGACGCCGCGCGAGGAAGGGGAGCTTGTCGTCGTCTCCTGCGGAATGCTGGGCTACGGCTTCCTCGAGCGCTCGCTCGAGCGCGCGGTCCGCGTCGGGCTCGACCTGATCGCGGTCGATGCCGGCAGCACCGATCCCGGGCCTTACTACCTCGGCTCGGGCAAGCCCTTCTGCAGCGACGCCATGGTGCGGCGCGACCTGGCGCTGCTGCTGGAGGCGCAGATCGAGAGCGGCGCCAAGCTGGTGATCGGCTCGGCCGGCGGCGCGGGCTCGGACGTGCACCTGGCGCATACGCTCGACATCCTGCGCGACTGCATCGCCGCCACGGGGCGGCCGCGCCGGCTGGCCGTGATCAGCAGCGAGATGCACAAGGACGAGCTCCGCGCCGCGCTGCGCGAGGGCCGGATCAGCGCCTTCGAGACGCCCGGCCTGCCGAGCGAAGCCGATATCGAGGAGGCCGCGCATGTCGTCGCCCAGATCGGCATCGAGCCGATCGCCGCGGCGCTGGCCGGGAGCGACGCCGACATCGTCGTCTCCGGCCGCGCCTGGGATCCCGCGAACATCGCCGCCCTGCCGGTGGCGCGCGGCTACGACCGCGGGCTGTCCGTGCATGCCGGCAAGATCCTCGAATGCGGCGCCCTGGCCGCCGAGCCCGTGGGCGGCGCCGACCTGCTCTTGGGGCGCATCCGCCCGCAGGACTTCATCGTCGAGCCCTGCACCGAGGACCGCGCCTGCACGGTCGAGAGCGTCGCCGCGCACACCATGTACGAGAAGACCGACCCCGTGCTGCTGCCGGGGCCGGGCGGCGTCTCCGACCTGCGCCGGACCCGCTTCGAGGCGCTGGACGGGCGGCGCGTCCGCGTCTCCGGCACGCGGCACATCCCGGACCCGGTGCACCGCGTGAAGCTCGAGGGCGCGCGGCGGGTCGGCTTCCGCAACATCGTCGTCGGCGGCATCCGCGACCCCGGCATGATCCGCCAGATCGACGCGATCCAGGCCGGCGTCACGGAGCGCATCGCCGCCGTCCTCGCGCCGCGCATCCGCCCCGACCAGTACCGCATCCGCTTCCACCGCTACGGGCTCGACGGCGTGATGGGCCGGCTCGAGCCGCTGCGCGCGACGCCGCACGAGATCGGGCTGCTGGTCGACGTGGTGGGCGAGACGGAGGCGATCGCCGCTGCGGCGGCGGGCGCGGCGCGCAGCCTGCTGCTGCACTGGTCCTATCCGGGTCGGCTGGCGACGGCGGGGAACATCGCGCTGCCCTTCTCCCCGGCCGAGATCCCGGCGGGCCCGGTCTTCGAGTTCAGCATCTACCACCTGATGGAGATGCCCGATCCCGTCGGGCGCTTCGCCTGGCGGCTGGAGGAGGCCGCATGACGCCCGTGCCGCTGCGCGAGGTCTGCAAGGTGATCCGCAGCAAGAATGCGGGCCCCTTCATCTTCACCTTCGACATCATGTTCCGCGACGCCGCGACCTTCGCCGCGGCGCAGGCGGCGGGGCATCTCGACCGCGCGGCGGTGGCGCGCGCCTATGGCCTCTCGCCCAACGAGGTGCTGAGCTTCGAGTGGCACGGCTTCGCCAATGCGGTGAAGTTCTCGATCCGGCGGGAGATCGCCTCGGGCGGCTTCGGCGACAGCGATGTCTACGGCGCGCAGCAGCACGCGCCGCTGCTCGACCTCCGGGCGTTGTAGGCGGGCTCAGCCGCCGGCGGCGTGGCCGTTGCCGCCGCGCCGGCGCTCGCCGTTGCGGCGCAGCAGGAATTCGCGTCCGACCTTCACCCGCGCCTCGCCGTCATAGGCGACGATGTCGGCGGTGGCGTAGGTCTCGGACCAGATGTCGGGGATGAAGCTGCCGGTGCCGACGACGTCGATCGGCGCCTTCGCCTCCGCCATGACGCGGCACTTGCCGACATTGAAGCCGGAGGAGGCGACGATGCGCACCTTCGGGAACCCGGCCTCGTCCAGCGCCTCGCGCATGCGCCAGACGGCGGCGGCGGAGACGCCGGTGCCGACCAGGTGGCGCAGCTCCGTCTCGCTGCGGTAGCGGCGGATCGCGCCCGGCGCGTGGCGTTCCAGCACGGCGTAGCTCTCGGCCGGATCGAGCGTCTCGAGGAAGCGGCCGCCATGGGTGTCGAGCCGGACCGCCAGCCGCCCCGCCGCGGCGAGCTCTGGGAAGCGGCGGCAGACCGCCACGCCGTCCGTCACCTCGCGCCCGAAATAGTCGGTCAGCACGGTGAGGTCCTCGTCGGGGAAGGCCTCGTGGAACATCTCGGCGGCGCGGACGGTGGAGTTGGCGTAGCCGATCAGCGCGTGCGGCATGGTGCCGCGCCCGCGCCGCGGCGCCGGCTCGCCCGGCTCGGCGAACCAGTGCGCCGTCAGGTCCGTGGCGTTGCCGATGAAGCCGCGCGCGCCTTCGGCGCGGGCCGCGCGGCCACCGACCGCCGCGGCATAGGCCATCATGTCCTGCATCTCGGCGCCGGCGCAGTGGCGCGCATCCATCGCCAGGAAGGCCACCTTCGGCAGCTCGAGGCACATCTGGAAGGCGTTGTGCGCGGCCACGCAGGCCGGGCCCAGCTTCTGCAGGTAGATGGTCTCGAGGTCGGCAAGCTCGGCGAAGGAGCCGGAGAGATAGAGGATCGGGTCGCCGGCGCCGACCCAGGTGCCCTCGGGGTGCATCAGCTCGATGTCGAAGCGCGTGCCGCGGGTGCGCGCCACCTCCTCGAGCCAGGAGAGCATCAGCCGCGGCGCCGAGACCACGGGGCGGCGGAGAAAGACCGCGTAGGTGACGCGGCAATCGCCGAAGCGCTGCACGATCCGCCGGGTGCGGTTGAAATAGGCGTCCGTCCGCGCCGCGATCGCGTCGTCGAGCGCGGCGCGGGCTTCCGCCTGCCCCGTCTCCCCCCGCGTCGTCTCCCCCTCGGTCCTCTGCGACATGCTTGCGCCTCGCGCCGGTGGCGGCCCGGCCGGGGCCGGGGCGCTGTCACCCCATGCTTCGTTGCCGCCGCGCGCCGCGTGACGCCGCGCGCGGCGGGGCGGCTATTGCGCCGCCTGGGCCGGGCTCTGCTCGACGCGCTGGCGGCGCGCCTTCAGCTCCTCGGCGATCAGGAAGGCGAGCTCGAGCGACTGCTCGGCGTTCAGCCGCGGGTCGCAGAAGGTGGCGTAGTTGGCCGCGAGGTCGGCCTCGCTGAGCCGATGCGCGCCGCCGAGGCATTCGGTGACGTCGCTGCCCGTCATCTCCACATGGACGCCGCCGGGGATGGTGCCCTCGGCGTCGTGGGCGGCGAAGAAGCCGCGCACCTCGGCCATGATGGCGTCGAAGTTCCGCGTCTTGTAGGCGCCGACGGTGGTGGTGTTGCCGTGCATCGGGTCGCAGAGCCAGGTCACCTGGCGCCCGGCGCGCGCCACCGCGGCCAGCAGCGGCCGCAGCTTCGCCTCCACCTTGTCGGCGCCCATGCGGCTGATCAGCGTCAGGCGGCCCTTCTCGTTGGCCGGGTTCAGGATCTCGGTCAGGCGCACGAGCTCGGCCGGGTCGCTGGTCGGGCCCACCTTCATGCCGATCGGGTTGCGCACGCCGCGCAGGAACTCGACATGCGCGCCCTCGGGCTGGCGCGTGCGGTCGCCGATCCAGAGGAAATGCGCCGAGCAGGCGTACCAGTCGCCGGTGGTGGAATCGACGCGGGTCAGCGCCTGCTCGTAGGGCAGCAGCAGGCTCTCGTGGCTGGTGTAGAAATCGGTCTCGCGCACCTGCGGCAGCTCGGACATGCCGCAGGCCGCCATGAAGTTCAGCGTCTCGTCGATGCGGTGCGCGAGATCCTCGTAGCGCGAGGCGAGCGGGCTGCGCGCCACGAAGCCGAGGTTCCAGCGGTGCACCTGGTGCAGGTCCGCGTAGCCGCCGGTGGCGAAGGCGCGCAGCAGGTTCAGCGTCGCCGCCGACTGCATGTAGGCGAACTCCATCCGCGCCGGGTCGGGGATCCGCGCCTCGGGCGTGAAGTCCGGCCCGTTGATGATGTCGCCGCGGTAGGAGGGCAGCGTGACATCGCCCTTCTTCTCGACGTCGGAGGAGCGCGGCTTGGCGAACTGCCCGGCCATCCGCCCGAGCTTCACCACCGGCAGCGAGCCGCCGAAGGTGAGCACCACGGCCATCTGCAGCAGCACGCGGAAGGTGTCGCGGATCGTGTTGGCGGTGAAGTCGGCGAAGCTCTCGGCGCAGTCGCCGCCCTGCAGCACGAAGGCCTGGCCGTCGCCGGCGCGCGCCAGCGCCGCCTTCAGCCGCCGCGCCTCGCCGGCGAAGACGAGCGGGGGAAAGCGGGCGAGCTTCTCCTCCATCGCCGCGAGCCTCGCGGGGTCGAGGTAGTCCGGGACCTGGCGGATCGGCATGTCCCGCCAGCTGCCGGGGTGCCACGCGCGCGCAACCATCTCTAGCGTTCTCCCTGACCCGCCGCGGCGCCGTGGGCGCGGGCGCGCGGGTCCAGCCGTGACGGGCCGGCAAGGCGGGCCCCGAGCCGCGACCGTCGATGCTCAACGATAGCGGAGCCGCGTCGCGAGGTGAACCCTGGCCCGACCTATTCCGCGGGCGCCGCGCCGGACGCGGCGAGGGCGTCGCGCCGCGGCGTGCCGGGCAGCGCCAACGCGGCAAGCAACATCGCCAGGGTGAGCCCCGCCAACACCAGGAACATCGCCTGGAAGCCCGGGCCGCCGACGCCGTAGAGCGCCGCCACCATGCCGACGCCGACCGGGGCGGCGACGAAGCTCATCGCGTACTTGATGCCGAAGGCCAGGCCACGCCGCCGGCCCGAGGAATAGCGCGCCAGCAGCAGGTTCTCGGCCGGCACGCCGACATCCATCATCAGCGTGAAGAGCGCCGCGACCGCCACCGCCTCCCACCCCCCGGCGAGGCCGGCGACGAGCAGCAGCGGCAGCTTCACCGCGAAGCTCGCCACGTAGAGCGGCTTCAGCGGCACCCGGTCGGCCAGCCAGCCGCCGGCGAGATGGGCCAGGCTGCCGAAGAGGAAGACAAAGCCGACCAGGGCGCCGATGCGCGCCACGTCCGTGGTGCCGAGCGCCTCGCTGAGCCATTTCGGCGCGGCGGTCGAGAAGGCGTTGAAGAGGATGGAGCCGCAGGCGAGGGTGACGAAGAGCACGACGAAGACGACGCGCGGCGTGCGCTCGGGTACGGCCTCCTCCGCGGTCGTCGCCGCGGACGTGGCATGCGGGCCCTGGCGCCCGATGCCGGCGAAGGCGCCGCGGGCGATCAGCAGGGCGAGCGCCAGCCCGGTCGCCATGGCGACGGCGCCGGGCACCATCAGCGCGCCGCGCCAGCCGAGCCAGGCGGCGAGCCCGCCGGCGACGAGCGCCGCGGCCGCGACGCCGAGCGAGCCGGCGATGCCGACCATGCCCATCACCCGCCCGCGCGCGCCCGCCGGCGCGGCCTGCGTCACCCAGGCCAGGCCCACGGGGTGATAGATCGCGCCGAAGAGGCCGAGCGCGGCGAGGGCCGCCGTCATCGGCGCGGGGCCGGCGGTGAGCCCCGCCGCCACCGTCGCCGCGCCGGCGCCGAGGAAGAAGGCCGCCATCATGCGGTCATGGCCGAAGCGGTCGGCAAGCCAGCCCGCCAGCGGCGCCCCCGCGCCCACCAGCAGCGCGCCGAGGGTCCAAAGGCCGATCAGCTCGTCGAAGGGCCGCTCCCACGCCCGCTCGAGCAGGATGACCAGGGTGAGGAAGAGCCCCGTCAGGACGTGGTGCTGGAAATGGCCGACGCAGGAGAAGATGACGGCGAGGCGAGAGGCGGGGCTCACTCCGCCGCCTTCGCCTGGAGGTGCGGACCGGCCTCGCGCGTGCGGGTGCGCAGCGTGACGAACTCCTCGGCCGCCGTCGGATGGATGCCGATGGTGCGGTCGAAATCCTCCTTCGTCAGCCCGGCGGCGACGGCGATGCCGATGCCCTGCATGATCTCCCCGGCATCCTCTCCCAGCATGTGTGCGCCGAGCACCTTGCGCGTCTCCTGGCAGACGACGAGTTTCATCAGCGTCTTCCGTCCCGGCCGGCCGCTGAGGGTGTGGCGCATCGGGGTGAAGCGGGTGACGTAGATGTCGACGGGGCCGATCGCCGCGGCATCCGCCTCCGTCATGCCGACGGTGCCGATGGGCGGCGAGGTGAAGACCGCCGTCGGCACGTTCAGGTAGCTCGCGCGGCGCGGGTTGCTGCCGAAGAGCGTGTCGGCCAGGGCATGGCCGACCGCGGTCGCCATCGGCGTCAGGTTGAGCCGGTCCGTCACGTCGCCGATCGCCCAGATATGCGGCGCGGTGGTGCGGTGCTCCTCGTCCACCTCGATGGCGCCGCCCTCGGTGCACATCACGCCCGCCTTCTCGAGGCCGAGGCCATGGGTGTTGGGCTCGCGGCCGATGGCGAAGAGCACGGCGTCGCTCTCGATGCCCTCGCCGCCGAGCAGGCTGAGCCTGAGGTGGTCGCCCTGGCGGTCGAGGCGGGCGGGGTTGTGGCCGCTGTGCAGGCGGATGCCCTGCGCCTCCAGCGCCTCCTTCAGGGCGACGCGGATGTCCTGGTCGAAGCCGCGGAGCGGCAGGTCGGCGCGGTAGACCACGTCCACCTCCGAGCCGAAGGCGCGGAAGATGCAGGCGAACTCCAGCGCGATGTAGCCGGCGCCGACCACCGTCAGCCGCTTCGGCACGGAGGACATCAGGAAGACGTCGTCGGAGAGCATGCCGAGCTCGGCGCCCGGGATCTCCGGCCGCACGGCGCGGCCGCCGACGGCGACGACGATCCGCTCGGCGGTGACGCGCTGGCCGCCGACCTCGAGCGTATGGGCGTCGAGGAAGGTGGCGCGGGCATCGAAGGCGGTGGCGCCGGCATTGGCCAGCAGCCTGGCGTAGATGCCGTTCAGCCGCGCCACCTCGGCATCCCGCGCCGCGGCGAGCTTCGAAAGGTCGAAGCCCGTGGGCGGGGCGAGCTCCCAGCCGAAGCGCGGCGCGTCCTCGGCCCACATCGCGTATTCGGCGGCATTGACCATGATCTTCTTCGGCACGCAGCCGACATTGACGCAGGTGCCGCCCCAGAAGCGCTCCTCGGCCACGGCGACGCGCGCGCCATGCCCGGCGGCGATGCGCGCGCACCGCACGCCGGCCGAGCCGCCGCCGATGACGAAGAGGTCGAAGTCGTAGGCCATGCGAGGCTCCTAGGCCGGTCGGGTCGGCACGATGATGCGCGGCGTGAACTCCGTCACGACCTCGCCGGCCTGGTTGATCAGGCGGTTGCGCATCAGCGCCGTGCCGCGATCGGGGCGAGAGCGGGAAGGGGTCACCTCCATCACTTCGACCTCGAGCCGCAGGCGGTCACCGGGCCGCACGGGCCGGGCCCATTGCAGTTCCCCGCCGGCGCCGACGACGCCCCAGGGCAGTCCGGCCAGCGCCTGGGTCACCAGCGACATCATCAGCGCGCCGGTGTGCCAGCCGCTGGCGGCGAGGCCGCGGAAGATCGGGTGCGCCGC
>CAYNYQ010000101.1:0-14543 GCA_964401305.1 uncultured Acetobacteraceae bacterium | reverse complement strand
CGTGTCCTCGATGGTGCAGCCGACGAGGCCCGCGGCGGCGGCCTCGCGCACCGTCAGCGCGCAATCCTCCGGCGCCGGGCCGTAGCCGTCCTCGAGGTCGGCGGAGACCGGCAGGGCGGTCTCGGCCATGATGATGCGGGCGTTGGCCAGCGCCTCGGCCCGGCTGAGCGCGCCATCGCGCCGGCCGAGCGCCCAGGCGGCGCCGGCCGAGGTGGTGGCCAGCGCCTTGGCGCCGGCCTGGTCCAGCAGCCTGGCGCTGCCCGCGTCCCAGGCGTTGAGCAGGGCGAAGCAGCCCCCCTCGTGCAGGGCGGCGAAGGCCTCGGCGCGTTCGGCCTGGGTCATGGCGGTCCCTCCTCGGTCGCGGCGCAGCATGCGCCGGCGCGGCGCCCGGCGCTTCGCCGAAGGGCGAAACCGTCGCCTCCGCCGTTTCGCCGCGCTCAGGCGAAACGGAACAGCCCGTTCCGCACCACCACCACGTCGCGCTCCAGCAGGCGTGCGCGGAAGGCGGCCCCGCCCTCCTCCTTCCAGATCTCGGTGCGGATGGTCTCGCCGGGGAAGACCGGCGAGGTGAAGCGCAGGTCCATCCGCCCGAAGCGCGTGGTGTCGTAGTCGCAGAGGCTGCGCAGCAGGGCGTGGCAGACCGTGCCGAAGGTGCAGAGGCCGTGCAGGATCGGGCGCGGGAAGCCGGCGGCCTTGGCCACCTCCGGGTCGATGTGCAGCGGGTTGAGGTCGCTGTTGAGGCGATAGACCAGCGCCTGCTCCGGCCGCGTGGCGAGATCCAGCGTGATGTCGGGCGCGCGCTCCGGCTCCGGGTGCGGCTGCTTCACCGGGCCCGAGGGGCCGCCGAAGCCGCCATCGCCGCGCATGAAGCTGGTGGAGGTCAGCGTCGCCAGCGGCGCGCCGGTCTTCGCATCCACCACCGTCCGCTCGGAATACATCAGCGCGCCCTTGCCGGCGCCGCGATCGACCAGGCCGGTGATGCGGGAGCGCCCGATGATCTCGCCCTCGGTCGGCAGCGGGCGGTGCAGCACCAGGCCCTGCTCGCCGTGCAGGATCTGCTTCCAGTCGATGCCCGTGTCCGGGTTGCGCGACCAGAAGCCGGGCGAGCCCAAAACCACGGGCATCGAGGGCATCACCTTCAGCCGCGGCTCGTAGAGGAAGTCGAGCTGCTTCTCGTCCATCGGGTCCTGCCCGAGGCCGACCGAGAAATTGTACAGCGCGATGTCCTGCCAGCGCAGCGCCTGCCGCACCTCGGGGATCGGGTAGTTCAGCAGGTGCTCGGTGTTGATGGGCATCAGGGCTTGCCTCCCTCGAGTTCGATCACCGCATCCGCCGCGAAGCAGCCCTGCCCCTCGGGCAGCACCAGCATCGGGTTCACGTCGATGGAGAGCAGCCGCGGCCCGGCCGCGACGGCGAAGGCCGAGAGCGCGGAGAGCGCGCGGGCCAGCGCCGCGACATCGGCCCTGGGTCGGCCGCGTGCGCCATCGAGCAGCGGGAAGCCCTTCAGGCTGCGGATCATCCGCTCGGCCTCGGTGGCGTCGAAGGGGCAGCGGCGCAGGCAGACATCCTTCAGGATCTCGATGAAGATGCCGCCCAGGCCGACCATCGCCACCGGCCCGAAGACCGGGTCGCGGACGATGCCGAGCGCCATCTCGACCGCACCCTTGATCTGCTTGGCCACCAGCACGCCCTCGATGCGCGCGGCCGGCGCGTGGTGGCGCGCGCGCTCGAGCAGCGTGGCGAAGCCGTGGCGCACGCCATCGGCGTCGGCGACATCCAGCAGCACGCCGCCGATCTCGCTCTTGTGCAGGATGTCGGGCGAGAGGATCTTCAGCACCACCGGGTAGCCGATCGCGCTCGCGGCGGCGACGGCGGCCTCGCTGTCGCTGCAGGCGTGCTCGGGCACGGCGGGCACGCCGGCCTCGGCCAGCAGCGCCTTCGCCACCGCCTCGGACGGGGTGGTGGCCGGCAGCGCGACGCGGGGCAGCGGCACCGCGGGGGCGGGCTGCGCCGCCCGCTCGAAGGCGGCGCCGAAGCGCACCATGGCGCCGATCGCGTTCACCGCGCGCGAGGGGTCCTCGAAGCAGAGCCAGCCATCGGCCTCGTACTCGCGCACCTTCTGCGGCGCGAGCATGGACATCACCCAGAGCCGGTCCGGGTAGTCGGCGCGGACCTCACGCATCATCGGCTGCAGCTTCGGCCCCGTGGTGGTGCCGCCCGCCACCTGCGACCAGAAGGCGAGGATCGCGGGGTAGCCGCCATCCTTGGCCACGCTCTCGGTGAAGGTGCGGATCAGCGAGAGCTCGTTCGTCACCTGCGCCGTGCAGTCCACCGGGTTGCGCGGCGCGCAGAAGGGGATCAGCGCGCGCAGCCTCTCCTGCGCCGCCTCCGGCATGGGCGGCATCTCGACGCCGGCATCCGCCGCGGCGTCGGAGATCAGCACGCCCGCACCACCCGAGACCGTCAGCACGCCCATGGCGTTGCGCGCGGGGTAGATGCGCTTCGTCGCGGCATAGGCGATGTCGAGCATTTCCTCCGTCGTCCGCGCGCGCACCACGCCGAACTCGTCCAGCACCGCCTGGGTCACCGTGTCGTCGCCGGCGATGGAGGCGGTGTGCGACTTCGCCGCCTGGCCACCCAGCGCCGAGCGCCCGACCTTCATCATCACGATCGGCTTGCGGTTGCGCCGCGCGAGGTCGAGCGCGGCGAGGAAGGTGCCGCTCTCGCGGATGCCTTCCGCATAGGCGCAGATGACGTCGACCTCCTCCGCCTGCGCCATCCAGCCCAGCACCTCGCCGAGCGCGACATCGGCCTCGTTGCCGGTGGTGATGCAGACATTGGTGCCGAGGCCGCGGTCGAGCGCGGCGGCGAACACATGCGTGCCATAGGCGCCGGATTGCGAGGCGATGCCGATCCGCCCCGGGATCGGCCAGCCCTTCTCGAAGCTGGCCGAGAAGGTGGCGTAGAAGGCCGAAGGCGCGTTGAAGAGGCCGAGGCAATTGGGCCCGAGCAGGCGCACGCCGTGCTTGCGCGCGGCCGCCGTCAGGCGCTGCTGCGCGGCTTCCCCCGCCGCGTCCACCTCGGCGAAGCCGGCGGTGAAGCAGATGACGGCGCGGCAGCCCTTGGCGCCGAGATCCTCCACGGCCTGGATCGCCAGATCGACCGGCACGGCGATGATGGCGACATCGGGCGCGGCGGGCAGGTCGGCGACGGAGGCGAAGGCCGGCAGCCCCTGCACCGTCGGCCGGCGCGGGTTCACCGGCCAGAGCGCGCCCTGGAAGCCCTGGCTCTTCATGTAGGCGACCGGGCGGCCGCCGATGCGCGCGGCCTCGTCCGAGGCGCCGATCACCGCGACCGAACGCGGCCGCACCAGCGCATCGAGCCTGGCGAAATCATGGGCGGCGGCCGGCGACGCGGCAGGCGGCATGAACGTCTCTCCCTCAACGGCGCCAAGCCTGAGGGAGGGCCGCGCCCTCGGCAAGGGGCGCGGCCGCGAATGCGCCGGCGCCTGCGCGGTCCGGGCGGGGTGCGGCGTCTGGCCGCCCGCCCGGACCCGCGGCGGCCCGGAGGCTCAGGCCTCCGCGGCCTCCTTCTTGCCGGCGCGGCGGCGCGGCGCGCGGTCGGCCGAGCCCTCGAAGCCGACCGGATGCCAGACCGGGCGCGCGCCATCGGTCGCCATGGCCCAGGTCTGGCCGGTATGGGTGTTGACCAGCACCACGTTCTCGCCCGAGGCGACGACGCTGAAGGTCGGCGGCCCGCCGGCGCCGGCGCCGGCTTCGGCGCGCGCGGCGCGGCGCTCTGACTTGCTCTCGCTCATCCCTGACATCCTTGAGGTGAAGGTGCCCGCCGGCACGGACGGGGCCACCCCCGTCGGTCCGGCCAGGCTGTCGCGCGGGGGGCCGCGCGGGGGCGCACCTTGGCCGCAAAGCGCGGGCAAGTCCATCCGCCCGCGCGTTACGCTTGCGCGGATGCGCCGTTACTGCAGGTCCACCGGGACCAGATCCTGGAACCAGGACTGCACCGAGACGAAACCGCGCACGCGACGGGACATGGCCCGCGGATTGAGGTCGTGCACGATGAAGAGCCAGGGCGGGTTGTCCACCACGCGCTCATGCGCCCGGGCATAGGCGGCGCTGAAGGCGGCGGGGTCGCGGGCGTTCTCCAGCGCGGCGAAGGCCTCCTCGAAGGTCGGGTCGGTCCATTGCGGCCAGTTGAAGCCGTTCGGCGGCACGAAGGCCTGCAGGAAGTAGCGCGCCGCGACCGACGGGTCGGAGGAGGGCGAGGAGACGTTGATCGCGTGGCTGCCCGCCGCCACCGGCGCGCCGGGCGCGGCGCGCACCGCGGTCAGCAGCGTGTTCCACTCGGTGACCTCGAAGCTCAGGTTCACGCCGCAGGACTCGCGCAGCGACTGTTGCACGAACTCGTTCATCGGCAGCGGCAGCATCTGGCCCGAGCCGCTGGTCGAGATCATCACCTTGAAGGCGAGCGGGCGCTGCGCGGTGAAGCCCGCCTCGGCCAGCAGGCGGCGGCCCATGGCCGGGTCGTGGCGGTAGCGGTGCTGCGGGTTGCCGAAGGCGGGGTCGGAGGGCTTGAGGAAGCCGACCGAGGGCTCGGCCGTGCCGTTGAGGAACTGCACCAGCGCGGCGCGGTCGATGCAGTAGTTCAACGCCTGCCGCACCCGGACGTCGCGCAGCGGGCTGCCCTCGGCGGTCTGCATCAGGTAGGGCCAGACATGCGGGTAGCTGCCCGTGGTGATCTGGAAGCCGGCCTGGCGGAGCGAGGGGATGGCATCGGGCGGCGGCACCTCGATCCAGTCCACCTGGCCGCCGCGCAGGGCGGCGAGGCGGGTATTCGCCTCCGGAATGGGCAGCAGGATGATGCGATCGAGGCGGGGGACGCGCGCCCGGTCCCAGTAGCCCTCGTGCTTCGCCAGCTCGGCGCTGACCCGGGGCGTGAACCGGGCGAGGCGGAAGGGCCCCGTCCCGGCGGGCGGCAGCTGCGCCACCCGTGCCCAGTCCCGGCCGCCCTGCTCGAAGCTCTGCGGCGAGGTCATCAGCAGGTAGACCGCCATGAAGGGGAAGTAGCTGGCGACCCGGGTGGTGCCGATCGCCACCGTCATGTCGTCGATCTTGCGGTAGCCGGCCAGGATCGGGATGCGGGCGCGGGTGATGGCGCTGGCGGCCGGGTCGAATTGCGGCGCGTCCTGCTTGAAGTAGCGGTCCATGCTCCAGAGGAAGGCATCCGCGTTCCAGGGCGTGCCGTCGTGGAAGGTGACGCCCGGGCGCAGGCGGAAGATCCAGGTCTTTGGGTCGTCCGGCGCCTGCGACCAGCTCTCGGCCAGGCCCGCCCGCAGCCCGGCCGGCTTCGAGGGATCCGAGAGGTCCCAGAGCACCGGCGCCTCGAAGATCGGATAGCCGAGGAAGCGCATGCCCTCGAAGCCGTTGTTCGGCATGCCCGAGGTGGTCGGCACGTCGGCCGCGGTCATGCCGATGCGCAGCACCTTGGGCGGCGCCTGGGCGAGGGCGGGTGCGGCGGCAAGCACGGCGGCGAGCGCGGCACCCCCGACGGCGTGGCGGAAGCGAATCATGGCCGGGGCCTCTCCCTGCTGGGGTCGCCCGGGGCCATGCAAGAGGCATGCAAGCGGCGGGCAGACTGCCTCCGCCGGCAGCGCTAGACCACGATCCGCGAGCACGGAATCGCGGATCGTGGTCCAGCGCGTTGCTTCTTCGCGTGATTCACGCCTGCGGGCGTTACGCCCTTCGGCGATCACGCTCTAGTAGCTGTAGCGCTCGCGGTTGAGGTCGATGCGGCCGCCGGTGGAGATGGTGCCGACAGGGAAGCGCCAGTCACCCACGGTGCTGTCCGGCACGCCGGAATACTGGCCGCCGGCCTGGACCGCGCCGCATCCGGCAAGGCCGAGGAGAAGGAGCAGCAGCAGGGCGAACGGGCGTGGCATCGTCTTCTCCCCTGGCTGGCGAGCCGCCCAGGCGCGCGGCACCGCCCGGCCGGAGGCGCCTGCTGCCGGACCCGACGGGCCCTGGCGGCTCACACCCGATCGGCCGGGCCGCAGGGCGGCACCATCCCGCCGGGCGTTGCTCTCGAGCGCGATCGCCGAAGGATGCGGCGCCCGAAGGCGTCGATCACGCGGACGGACAAGGGGCAGGACCGACATCGGTGGCCCCGTGCCCGCCTGTCGTGGTCTAGCGCGCCGCGGCGGGACGCGCCATGGCCCGCCCTACTGCAGGTCAACCCGCGCGAGGTCGATGAACCAGCTCTGCGGGCTGGCGAAGCCCTGCACGCGCCGCGTCATGGCGCGCGGGTTCAGGTCGTGCACGATCCAGAGCCAGGGCGGGTTGTCCACCAGCCGCTCATGCGCGGTGCGCAGCAGCACGGCGAGCTTCGCCGGGTCGCGCTCCTGCTCGAGCGCGGCGAAGGCGGTGTCGAACTGCTCGTCGCGCCAGTGGCCGGCATTGGAGCCGCGCGGCGTGAAGTTCGGCGAGTAGAACCAGCGGCCCATCTGCGACGCATCCGAGGAGACCAGGCTGATGTTCAGCCCGTCCGCCCCAAGCCATTGCGGCTGGGTCGGCTCGGCCCTGAGGCCGCCGAGCAGGGTGTTCCACTCCACCACCTCGAAGGTCACCCGCACGCCGCAATGCTGCTGCATCGACTGCTGCAGGAACTCGTTCATCGGCAGCGGCAGCATCTGGCCCGAGCCGCTGGTGGAGATGCCGATCTTCACCGTCAGCGGCCGCTGCGCGGTGAAGCCTGCCTCCTGCAGCAGGGCGCGGCCGCGGGCCGGATCGAGCCGGTAGCGGTGCTGCGGGCTGCCGAAGTTCGGATCATTGGCCTTGAAGTAGCCGACCGAGGGCTCGGCCGTGCCGTTGAGAAGCGCCACCATTTCCGCCCGGTCGAAACAGTAGTTCAGCGCCTGGCGCACCCGCACGTCGCGGACCGGGCTGCCCTCCTTGCCGGCGGCGAAGACCCAGGGCCAGACATGCGGGTAGCTGCCCGTCACCACCTGGAAGCCGGCCTGGCGGAGCGAGGGGATGGCGTCGGGCGGCGGCACCTCGATCCAGTCCACCTGGTTGCCGCGCAGCGCGGCGAGGCGCGTGTTCGGCTCCGGCGTCGGCACCAGCACGACGCGGTCGAGCTTCGCCCGGCCCTCGGCGTTCCAGTAGCCGTCGTTGCGCGAGAGCTCGGCGAGCTGGCGCGGCACGAAGCGCGAGAGGCGGAAGGGCCCGGTGCCGGCCGGCGGCAGCGCGGCGACGCGCGCCCAGTCCCGCCCGCCCTGCTCGAAGCTGTTGGGCGAGGTCTGCAGCAGGTAGACGGCAAGGTACGGCCAGTAGGAGACGGGGCGCGTGGTCTCCATCTCCACCGTGAAGTCGTCGATCTTGCGGTAGGCGCCCATGATCGGGATGCGGCCGCGGGTGATGGCGCTGCCGGCCGGGTCGAATTGCGGGCTGTCGTTCTTGAAGAAGCGGTCGAGGTTCCAGATCACCGCATCGGCATTGAACGGCGTGCCGTCGTGGAAGGCGACGCCGCGGCGGAGGAAGAAGCGCCACTTCTTCGGGTCCTGGCTGTCCTGCTCCCAGCGCTCGGCGAGGCCGGGCTTGAGGCCGGCGAGCTTCGAGGGATCGGACAGGTCCCAGGCGACCAGCGCCTCGAAGATCGGGTAGCCGAGGAAGCGCATGCCCTCGAAGCCGTTGTTGGGCATGCCCGAGGTGGTCGGCACGTCGGTCGCCGTCATGGCGATGCGCAGGACCTTGGGCTGCTGCGCCAGGGCAGGGGCGGCGCCGAGAATCACGGCGGCGGACAAGAGCAGCGGGATCGCCGCCCGCGTTGTGCGGGGTCGGGGCATGGGTCGTCTCTCCTCGGGCCTGCCTGCGCAGCCGAGCCTAGCCTGATTGCGCTGCACCGCAAGCCGGCGGCGCGGTGCCGCCCGCGCTGCGGATCAACCTCCGGGCAACCCGGTTCCACTCGGGCGGGACTGGACTGTGCCCAGCGTCTCTACTTGGACGCGCCGTATCTTGTTTTTTGTCAACTTGTGCTGTTTATCGTCCAGCCATGGGACGGGGCAGGGTATGATGCACGCGCGGCGGAACGTCGCCACAGCGAACGGAGGGATGGCGGAGATGGTGGTCTTCAGAGGGACCCAATTCGATGACGACTGGATCGGCAGCCTGAGCGCCGATTTTGCCGAGGGCCTTGGCGGCGACGACACGCTGCGCGGCGCCGCCGGCGCGGACAGCATCCAGGGCGGGGCGGGGGCGGACTCGCTGCGCGGCGGCCTGGATGGCGACGACATCGGCGGCAATGACGGCGACGACACCATCGCCTCGGGCCAGGGCGACGACACCGTCCTCGGCGGCATCGGCAACGACCTCGTGGCCGGCGGCACCGGCAACGACGACCTGCATGGCGAGGCGGGCGACGACCTCATCCAGGGCGACGCCGGGGAGGACATGATCTCCGGCAGCCAGGGCCACGACACGCTGGTCGGGGGCGACGGCAACGACATCCTCCTCGGCGGCATCGAGGACGACCACCTGCTCGGCAGCGAAGGCAATGACAGCCTCGCCGGCGGCGAGGGCCACGACCTGCTGGAAGGCGGCGTCGGCGCCGACCAACTGATCGGCGAGGTCGGCAACGATACGCTGCAGGGCGGCTTCGACAACGACCTGCTCGACGGCGGCAACGACCATGACCTGCTGGCGGGCGGCCAGGGCAACGACACGCTGATCGGCCGCCAGGGCGACGACACGCTGGGCGGCGACGCCGGCCAGGACCGGCTTGTGGGCGGCATCGGCGCCGACGATCTCTCCGGTGGCGAGGGCAACGACACGCTGATTGGCGGCCGTGGCAACGACACGCTGGCCGGCGGCGTCGGCAACGACCTCTTCCGCTTCAACGTCACCGCCGAGATCGGCGACATCGACATCGTCACCGATTTCCGCGGCGAGGCCGGCGTGGCGGGCGACCGCATCGTGCTCGCCTACGGCACCAGCGGGGCCGCGGCGCCGGTCGTGACCTATGGCGATTTCGGCGGCAGCGCCGCGATCGACACGCAGATCAGCGTCACCGGCGCGACCGGGACACTGACCATCCTGGTGCTCGGCGTGCAAATCGCCGTGGACGGCGACAACATCGTCATCGCCTGACGACGCCGGCCCACGATCCGCGGCGCGCCGTCGCGGATCGTGGCCGGTACGGCCGCCGCGCCGCGCGATCGGCGCCGCCCGGCAGGATGCCGCGCGGCGGCGCTACCCGGCGGCGCCGGCGCGATCCTTCAGGCGGCTCTTCAGCGCCGCCTTCCAGATCTTGCCGGTGGCGGTCATGGGCAGGCTCTCGACGAACTCCACCGCGTCGGGGATCCACCACTTCGCCACCTTGCCGTCGTAGTAGGACAGGATGTTCTCCTGCGTCGGCGTGGTACCGGGCTTCGGCACCACCAGAAGTAGCGGCCGCTCGTCCCATTTCGGGTGGTGCGTGGCGATCACCGCCGCCTGCGCCACGTCCGGATGGCCCATGATCAGGTTCTCGAGCGTGATGGAGCTGATCCACTCGCCGCCCGACTTGATCACGTCCTTGGCGCGGTCGACGATCTCGATCACCTCGAGCTCGTCCACCGTCACCACGTCGCCGGTGCGGAACCAGCCATCCGCGGTGTGCGCCGGGTCGCCGGGCCTGTTGAAATAGGCGCCGGCGATCCAGGGCCCGCGCACCTCGAGCTCGCCGAAGGCGACGCCGTCATGCGGGATCTCCTTGCCCTCGGCGTCGCGCACGCGCAGCTCCACGCCGAACAGCGGCCGGCCCTGCTTGCGCGCGTAGTCGAGGAAGCGGTCGTCGTCCCAGTCGGCATTCTCCGGCTTGCGGGAATTGGTGGTCCCGAGCGGGCTCGTCTCCGTCATGCCCCAGGCATGCAGGATGGAGACGCCGTATTCCTTCAGGAAGCCGGCATTGATCGCGGTGGGCAGCGCCGTGCCGCCCACCACCATGCGCAGCGGGTGGCTGAAGCGGCGGGCGGGGTCGGCCCGCAGCCACTGCAGCAGCGCCGTCCAGATCGTCGGCACGCCGGCCGAGAAGCCGACCCGCTCCTCCTCGATCAGCCGGTGCAGGCTGGCCGGGTCGAGCTTCGGCCCGGGCAGCACCAGCGAGGCCCCGGCCGCTGCGGCGGCATAGGGAATGCCCCAGGCGTTCACATGGAACATCGGCACCACCGGCATCACCACGTCGGCCGCGCCGAAATTGAAGCAGTCCTTCTGCAGCGTGCTGATGGCATGGATGATGGTGGAGCGGTGGCTGTAGAGCACGCCCTTCGGGTCGCCCGTCGTGCCCGAGGTGTAGCAGAGCGAGGAGGCCGCGCGCTCGTCGAGGTCGGGCCAGTCGAACTGCGTCGGCTGGCCGGCGATCAGCGCCTCCTGCGCCAGGATCTCGACCTTGCCGTGCAGCCTGCTCTCGGCCGGGATCTGCCCCGTCTCGCCCATGACGATGATGGCGCGCAGGCAGGCCGGCAGCCGGTCCGCGATGCCCTCCACCACCGGCCAGAGCGTGGGGTCGACAAGAAGATGCGTATCCCCGGCATCGGCCAGGATGAACACCAGCTGGTCGGGGAAGAGGCGCGGGTTCAGCGTATGCAGCACCGCGCCCATGGAGGAGACGCCGTAATAGGCCTCGAGGTGGCGGTGCTCGTTCCAGGCCAGGGTGCCTATGCGCTCGCCCTGCTGCACGCCGCGCGCGGCCAGCGCATGGGCCAGCTGGGCGGCGCGGGCGGCGATCTCGGGCCAGCTGTGGCGCACCACGCTGCCGTCCGGCCGCGCCGAGACGATCCTCGACGCCCTGTGGTTGCGCGCCGCATGCTGCAGCAGCGCGGAGATCAGCAACGGGCGGTCCTGCATCAGGCCAAGCATGCGTGTCGCTCCCTGCCGGCCCTGGCCCCTGGCGCGGGCGGGCCGTTCAAACCGCCGTCATATTGGCCGCATGGCCGGGCGGGGCAAGCCGCCCGCGCGCCGCCCCCGGGTCAGGCCCGCGCGGCCGCCTTGAGGAAGGCCGCCGCCCGCTCGCCGATCATCAGCGCCGCCGGCTGGATGTTGGAGGAGGGCACCAGCGGCATGACGGAGGCATCCGCCACGCGCAGCCGCTCCACCCCCTTCAGCCGCAGCAGCGGGTCCACGGGGGCGAGGTCGTCCTCCCCCATCCGCGCCGTGCCGCACGGGTGGTAGACCGTGCCGCCATCGCGGCGGATATGCGCCAGGATCGCCTCGTCGCTGGTGGCCTGCGGGCCGGGGGTGAGTTCCTCCTCGATCAGCGCGGCCAGCGGCCCCTGCGCGGCGATGCGCCGGCCGAATTTCACCGCCTCCACCATCAGGTGCTGGTCGTAGGCGGCTTCGAGGTAGTTGGCGCGGATCACCGGCTTCGCGTCCGGGTCGGGGCTGCGCAGCGTGATGGTGCCGCGGCTCTCGGGGCGGCAGATGCTGGCGCTGAACATGAAGCCGGGATGCGCATCGGGCCCGACGTCGTAGGTGGTGACGGTGAAGTTCACGAAGAGGTACTGCATGTCCGGCTCCTCGGCGCCGGGCAGGACGCGGGCGAAGAAATTCGCCTCCGCCGCGCCGATGCTCATCGGGCCGCGCCGGTCGAAGGCGTAGCGCGCGGCCATGCGCAGCTTGCCGAGGGGGTGGTTCCAGAGCTCGTTCACCGTGCCGCAGGGCTTCGTGCGGTAGCGCATGCGCTGCAGGAAGTGGTCCTGCAGGTTGCGCCCCACGCCCGGGCTGTGGTGCAGCACGGGGATGCCCATCTCCTGCAGGTGGGCGCCGTCGCCGATGCCCGACAGCATCAGCACCTGCGGCGTGCCGATCGCGCCGGCGCACAGCACCACCTCGCGCCGCGCCTCCCACCGCTCGAGGCCGGCCGGACCCTGCACCAGCGCGCCGATGCAGCGCGTGCCGTCGAACAGCAGGCGGCGGATGGCGCGCTCGGGGCGGATGTGCAGGTTGGCGCGGCCGCGCGCGGGGCGGAGGAACATGTCGCCCGAATGGCTGCGGAAGCCGCCCTTGACGTTCATCTGCATCGGCCCGGCGCCCTCGTGCCAGGCGCCGTTGAAGTCCTTCACCCGCTTGTAGCCGAGCGCGAGCGCGGACTCGATGAAGGCCTGCGCGCCGGGCGAGACGTGGCGCGCCTCGGCGGCGTGGATCGGGCCGTCGGTGCCGCGCTCCTCCGAGGGCTCGCCGGTCCAGGTCTCCATGCGCTTGAAGAAGGGCAGCACGTCGTCATAGGCCCAGCCGCGCGCGCCGGACTGCGCCCAACGGTCGTAGTCGCGCGGGGAGCCGCGCAGGTAGACGAGGCCGTTCACCGCGCCCGAGCCGCCCACCACCTTGCCGCGCGGCCAGTGGATGGAGCGCCCGTCGAGGCCCGGCTCCGCCTCCGTGTGGAAACGCCAGTCGTACTTGCCGGAGGCGTAGAGCCGAGCGAAGCCGGCGGGGATGCGGATCCAGGGCTCGTTCCAGGCCGCAGGCCCGGCCTCGATCAGCGCCACCTCGGTGCCGGGGTCCTCGGAAAGCCGCGCGGCGATAACGCAGCCCGCGGAGCCGGCGCCGAGCACCAGCACATCCGTCGCATAGACCGCCGCCACCGTCTCGGCGTCGCGCGGCACCGGCCCCTCGGGCATGCTCCGTCCCTCCTCGCCGTGCCGCCGGTCAGGCGACCTGGTCGGCCAGCCTGTCCAGGTGATAGGCGGTGTCGCCGAACAGGTGCTCGATCACCATCACCCGGCGGAAGAAATGGCCGACGGCGTATTCCTCCGTCATGCCGATGCCGCCGTGCAGCTGCACCGCGTTCTGGCTGACGAAGCGCCCGGCCTGGCCGACGCCGACCTTCGCCATGGCGATGTTGCGCGCCCGCTCGGCGGCGTCGGGCTCGTCCACCATCATCGAGGCCAGCATGGCCATGGAGCGGCCCTGCTCCATCGCCGTCAGCATCTCGGCGGCGCGGTGCTGCAGCGCCTGGTTGTCGCCGATCGGGCGGCCGAATTGCTGGCGGGTCTTGAGATACTCGAGCGTCATGGCCTGCATCGCCTCCATGGCGCCGACCACCTCACCGGCGGTCGCGGCGATGCCCGCCTGCACCACGCGCTCGATCACCGGCAGCGCATGGTCCTTCTCGCCGAGCAGCGCATGCCCCGGCAGCTTCACGCCGGAGAGCGAGATCTCCGCCGCCTCGGTGCCGTCGCGGAGGCGGTAGCCGCGCCGCGTGATGCCCGGCGCATTGGCATCCACGAGGAACAGCGAGAGCCCCGCCGCCTCGTGCCGGCTTCCGCCGGTGCGCGCGCTGACCACCAGCGCATCGGCGCTGGCGCCGCCCAGCACCACGCTCTTCCCGCCCTCCAGCACGAAGCCGCCGCCGTTCGGGGCGAGGGTCGCGGTGGTCATCACGTCGGTCATGTCGTAGCGCGCCTGGCGCTCGTAGTGCGCGAAGGCGAGCTTGGTCGTGCCGGCGGCAATGGCGGGCAGGATCTCGCCCTGCTGGTCCGGGCTGCCGGCGAGCCGCACCGCGCCACCGCCGAGCACCACCGTGGCGAGATAGGGCTCGAGCACCAGGTAGCGGCCGAATTCCTGCATCAGCAGCATCACCTCGACCGCGCCGCCGCCGAAGCCGCCATGCTCCTCGGCAATGGGCAGGCCGAGCAGGCCGAGCTCGGCATAGCGCTGCCAGAGCGTCGGGCTCCAGCCCTGGTCGGTCTTCAGCAGGGCCTTGCGCTGCTCGAAGGCATAGGTGTCGGCCAGCAGGCGGCCGACACTCTCGACCATCAGGCGCTGGTCCTCGGTGAGATCGAAATCCATCGGACGCTTCCCCGTGTGGCGAGGCTTCGCCCCGCTCCCCACCAGGAGGGCGCCGCCCTCCTGGACCTCCCGCCAAGGGCCGAAGGGCCCTTGGAACCCGCTCTTTTGGGCGCCGCGCTAGAGACCGAGAACGGCCTTGTTCAGGATGTTCTTCTGGATCTCGTTCGTGCCGCCATAGATCGAGGCCGCGCGCAGCATCAGGTAGGCCGGAGTCGCCTGCACCGCCCATTCCGGCAGCACCGCCGGCTCGTTGGTCAGCGCCGCCAGCTCCTGCTGCCAGACCGGCATGGCCTGCGGGCCGCCCACGTCCATCAGCAGCTCCGACGTGCCCTGCAGCAGCTCCGTGCCCTTGATCTTCAGCACGGAGGAGAGCGGGTCGGGCCGGCCGTCCTTCGTCTTGTCATAGGCCGAGACCACGCGCATCTGCGTGATCTCCAGCGCCTTCATGTCCACCTCGATCTGCGCGACGCGGGTGCGGAAGCCCTTGTCCTCGATCAGCGGCCGGCCGTTCATGCTGACCTCGCGCGCCATCTCCTTGGCGAAGCGCGTGCGCTCCTTGCTCTTGCCGAGGCGGGCGATGCCGGTGCGCTCGTTGCCCAGCAGGTACTTGGCCACGGACCAGCCGCGGTTCTCCTCGCCCACCAGGTTCTCCGCCGGCACCTTCACGTCGGTGAAGAAGACCTCGTTCAGGTGGTGGCTGCCGTCGAT
>CAYNYQ010000100.1:10723-14561 GCA_964401305.1 uncultured Acetobacteraceae bacterium | reverse complement strand
CTCTCCGCCGGCGCCGGCGCCCGCCTGGTCCTTGCGGCCGGGCTCTCGGCCCTGCTCTGGCTCGGCGTCGCCTGGGCCATGCAGGCGTGACCCCGCCCGAGATCCGCCTGACCGACCTGACCGTCTGCCACGACCGGCGGCCGGCGGTGCACCACCTCTCGGGCCGCTTCGCGCCGGGCAGCCTGACCGCCATCGTCGGCCCGAACGGCGCCGGCAAGTCCACCCTGCTGCGCGCCCTCGCCGGGCTGCACCGGCCGCAATCGGGCCGCATCGAGGCCGGGGGGCGGGGCGCCGCCCGCATGGCCCTGCTGCCGCAGCAGGCGGCGATCGACCGGGCCTTCCCGGTCGCCTGCCTCGACGTCGTCCTGCTCGGCCTCTGGGCCGAGACCGGGCCGTTCCGCGCCGTCCCGCCCGCGGGGCGCGCCCGGGCGCTGGCAGCGCTGGAGGCGGTCGGCCTTGGTGGCTTCGGCGCGCGGCCGGTCGGCAGCCTCTCGGCCGGGCAGTTCCAGCGCGTGCTCTTCGCCCGGCTGCTGCTGCAGGACGCGCCGGTGATCCTGCTCGACGAGCCCTTCAACGCCCTCGATGCCCGCACCACCACCGACCTGCTGGCGGTGGTGCGTCGCTGGCATGGCGAAGGGCGCACCGTCATCGCCGTGCTGCACGACCTCGGCATGGTCCGCCGCGACTTCCCGGAGACGCTGCTGCTGGCGCGCGAGGGGCTGGGCTGGGGCCCGACCGCCGAGGTGCTGACCGCCGCCAACCGCCTGCGCGCCCGCATGATGGCCGAGGCCTGGGACGAGGACGCCGCCGACTGCGCCGGGCCCGCCGCGGCGCCGGCGCAGGCCGCCGCGCCGCGCGCCGACGCCGCCTGAGCGCGGCCTGGCCCGTCGCGTCGTGCTGCTCGACCCCTTTCTCGAATTCGGCTTCCTGCGCCGCGCGCTGGTCGGCTGCCTGGCGCTGTCTCTGGCCGCCCCGCCGCTCGGCGTCTTCCTCGTGCTGCGGCGGATGAGCCTGACGGCGGACGTGCTGGCGCACGGCATCCTGCCGGGCGTGGCGATCGGCTTCCTGGTGGCCGGGCTCTCGGTGCCGGCGCTGGCGCTGGGCGGGCTCGGCGCGGGGCTGGTGGTGGCGGTCGGCGCCGGCGCGCTGGCCCGCGCGACCGGTGGGCGGGAGGATGCGAATTTCGCCGCGCTCTACCTGGTGTCGCTGGCGCTCGGGGTGGCGCTGGTCTCCTGGGGCGGCGGCGGGCTCGAGCTCGGCCAGATCCTGTTCGGCAGCGCCCTCGGCGTCGACGATGCGGCGTTGCTGCTGATGGCGGGGACGGCGACGCTGACCCTGCTGGTGCTGGCCTTCGCCTGGCGGCCGCTGGTGCTGGAATGCCTCGACCCCGCCTTCGGGGCGAGCGTCGGCGCGCGCGGCGCCTGGTGGCACCTCTCCTTCATGGCGCTGCTGGTGCTGAACCTGCTGGCCGCCTTCCAGGCGCTGGGGACGCTGATGGCCGTGGGGCTGATGATGCTGCCGGCGATCGCGGCGCGGCACTGGGCGCGGCAGGTGGGGGGCATGGCGGCGGCGGCGGTGGCGCTGGCGATGCTGGCCTCGATCACGGGGCTGCTCGCGTCCTACCATCTCGACGTGCCGACGGGGCCGGCGGTGGTGCTCTCGGCGGGGCTGGGCTGGGCGGTCTCGGTGCTGGCGGGGCCGGTGGACGGGCTGCTGCCGCGGCTGCTCGCCGGGCGGCGGCGGCACCTGGCGGGCTGAGCCGGCGTCGGGTGCGTGACACGGCGTCGCGAGCGGGCAGGCCGGCGCTGGGCAACGGTTAACCACATGGTTAAAGATGGCCGCCCCACCCAGGAGGCGCCGCCATGCAGCTCCAGCCCTACCTGTTCTTCGAAGGCCGCACCGAGGAGGCGCTCGGCTTCTACCGCGACGCCCTCGGCGCCGAGGTGACGGCGCTGATGCGCTTCCGCGAGAGCCCCGAGCCCGAGCAGTGCCCGCCCGGCGGCGCCGACAAGGTGATGCATGCGTGCTTCACCATCGCCGGCCAGACCGTGATGGCCTCGGACGGCCGCTGCTCCGGCCGGCCGGAATTCGGCGGCTTCGCGCTGTCGCTGATGCCGCCTGACGCGGCGACCGCCGGGCGCCTCTTCGCCGCGCTCGCCGCGGGCGGGGAGGTGGTGATGCCGCTCGGCAAGACCTTCTGGTCCGCCGCCTTCGGCATGGTGCGCGACCGCTTCGGCGTGACCTGGATGCTCAACGTCGAGGGCTGAGCGCAGGGCGCGGCGATCGCGCCCCGACTCCGCGCGCGTCCTCCGAACGTAGGAGGACATTGCGGTTATTGGCTCCGTAACGTCCGGCGCGTCAATCGAGCGCAGGTGCCGTGCCGGTCATGTCAGGGCCGCCCCTGCGACGCGCAGGAGGGCGCAGCCATGCCGAACGGAACCCCACCCACCCTCAGCCTGACCACCGCGCAGGCGGGGGCGCAGATCACCCGCGGCAACCTGCACTGGGGCCCGACCTTCGGCCAGGAGGCCGTCGTCACCTTCGCCTTCCGTGCTAGCGAGCCCGGCACGACGAGCTTCCAGCCGGTCGGCGCCGACCTGCAGGCGCTGATCAGCGGGCCGGGGCTGCTGCTGTGGTCCGACCTGGCGAATATCCGCTTCATCCAGGTCAGCGACGTCAACTCGAGCCTGTCGAACAGCGCCTCGATCCTCTTCGCCACCTATCTTTCGACCACCGACGGCAAGGCCGCCTTCGCTGGCTTCCCGGGCAGCACGGCACCGGCCAGCTTCGACGGCGACGTGTGGCTGAACCGCGCCTCCTTCGGCACGACGCCCGTGCCGGGCGACCGCAACTTCATGGTGATCCTGCACGAGATCGGCCACGCGATCGGCCTCGAGCATCCCGGCAACTACGATGCCGCGCCAGGCGTGACCATCAGCTACCTGAACGACGCGCTCTACATCGAGGACACCAACCGCTACACGCTGATGTCCTACTTCGAGACGCAGGGGCAGCCGGAGACGCCGCTGCTGCACGACATCGCCGCCGTGCAGCGGCTCTACGGCGCCAATTTCGGCACCCGGCTCGGCAACGACGTCTACGGCTTCAACACGACCATCCAGGGCTCGCTGCGCCCGATCTACGACTTCACGCAGAACACGGCGCCCAACATCGCGATCTGGGATGCCGGCGGCATCGACACGCTCGACGTCTCGGGCTTCGGCCAGAACCAGTCCATCGACCTCAGGCCGGACAGCTTCAGCTCGGTCGGCGGCCAGGTGAACAACCTTGCCATGGCGGCCGCCGTGACCAACGGCTTCGGCGTCATCGTCAACTGGATCGAGAACGCGACCGGCGGGTCGGGCAACGACACCATCATCGGCAACCAGGTCGGCAACGCCATCCTCGGGCTCGGCGGAGCCGATGCCCTGGCCGGGCTGGAAGGCGACGACAGCATCCTCGGCGGCAACGGCAACGACACCATCTACGGCGATGCCGGCAACGACACCCTGGCTGGCCAGGACGGGCTCGATTCCATCCTCGGCGGCGCCGACAACGACATCATCTTCGGCGATGCCGGCAACGACACCCTGGCCGGGCAGTCGGGCAACGACACCATCCTCGGCCAGGGCGACGCCGACATCGTCTTCGGCGATGTCGGCTTCGACATGCTAGATGGCGGCGCCGGCAACGACACGATGTACGGTGGCGACACCGACGACACGCTGCTCGGCGGCGACGGCGACGACCAGCTGCAGGGCGACGCGAGCGCCGACTCGCTGCTCGGCGGCCTCGGCAACGACACGCTGCTCGGCGGCTCGGGCAACGACATCCTGGC
>CAYNYQ010000100.1:0-10623 GCA_964401305.1 uncultured Acetobacteraceae bacterium | reverse complement strand
TCGGCGGCCTCGGCAACGACACGCTGCTCGGCGGCTCGGGCAACGACATCCTGGCCGGCGAGACCGGCAACGACAGCATCCTCGGCGGCACCGAGAACGACTGGATCTTCGGCGATGCCGGCGAGGACATCCTCGCCGGCCAGGCGGGCACCGACTCGATCCGCGGCGGCGCCGATGCCGACCTCATCTTCGGCGACGCCGGCAACGACACGCTGGCCGGCGACGGCGGTGCCGACACGGTCTATGGCGGGCCCGAGAACGACACGATCTACGGCGACGGAGAGGACGACCTGCTCGAGGGCCAGGACGGTGCGGATTCCATCCTCGGCGGCTTCGGCAACGACACCCTGCTCGGCGGCGCCTCGGGCGACGCGCTGCGCGGCGAGGACGGCAACGACAGCATCCTCGGCGGCCTCGGCGTCGACGTGATCGAGGGCGGCGCGGGCAACGACATCCTGGCCGGGCAGGAGAGCTCCGACTCGGTCCTCGGCGGCGGCGATTCCGACCTCATCTTCGGCGACGCCGGCAACGACACCCTGGCCGGCCAGGACGGCGACGACACCATCGACGGCGGCGGCGGCATCGACATCATGTTCGGCGACGCCGGCAATGACAGCCTCGCGGGCGGCGACGACAGCGACACGCTCTTCGGCCAGGCCGATTCCGACACCCTGGCCGGCGGCGGCGGCGCCGACCAGCTCGACGGCGGGACGGGCGACGACACCTACGTGCTCGATGCCCTCGACACCATCGCCGATGCGGGCGGCATCGACACCGCGATCACCGAGGCCAGCCTCGTCCTGCCCGGCATCCTGGAGAACCTCGTGCTCGCCGGCGCGGCGCCGATCGACGGCACCGGCAATGCGCTGGGCAATACCATCACCGGCAACGGCGCGGCCAACGGCCTGTTCGGCCTCGATGGCAACGACAGCCTGCTCGGCGGCGGCGGCGTGGACCGGCTGGAGGGCGGCGCGGGCAACGACACGCTGACGGGCGGCGGCGGCGCCGATGTGCTGGATGGCGGCCTCGGTGACGACACCTACGTGCTCGCCGGCGCCGACACGATCGTCGATGCCGGCGGGATCGATACGGTCCGCATCGGCGCCGCCCACACGCTGGGCGCCGCGATGGAGAACCTGGTGCTGACCGGCGCCGCCGCGGTGAACGGCACGGGCAACGGCCTGGCCAATGGTCTGACCGGCAATGGCGCCGCGAACCTGCTCTCCGGGCTCGGCGGCGCAGACGTCATCGCGGGGGGCGGCGGCAACGATACGCTGGTCGGCGGCCTCGGCGCCGACCTCCTGATCGGCGGCGCCGGCGGCGACGTGTTCCGCTACGCCGCCGCGGTCGAGGGCGGCGACACGCTGCAGTCCTATGCCGGCGGCGTCGACCAGGTCGAGGTCTCGGCGGCGGGCTTCGGGGCGGGGCTCTTCGCCGGCATGAGCGTCCTCGCCGCCGGGCGCTACGCGGCCAACGCGACCGGCGGCGCCACGGCCGGCGTCGGGCAGTTCGTGTTCAACACCGCGACGCGGCTGCTTGCCTGGGATGCCGATGGAACCGGCGCGGGCCTTGCGGTGCCCATCGCCGACCTGACCGGCGCCGTCGGCTGGTCGGGCACCGAGATCACCGTGATCGCCTAGAGGGTGATCGCCGAAGGGCGTAACGCCCGCAGGCGCGAATCACGCGACGAAACAACGCGCTGGACCACGATCCGCGATGCAGTCCTTGCGGATCGTGGTCTAGGGCAGCCTCCGCTCCGACGGTGCGCACCTGCGCGCCATCGGCGCGGCGAAGGGCTGCTCCGGCAACGGTGCCTGCCGCGGGTGCTGCGCCCCGCGGCGCGAACCCCCGCGCCGGCCTTCGCCCGCGTCAGCCTTTCCCGCCCGCGGCCAGCGACTTCCGCGCCGCCTTGGTCGTGCCCTCCAGCCGGTCCATCACGGCCAGCGCGATGCCGCCGAGCAGGAACAGCGTGTGGATCGCCAGGCCCCACTGGATCTCGCGGTCGGAGTAGTGGTCCACCTTGAGGAAGATCTGCAGCAGGTGGATCGAGGAGATGGCGACGATCGCCGTCGCCAGCTTGATCTTCAGGTTGCCCGGATCGATGCCCTCGGCGACCCAGTCCACCCTGCGCTCCCTGGCATCGGCGTCGAGCCGCGAGACCATGCTGTCGTAGGAAGCGATCGCCACCATCACGACCAGCCCCGCGACCAGCGTCGAATCCAGCAGGTAGAGCAGGCCGAGCAGGAGGTCGTTGTCCTCCATTTCGAAGACGCCGATGCCGAACTTGAATACCTTGTACAGGAAGCGCGCGGCGTAGCAGATCAACCCCACCATCAGGCCGAAGTAGAACAGCGTCAGGATGTGGCGCATCGCCAGCATCGTCTTGTCCAGCAGGCTCTGCATGCGGCGGTCGGCTCCTCCGGCGCGCCTCCACCAGGCGGGGCGGCCGCGGCGGGGACGGAACGGCTTTCCGGCGGCCGGCGCAAGGGGAGCTTTTCCCGCGCTGCAGGCGGAGCCTAGAGCGTGATCGCCGGAGGGCGTAACGCCCGCAGGCGTGAATCACGCGACGAAACAACGCGCTGGACCACGATCCGCGATCCAGTCCTCGCGGATCGTGGTCTAGATGGGGAAATCCTCGACATGCGTCTCGGCGGTCCGGCCGACGTAGAGGGCGCGACGCCCGCTGAAGGACACGATGCAGCCGGCGCATCCGGCGGCCATGACCTTCCTGCAGAAGCCCGGATAGGTGTATCCGGGGACCAACTGCTGCGCCCCCCGGATGGCAGCCTGCACGGCGGCCGTGTCGAAGGCCGCCGCGACCGGCACGGGGAGCCGCGGCGTCGGCATCGCGACGCTGTCGCCGTCCGGCACGTAGCAGGTTGCCGTCGCGCCATTTGTGGGATCGGCGACGCGACGACGGCCGGCCTCGACGGAAGGGGCCCGATGCGGCCCGCCGCGCCGCCGCACGGATCCGGGTTCGGCGCTCCGGCCGCCAGGCTGGCGCCCGGAGCCGAATCGCGGACTGGATCAACGGCCTAGGCCGCCATCCGCGGTTCAGTCCGTGCCGATCCTGGTCTAGAGAGGCAGGCGCGCCGGTGCCTCGCGGGCCGGCACCATGGCCGTGCCCGCCGGGCCGGCGCCGAGGAGGACCCGCCATGACCATCCGCCGCCTCGCCGAGGAAGCGCGCCTCTCCGGCGCCGTGGTCCATGGCGGCCTGGTCTGGCTCGCCGGCCAGGTCGCCGACGACACCAGCCTCGATGCCGAGGGCCAGACCGCCGACATCCTCCGCCAGGTCGACGCCCTGCTGGCCGAGGCCGGCACGGACAAGTCCCGGCTGCTCTCCGTCACCGTCGTGCTGGCCGATATCCGCGACGCCCCGGCGATGAACCGCGCCTGGGACCGCTGGCTCGACCCCGCGGCGAAGCCCGCCCGCATGACCATCCAGGCGCCGCTGGTCGACCCCGCCTGGCGGGTCGAGATCACCGGCGTCGCCGCGCTTTCGGCGCGGCCTTGAACGCCGATCCAGGCCCAGGCGGCGGGGCGCCAGGCGCCGGCGGCGGCGGTGCGCTCACGCGGGCGCCGCGGGCGGGAACCGGCCGGCGCGCGCCGGCCGCCCGCACGCGGCTGCGGCGGCAGGTCAAGACCTTCGCCATGGCGATCGGCCTCGGCGTGCTGCTCATGCTGCTGGTCGCCGGCGCCATCGCCGACCGCGGCGGGCCCCTGCCGTTCACCGTGCCCGGCGTCTCGGCGCTGGCGATGGGCCTGCTCTACCTCGCCTTCCCGCACGGGCCGCAATTCTCCCTCGGCGCCGCGACGGGGCTGGCGATGTATGCCTGCCTCTACGTCGTCATGGGCCGCGCCGCCTTCCCCGATGCGCCCGATTGGGCGCTGTCGATCGCCCACGCCCTGCCCATCGTCGTCTTCGTCACCGTCTGCCTGCTGCAGCGCCACCGGCTCCGCCGCTATGCCCAGCAGGGGCCGCGCACCGCCGACCTGATGCACCTCGGCGACTTCACGCGCTGGCTCGCCATCGCCGCGGTGGTCGGCGCCGTCAGCCTCTCCGCGCCGGTCAACCGGCTGTCGCCCGATGGCCAGGGCATGGCGCTGCTCGCCGCCATGGCGGTGATCTCCGTCATCAGCGTCACGGCGGTGGACGACGTCGTGCGGCTGCTGGTCGACATGGCGGTGATCTTCCACAGCGTCACGCGCCGCATGGGCCATCTCATCGTGCCCATGGCCGCCTATACCAGCCTCTGGACGCTGCTCGCCGTCGTCTTCGGCTGCCTCTACCGCATCGCCGACGGCCTCTCGCGCGAGTTCCTCTTCCATGGCAGCGGCGGTCCCATGCGGCTCGGCTTCGCCGACGCGCTGCACTTCAGCGTCGTCACCCTCACCACCGTCGGCTATGGCGACATCAATCCGCTCGACGACGGCATCCGGCTGCTCGCCAGCATCCAGATGCTGCTCGCGCAGCTGCTGCTGCTCTTCGGCTTCGTCGAGATCATGCGCGGCGTGCAGGCCGGGCCGCAGCACCACGAGACGCCCGGCACCGCCGTGCCGCACGAGGCGGACCTCGCCCCCGCCGCGACCGCCGCCGCGGCACGCGACGGGGCGCCGCGGCCGGAGGTCGGGACGGCGGCGCGCCGCATCGAGGCCGGGGAGTAGGCATGCTTCCGCCGCATTCGGCTGCGAAAGCAGAGGCCTGGGTGAGCGACCGCGTGCCCCGCGGGCTGCGGCCGACGGCAGGGCGCGGCGGACGATGCCGGGTGCCGGCGATGACGAGGATGGACGGGACAGGATGACCGATGCCGAACGGGCCGCCTTCTGGCGCGGCCGCCGGGTGCTGGTGACGGGGGGCGCGGGCTTCCTCGGCGCCGCGCTCTGCCACGCGCTGGCGCGGCACGGCGCGCGCGTCACCGCGCTCGACGCGATGATGGAGGATGGCGGCGCCAACCGCGCCAACCTCGAGGGCGCCTCGGTGATGCTGGTGCGCGGCGACATCCGCGACACCGAGCTCGCCAGCCTCTGCGCCGGCACCGAGGTGCTGTTCAACATGGCTGCCCAGACCAGCCACATGGGCGGCCAGCGCGACCCCGTCGCCGACATCAACGTGAACGCCGTGGCGCAGGTGCGGCTGATCCAGACCATGCGCGAGGCGGCGCCCGGCGCCGCGGTGGTGCACGCCTCCACCCGGCAATTCTACGGCCGGCCCGAATACCTGCCGGTCGACGAGAAGCACACCGTCAACCCGCCCGACGCCAACGGCGTGAGCAAATGGGCCGGCGAGCAGTACTGGCTGCTGGAGAGCCGCGTGCTGCACCGGCCCGTGGTCTCGCTGCGCCTGACCAACTGCTACGGGCCGAGGCTGCGCATCCGCGACGCGCGGCAGACCTTCCTCGGCATCTGGATCCGGCGCGTGCTGGAGGGCGAGCCCTTCGAGGTCTGGGGCGGCGAGCAGCTGCGCGACATGACCTATGTGGACGACGTGACCGAGGCCTTCCTGCTGGCCGCCGAGGTGGCGCCCGCGGTCTCCGGCAGAGTGTTCAACATCGGCGGCCCGCCGCCCGCCTCCCTGCTCGAGATCGCGCGGCGCCTGGTGGCGGCGAATGGCGGGCGCGGTCACTACGCCGTGAAGGAATTCCCTGCCGACCGCGCGCCCATCGACATCGGCAGCTATCATGCCGATGACGGGGCCTTCCGCGCCGCCACCGGCTGGGCACCGGCGACCGGGCTGGACGAGGGCCTGCGCCTGACCCTCGACTGGTACCGTGCGCGCCTGGCCGACTACCTCTGAGCCGCCTCCGCCCGACCCATCCCCGCCTTCGGACACGCCAGCGATGAACGCACCCCTGACCCCGCCGGTCGCCCCCCAGGCGGCGATGATCCCGCAGGCCGATCCCGGCGCCGGCTATCGCGCGCAGAAGGCGGAGATCGACGCCGCCGTGGCGCGCGCGCTGGACAGCGGCTGGTACATCCTCGGCCGCGAGGGCGAGGCCTTCGAGCGCGAATTCGCCGCCTGGCTCGGCACCGCCCGCGCGGTGGGCTGCGCCAACGGCACGGATGCGCTGGCGCTGATCCTGCGGGGCCTGGGCATCGGCGAGGGCGCGGCGGTCGCCACCGTCTCCCACACCGCGGTCGCCACCGTCGCCGCGATCGAGATGGCCGGCGCCGTGCCGCTGCTGCTCGACATCGACCCCGACACCTACACGATGGACCCGGACGAGCTCGCGGCCGTGCTCGAGGACCCGCCGCCGGGCCTGCCGCCGATCCGCGCCGCGATCGTGGTGCATCTCTATGGCCAGGCGGCGGATCTCGGCCCGATGGTCGAGGCCTGCCAGCGTGCCGGCGTGGTGCTGATCGAGGACTGCGCGCAGGCGCATGGCGCGACGCTGGGGGGGCAGAAGCTCGGCACCTTCGGCCAGGCGGCGGCCTTCTCGCTGTATCCGACGAAGAATCTCGGCGCGCTCGGCGATGGCGGCGTGCTGGCGACCGACGATTTCGAGCTGGCCGACCGCATCGCGGCGCTGCGCCAGTACGGCTGGAAGGAGCGCTACGTCTCGGCCATGGTCGGCGTGAACAGCCGGCTCGACGAGGTGCAGGCGGCGATCCTGCGCGCACGGCTGCCGCGGCTCGATGCCGGCAATGCGCGGCGGCGGGAGATCGCCGCGGCCTATGACGCGGCGCTGGCCGAGGGCGGGCGGATCGCGCCGCCGCTGCGCCGGCCCGGCACCGAGCATGTCTTCCACCAGTACGTGCTGCGCGTGGCCGACCGCGCCGCGGTGCAGGCCGCGCTGCGCGCCGAGGGCGTGGGCACGGGCATCCACTACCCCGTGCCGGTCCACCTGCAGGGCGCCTACAAGGGGCGCGTCCCGCTCGGCCCGGCCGGCTGCGGCGAGACCGAGCGCGCGGCGGCCGAGGTGCTGAGCCTGCCGATGTACCCGGAGCTGACGGACGCCCAGGTGGGGCGGATCTGCGCGGCGCTGCGCGGCCTCGGCGGCTGACGGCGCGGGGGGCGTGGGCCGAGCCGGTGGCCCTGCCCGCCCGGGATCTGCTCTACTCGCGGCGGAGGAACCGCCGATGGACAAGATCCCCGCCGCCAGCCTGACGCATATGGGCATCTACGTGCGCGACCTGCCGCGCATGAAGGCCTTCTACACCGGCGTGCTCGGCCTGAGCGTGTCGGACGAGGGCCATGTGCCGCGGCTCGGCGCCGATATCTGCTTCATGAGCGGGGATCCGAAGGTGCACCACCAGGTGGTGCTGGTCGGCGGCCGGCCGGAGAGCGCGACCTACACGACGGTGATGCAGATCTCCTTCACCGTGCCCTCGCTGGCCGAGTTGCGCCGCACGCGCGACCGGGCGCTGGCGGCCGGCGCCACCGGGCTGCGCCAGGTCGACCACGGCAATGCCTGGTCGATCTACTTCGCCGACCCGGAGGGCAATGTCGTCGAGGTCTATCTCGACAGCCCCTTCCACATCCCGCAGCCGCATGGCGAGCCCTTCGACCTCGACCTGCCGGATGCCGAGATCCTGCGCCGCACCGAGGCCGCCTGCCGCCAGGACCCGGGCTTCCTGCCGCGCGCCGAGTGGGAGGCACGGCGGGCGGCGCGCATGGGGTAGGGGCCTGCCCGCGAACGGCGTGGGCCGGCAGGCCACCACTGGCGAGGGCGCGTGGCCCGCGGGCAACGATCGCGGGCGGGCGCGTGCGCTCAGTAGCGGCGCAGCAGCGCGATCAGCCGGCCCTGCACCTTCACCCGGTCGGGCGGGAAGATCCGCGTCTCGTAGCGCGGGTTCGCGGCTTCCAGCGCGATGGAGTTGCCGCGCCGGCGCAGGCGCTTGAGCGTCACCTCCGCCTCGTCGACCAGCGCGACGACGATGGTGCCGTTCTCGGCGGTCTCGGCGCGGCGGATGATCACCGTGTCGCCGTCGAGGATGCCGGCCTCCACCATCGAATCGCCGGAGACCTCGAGCGCGTAGTGCTCGCCGCCGGCCAGCAGCGTGGCCGGCACCTCGACCGTTGTGCCGTTGTCGCGCAGCGCCTCGATCGGCAGGCCCGCGGCGATTCGGCCATAGAGCGGCAGTTGCACCGCGGCGGCGTCGTTGGCGGATTTCTGCACGCCGGCGAGATGGGCGGCGAAATTCCCCTTGATGACGTTGGGCGCGAAATGCCCCGCACCCTCCCGCGGCGCGGGCGTGGCGCCGGCTGGCGCCGAAGCAGGCCGCCGCGCCGCCGCCAGGTTCTCCGGCAGGCGGATCACCTCGAGGGCGCGGGCCCGGTGCGCCCGGCGGCGCAGGAAGCCCCGCTCCTCCAGCGCGGTGATCAGCCGGTGGATGCCGGACTTCGATTTCAGGTTCAGCGCCTCCTTCATCTCCTCGAAGGAGGGCGAGAAGCCGGTGGACCTGAGGTGCTTGTCGATGAAGACCAGCAACTCGTGCTGCTTGCGCGTGAGCAACGCCAACCTCCCTGCGCGACGCGCCGACCCGGCGCGCCGCCATCACCCGCCACCTTCGGAACAAAGGGGCAACCCGGCTAATGTTCTAGGTTGGTTCCCCGCGTCGGGTCAAATCTTTTCCACAGGCGATTCGCGCGCCGCGGGGCGCCCTCAGAGACCCATCTCGCCGAGCGGGATCACCGTCACCGTCTCGCCCTCGGCCAGTTCGGGCGCGTGCGGTGGCCGCAGGATCAGCCCATCCGCCCGCGCCAGGGTCTTCAGCATGGAGGAATCCTGCGTCGGGAAGGGCGTCGCCACCAGCCCCCCTGCGGCGTCGCGGGCGAGGGTCGCGCGCAGGTGGTCGAAGCGCCGGTCGTTGGCGGCAAGCCGCGCCCCGGCCCGCGCCGCGACGGTGGGCGGCGCCGCGCCCGGCAGGCCGGAGAGGCGCTGCAGCGCCGGCACCAGGAAGACCACGCCGCAGACCAGCGCCGAGACCGGGTTGCCCGGCAGCCCGAGCACCGGCACCGTGCCCATCCGCCCCCAGATCAGCGGCTTCCCCGGCCGCATGGCGATCTGCCAGAAGTCGAGCGCGAAGCCGCGCCGCCCCAGCGCCTGCTGCACCAGGTCGTGCTCGCCGACGCTCGCGCCGCCCGTGGTCACCAGCAGGTCGCAGGCCGTGGCGGCATCGGCCGCGGCGGCGATGAAGCCGGCATCGTCGGGCGCGATCGGCAGCACCAGCGGATCGGCCCCGGCGCTCCGCACCAGCGCCGCCAGCGCATGCGCGTTGGAGGAGACGATGCCGCCCGCCGGGATCGGCTCGCCCGGCAGCACGATCTCGTCGCCGGTCGCCAGGATGCCGATGCGCGGGCGGCGATGCACCGCGAGCCAGGGATGGTCGGCCGCGGCGGCAAGGCCGATGTCGCGCGCCGAGAGGCGCCGGCCCGGCGCCAGCACCGCCTCGCCCTCGGCGAAGTCGAGGCCGCGGCGGCGGATCCAGCGGCCCTGGCGCACCGTCTCCTGCACCGTCACGGCGCCATCGGCGGCGGCGGCATCCTCCTGCAGCAGCACCGCATCGGCGCCGGCGGGCACGACGGAGCCGGTGAAGAGCCGCACCGCCTGGCCCGGCCCCACCGCGCCGGTGAAGGGATGCCCCGCCGGCGCCGCGCCGATCACCGCGAGCCGCGCGCCCGCCACCGCATCGGCGGCGCGCACCGCATAGCCATCCATGGCGGAGACATCGGCCGGCGGCTGCGTCACGCGCGACAGCACCGGGCGCGCCAGCACGCGGCCCCAGGCCTCGGGCAGGGTCACGGTCTCGGCCGGCGTGGGGGCGAGGGCGCCGAGGATCCGCGCCCGCGCCTCCTCGAGCGGGATCACGCCGGCGCCTCCCAGGTGCCGGACCGGCCGCCGGCCTTGTGCACCAGGCGCACCGCCTCGATGCGCATGCCGCGGTCGAGCGCCTTGCACATGTCGTAGACCGTGAGCGCGGCGACGGTGACGGCGGTCAGCGCCTCCATCTCGACGCCGGTGCGGCCCGTGACCTTCACCAACGCCTCGATCTCGACGGCATCGGGCGGGGCGGCGACGAGGTCGACCGTGACCTTCGCCAGCATCAGGGGATGGCAGAGCGGGATGAGATCGGCCGTCCGCTTGGCCGCCATGATGCCGGCCAGGCGCGCGACGCCGAGCACGTCGCCCTTGCCGACCTGGCCTTCCTGGATGCGCGCGAGCGTCACCGGGTCCATCGCGATGCGGCCGCGGGCGATGGCGGTGCGCTCGGTCTCCGCCTTGGCGGAGACATCGACCATGGCGGCACGGCCCGCCTCGTCGAAATGGGTGAAGCCGGTCATGGGGAGAGGCTTAGGACGCGGGACGGGGCGGGGGAAGGGCTCTGCCCTTCCCCCGTGGCCCCCAACCCGCCAAGGGCCGAAGGGCCCTTGGAACCCGCTTTCTGGAGGGGCTGCACGGGCGTTGCCCATGCGGACCGGTGCGGTGCAGGCTGCCTTTGGTGGGTGGGGTTCGGGGGCGGGCAAAGCCCTCCCCTGAGCTACAGCGCGTGCACCAACTGCGCCGCCGCGGCCGTCACATCGGCCTGCCGCATCAGGTGTTCGCCCACCAGGATGCAGCGCGCGCCGGCGGCGGCCATGCGCCGCACGTCCTCGGGCGTGCGGATGCCGCTCTCGCCCACCG
>CAYNYQ010000099.1:0-14572 GCA_964401305.1 uncultured Acetobacteraceae bacterium | reverse complement strand
GAGAGCGCCAGCACGAGCAGCCAGCGGAGCAGGCGCGGCAGCCGGAGGGTCACGGGCTACCGTGTAGCGGCGCGGGTTCGCGCCGGGCAAGACGCCGGCGCGCGGCGCCGGGCGTCAGCGCGCATCGTGGGACACGGTCGCCCGGGCCTCGGCGCACGTCGTGGAATGCAGTCGGCCGGGTCCCAGCGTGCATCGTGGAACGCGGCTGCCCGGGTCCCAATGCGCATCGTGGAACGCCGTCGCCCGGGTCCCACTCCGGATCGTGGAACGCGGCTGCCCCGGCTTCAGCGCGGGTCGTGGAACGCGGTCGCCCGCGCCGAGGGCCGCTCGGAGAACTCCGCGTGCCATGCCGCCAGCGCCGGCCTGCGCTCGCGCCAGGGGATCTCGGGGAAGCGGAAATCGGCATAGGCCAGCGCGACGCCGACCGTGATCTGCCCGATGCCGAAGGGCGCGGCGCGCAGCGCCGGCACCTCCGCCTCCAGCCGGTCCAGCAGGGCGGGGACCTTGGCGCGGAACCCGTCCAGCCAGCCCGGCGGCTGGCGCTCCGCCGGCAGGTCGCGCAGCGAGCGCCAGGTCAGCAGGATGTCGAGCAGCCCGTCGGCCAGCGCGTGCCAGCGCAGCGCATCCCGCCGCGCCCGCCCGCCGGCGGGGAAGAGCCGCCCGCCCCCGGCCATCTCGTCCAACGCCTCGGCGATGCAGAGGCTGTCGTAGATCACCTCGCCATCCGCCAGCGTCAGGGAGGGGATCTTGCCGAGCGGGCTCGTCGCCATGGCGGCCTGCTGCACGCCGGCCATGCTGGCCAGCACCGGCACCGTCTCGATGCGGTCGGCGAGGCCGAGCTCATGCGCCGCGACCATCGCCTTGCGCACATAGGGCGAGCGCGAGGACCAGGTGATGCGCATCGTCGTGGACATGTCTTCCCCCTTCCTGTCAGTCGAGCAGCCGCCGCGCGAAGCCGATCACGGCAGCGGCGGTCGCCTCCGGCTGCTCCGGCAGCAGCGCGTGGCCGGCGCCGGCGACCCGCGCCAGTACGGCCTGCGCGCCGACCCAGTCGCGCAGCTCGGCCTCGGTCGGCGGCGGCGCGATGACATCGGCCTCGGCCGCCAGGTAGAGCAGCGGCAGCCGCTCGCCCACGCGCTTCCAGGCATCGTCCCGCGTCGCCTGCGTCGCCGCCCGCTGCATGCGCGCCACGGCCGTGTGCCAGCCGCCGAGCCAGACGGTGGCGTCGTTGCCCGGCGCGAAATAGGCGCGGCGCAGATGGTGCAGGCGCTCGGCATCGGGCAGGGCGGTGTCGGCGCTGGCGGTGATGGAGGCGCGCATCTCCGGCGCGATCTCCGGCCCGATCGAGGCGGCGAGCAGCGCCACGCCGCGCACGATCCCGGGCCAGTGCTGCGCCAGCACCCGTGCCACCCAATTGCCGAAGGCGTGGCCGGCGACCAGCAGCGCCTCCGGCGGGGCGGGCGCGCAATCGGCCGCGAGCGCCGCCACGGCATCGGCGGCGAGGTCGACCAGCGTGATCCCCTCCATGGCGCCGGTCGAGGCGCCGATGCCGCGCGGCTCCGGCCGCAGCACGCGGAAGCCGGCGGCGGCGATGATCGGCGCGACGGCGGCGAAATCCTCGGCGCCGCGGCCGAGCGAGGGCAGCAGCAGGATGCGCGGGCCGCTGCCCTCGGCCAGCAGCGCGACCTGGCCGGTGGGGGTGGGGATCAGGCGGGTCTCGGGCATGGCCCAGCATGGCGCGGCCGGGCGCAGCGGCCAATCACCCGCGGGCTCGCCCCGGGGCCAGTCACCCCTGGCCCGGCTGCCAGCCCGGCGGCGCCATCTCGAAGGAGGCGAATTCGAAGGCCGGGCTGACGGTGCAGCCCACCAGCACCCAGCGCCCGAGCGGCCGCGCCGCCTGCCACCAGCCCGCCGGCACCAGGGCGAAGGGCGATTGCCCGGCGCCGAGATCGGGGCCGAGCTGCCGCCGCTCCCGCCGCCAGCCATCGGGCGAGAGGGAGAGCTCGAGCGCGGCGCCGGCATGCCAGTGCCAGCCCTCGGCGGCGTCGCGCACGCGGTGCCAGTGGCTGACCTCGCCGCGGGCCAGCAGATAGAGGATGGCGGTGCCGGCGCCGCGGCCGCCGCCCGGGTGCGCGTCGCGCCAGACCTCCCGGTAGTGCCCGCCCTCGGGGTGCGGCGCGAGGCCGAGGGCGGCGATGATCGCCCCCGGCTCAAGCGTCACGTCGCGCAGGTTCAGGGCCGCGTCGCTCATCCCACGGGGACGGTGCGCGCCAGTGGCGGCGCCTCCGAGGCCCGGGCGAACCAGGTGGCGAGCCCGGGGTGGCCCTCGCGCCAGGGCTCGCCGGAGAAGCGGAAGTCGAGGTAGCCGAGGGCGCAGGCGACGGCGAGCGAGCCGATGGTCCAGGGACCATCCAGCGTGGCCGCCTCCGCCTCCAGCAGGTCGAGCGCGCGGTCGATGGCGGCGCGCTGGCGGGCGTGGAAATGGGTGCGCCCCTCGTCCATCGCCCAGGGCTGCTGCATCCGCCGCCCGACCGCGGCGTCGAGGATGCCGTCGCCGATCGCCTGAAGCCGCAGCGCCACCCAGCGCGCCCGGCCGGCGGCAGGGAAGAGCGGCGGCGCCTCGCCGATGGAGTCGAGGTATTCGCAGATCACCGGGCTGTCGAAGAGGGCGAGCCCGTCCTCGGTGACCAGCGCCGGCACCTTGGAGAGCGGGTTGTCGGCCAGCAGCGCGGGCGGGGAGGCGTGCGGGTTGGTCTCCACCCGCTCGATCCGGTCGTCGATGCCGCGGGCGATGGCGCAGGCCATGACCTTGCGCACATAGGGGCTGGCGGCGGACCAGTGCAGCTTCATGGGCGTCTCCTCCTGCCGCGCGTCAGCCGCGGAAGCTGTCCTTGGCCGACCGCACCGCGGCCAGCCGCGCGGCATCGGCCGCGCGCAGGAAGGGGTTGGTGGCGCGCTCCTCGGCCAGCCGGGTCGGCACGGTGGCCTGGCCGGCGGCGCGCTGCGCCTTCGCCTCCTCGGCGCGCGCCTTCAGCGCGGCGTTGTCCGGCTCGACGGTCAGGGCGAAGCGGATGTTGCTCTCGGTGTATTCATGGCCGCAGCAGACCAGCGTCGCGTCGGGCAGCGCCGAGAGCGCCTGCAGCGAGCGGAACATCTCCTCCGCATTGCCCTCGATCAGCCGCCCGCAGCCCACCGAGAACAGCGTGTCGCCGCACAGCAGCACGTCGCCATCGGCGAAGTGGAAGGCGATGTGGCCGCGGGTATGGCCCGGCGTGTCGATCACCCGCGCCGTCGCGCCGCCGAGCGTCGTGGTGCCGCCGGGCCGCACCACCTCGTCGAGCGGCGGCATGCGGTGCGCATCGGCCTCGGCGCCCACCACACTGCCGCCGAAGCGCGCCTTCACCGCGGCGACGCCGGCGATGTGGTCGCCGTGGTGGTGGGTGAGCAGGATCTTGTCGAGCTTCGTCACGCCGAGCCGCTCCAGCGCCGCGACCACCCCGGGCCCCTCGCCGGGGTCGCAGAGGGCGGTCGCGCCGGTCGCCTCGTCGCGCAGCAGCCAGGCGTAGTTGTCCGAGAGGTGTGGGATCGCGGTCACGGTCACCGGCATGGGGCGGGCTCCTCCGCGGCCCCCGTGAAATCGGGGGCCATCCGGCTCTATATCCGTCGCATGGGGCAGGAGGTCCACGGTCTCGGCCGCTTCTACGCGACGCCGGCAGGCGCCCTCGCGGCGCGGCTGCTGCGCGAGCGGCTGCGCGCCCTCTGGCCGGCCCTGCCGGGGCAGAGCGTGCTCGGCCTCGGCTATGCCAGCCCCTTCCTCCGGCTCTGGCGCGAGCCCTCGACGCGCTGTGTCGCCCTGGTGACGCATCACCTGCCGCGCTGGCGCTGGCCGCGCAAGGCGGCCTCCTGCACCGCCGTCGCCGAGGAGGAGGCGCTGCCCTTCCCCGACCTGCTCTTCGACCGGGTGCTGATCGTGCATGGCCTCGAGCATGCCGAGAACACGCGGCGCCTGCTGCGCGAGGCCTGGCGGGTGCTGAAGGATGACGGGAAGCTGCTGGTGGTGGTGCCGAACCGCCTCGGCCTCTGGGCGCATATGGAGCGCACGCCCTTCGGGCATGGCCACCCCTGGTCCCGCCCGCAGCTCGAGGCGCTGCTGCGGCGGCAGATGTTCGCGGTGGAGCGGCGCGACGTCGCGCTCTTCGTGCCGCCCTTCCGCTCGCGCCTGCTGCTGCGCGGCGCCGGCGCCTGGGAGCGGGTGGGGCGCGCCGCCTGGCCCGGGCTCGGCGGCGTGATGCTGATGGAGGCCGCCAAGGACTGCCTCGGCGCGGTGCCGCTGATGGCGGCCGAGGCGGGGCGGGCGGCGATGGTGCCGCGGCGGGTGCTGGCGCCCGCGCAGCGCGACGCGACGGACTGAGCCGAGGCCGGCCTGCGCGCCCCGCGTGTGCGACGCGCACCGCTGCACCATCCCCCGCCCGGCTTTCGCAGAAGCTTTGCAGAGCCGACACGTTGCGGTCACGTGCCACGGTTAACGCGCCCCCGAGCCTGCACCCCGGGGACCACCATGACGAATCCGGCCGACGCCGAGACCGACCTCACCACCTTCGAGCTGCGCCGCCGCGAGGCCTATCGCCTGGTCTTCGGCGCCGCCGCCGCCGCGATGCTGCCCGCGGCCGCCACGGCAGCCGCCGCCGACGCGCCCGCCTTCCTGCACGGCGTGGCCAGCGGCGACCCGCAGCGCACCCGCGTCATCCTCTGGACCCGCGTGACCCCGCCGCGGCTGCGCAACGTGCCGCTGACCTGGACCGTCGCCACCAACCCGGACATGAGCGGGGTCGTCGCCACGGGCACGGTGGTCGCGCGGCGCGAGCGCGACTTCTGCGCCAAGGTGGACGCGGGAGGCCTGCAGCCCGGCCGGACCTACCACTACCAGTTCACCGCGCCGGGCGGCATCGCCTCGCCCATCGGCACCACGCGCACCCTGCCGGCGGCGGACAGCATGGAGCCCTTCGCGCTGGCGATCTTCTCCTGCAGCAACTACGAGAAGGGCTACTTCAACGCCTATGGCGAGGCGGCGAAGGAGGCAGCGGGCCTCGCCGCCGTGCTGCACCTCGGCGACTACATCTACGAGTACGGCAGCAACGGCTACGTGACGCCGGCGCTCGCCACCGGCGCGGTGAGCGAGCCGCGCGCCGGGGAGCTCGACCCGACCTCCGAGATCGTGCTGCTCGAGGCCTACAACGCGCGCTACGCGCTGTATCGCACCGACCCGAACCTGCAGGCGCTGCACGCCGCCCTGCCCTGGATCGTCATCTACGACGACCACGAGAGCACCAACGACAGCTGGACCGACGGCGCGGAAAACCACCAGCCCGCGACCGAGGGCGACTGGACCGCGCGCAAGCGGGCGGCGCTGCGCGCCTATTGGAACTGGATGCCGATCCGTGAGCCGCAGGGCCGCCAGCTGCTCGACCCGACCACCGACGACCCGACCTGGCTCTACCGCAGCTTCCGCTTCGGGCGCCTGGCGCGGCTGATCATGCTGGACACGCGCCTGGCCGGCCGCGACGAGCAGCTGACGGTGCCGCAGCTGCTCGGCCTCTACCAGGCCGATGCCGGCCAGGGCGTCTTCGCCGGCGACGTGGTGGGCGGCCGGCCGCGCAGCCTGCTCGGCGCGACGCAGGAGGCCTGGCTGGACGAGCGCCTGGCGAATTCCCGCGCCGTCTGGCAGATCATCGGCAACCAGATCCTGGCGCACTACCAGGTGGCGGCGGATTTCCAGAACTCGCCGCTGTTCACCGACGCGCAGAAGGCGCAGATTTCCGCCATCATCGACCAGCTCTTCGGTCCTGGGAATGGCGCGCTCTTCGCGCAGCTCGGCGCGGCCGGCGCGCCGAACCCGATCGCGGCCGATACCTGGACCGGCTACCCGACGGCGCGCAACCGCCTCAACGCCTCGCTGGCCAAGGCGGCCAATCCGGTGATCCTCTCCGGCGACAGCCACAATGCCTGGGCGGCGAACCTGCGCGGCGTGGGGGCGAGCGGCATCGCCAATCTCGGCGTGGAGTTCGGCACGGCCTCCGTCACCTCGCCGGGCTTCGAGGAGTTCTTCCTGGGCTTCCCGCCGGCGGCGCTGGCGGCGCTCTCGGTGCAGTCGAGCCAGACCCGCTCGGTGCTCGACAAGCTGCAATATGCCGATACGGCGCGGCGCGGCTACATCCGCCTCGATGTCAGCCGGGAGGTGCTGGCGGCGACCTTCGTCTTCGTCAGCACGGTGTTCAGCACGGGCTACGCGGTGGACCGCAGCACCCGCTTCGAGGTGCAGGCCGGGGCGCGGAAGATCACCGGGACCTGAGGGGGCGCGGGCAGGGGCGCCGGTTTCGGCCGGCGCCCGGCACGGGGCTTGCGTGCAGGCTGGCCCCGTACCAACCCGGGGACCTTCATGCCTCTCTCCCGCCGTGCCCTTCTCGGCGCCACCGGCCTTGCCGCGGCGCCGCTGCTGCCTGCCGAATGGGCTGCAAGCCCAGCCCATGCGCAGGCCGAGCGCGTGCTGCGCTACGGCATCTCCATGGCCGACATCCCGCAGACCACCGGCCAGCCGGACCGCGGCGCCGGCGCCTACCAGTTTACCGGCCACACCCTGTATGACCCGCTGGTGGCGTGGGAGATGGACGTCGCCGACCGGCCCGGGAAGCTCGTCCCCGGCCTCGCCACGAGCTGGGAGGCCGATCCCGCGGACCGGAAGAAGTGGGTCTTCCGCCTGCGCCCCGGCGTGAACTTCCACGACGGCACCGCCTTCGACGCCGATGCGGTGATCTGGAACTTCGAGAAGGTGCTGAACAACCAGGCGCCGCATTTCGACCAGCGCCAGGCCGCGCAGGTCCGCCCGCGCCTGCCCAGCGTTGCCGCGTACCGCAAGCTCGACGCGATGACGGTGGAGGTCACGACCAAGGCCGTCGACAGCTTCTTCCCCTACCAGATGCTGTGGTTCCTGATCTCCTCGCCGGCGCAGTACGAGAAGCTCGGCCGCAGCTGGGAGCGCTTCGCGCAGGAGCCATCGGGCACCGGCCCCTTCCGCCTTGCCCGCCTGGTGCCGCGCGAGCGCGCGGAGCTGGTGCGCAACACCGCCTATTGGAACCCGGGCCGCGCGCCGAAGGTCGACCGCATCGTGCTGGTGGTGGCGCCGGAGACGACGACGCGCACCAACGCGCTGCTCTCCGGCCAGGTGGACATCATCGAAAACCCGGCGCCCGACCTGCTGCCGCGGCTGCAGCAGGGCGGCGCGCGCATCGTGCAGAACGTCACGCCGCATGTCTGGAACTACCACCTCTCCCTGCTCGAGGGCTCGCCCTGGCGCGACCTGCGCCTGCGCCGCGCCGCCAACCTCGCCATCAACCGCGACGAGGTGGTGGCGCTGCTGAACGGGCTGGCGAAGCCCGCGGTCGGCGTGGTCGATCCCTCCTCGCCCTGGTTCGGAAGGCCGGAATTCCAGGTGCGCTTCGACCCGGCCGAGGCGCGGAAACTCGTCGCCGAGGCCGGCTTCTCGCGGCAGAACCCTCTGCGCACGCGCTTCATCGTGCCGACCGGCGGCTCGGGCCAGATGCTGTCCATGCCGATGAACGAGTACATCCAGGCCGCCTGGCGCGAGGTCGGCATCCAGGTGGAATTCCAGGTGGTGGAGCTCGAGGTGCTCTACACCGCCTGGCGCCAGGGCGCGGCCGGCGAGATCAGCCGCAGCGGCAACATCACGGCCAACAACGTCGCCTACCTCACCTCCGACCCGCTCTACGCCTTCATCCGCTTCTTCCATTCCGGCCAGGTCAACCCGGTCGGCGTGAACTACGGCCACTACAAGGACGCCGAGATGGACCGGCTGCTCGACGCGGCGACGAGCAGCTTCGACACGGCGGAGCAGGACGCGATCATGCGGCGCGTGCACGAGAAGGCGGTGAACGAGGCGCTCTGGGTCTTCGTGGTGCACGACACCAACCCGAAGGCCCTGGGTCGCAACGTGCGCGGCTATGTGCCGGCGCAGCACTGGTTCCAGGATCTCACGACGCTGGCGTGAACCGACGCAGGGGAAAGGGAGGGAACTCCCTTTCCCCCGCACCCCCACAACCCTCCTTCCTCTGCGCCGTCCGCTGCAGGCAGGGCCGTCAGGCGGCCAGCTCCAGGATCTCGCGGATCTGCGCCGGCCCGTCGATCTTCCGCGGGTTGCGCGGCACCCAGGGGGTGTGCATCGCGCGCCGGGCGATCTCGTCGAACTGCTCGGGGCCAATCTTCACCGCCGAGAGGCTGCGCGGCATGCCGAGCCCGGCGATCAGCGCATGCAGCAATTCGTGCGCCTCGCCGCCGCCGCCGAGCGCCGCGGCGACCGCCGCCTGCTTCGCGGCATTCGCCGGCAGGTTCCAGCGCATCACCGCGGGCAGCATGATGCAGCTCGTATGGCCGTGCGGCACGTCGAAGACCGCGCCCAGGATGTAGCCGATGCCATGGCTCGCCCCCATCGGCACGCCGGCGGCCAGCGGCGCCATGGAAAGCCACGACCCTATCTGGCAGTCGAGCCGCGCGGCGAGATCGCCGGGATCCGCCTTCACCCGCGCCAGGCCCGAGGCCAGCAGCGCCAGCCCCTTCAGCGCCTGCGCGTCGCCGTAAGGGTGGCTCTCGCCGCTGCACGCCCCCTCCACGCAATGGTCGACGGCGCGGATGCCGGTCGAGAGGAACAGCCATTCCGGCGTGTGCACCGTGACGGCGGGGTCGAGCACCACCGCCTGCGGGATAACCAACGGGTGGCGGAACATCTCCTTGGCCCGCGTCGCCTCGTTCGTGACGCCGGAGATGGCGCTGAACTCGCCGGCCGACAGCGTGGTCGGCACGCTGATCTGGCGGATCGCCGGCGCGCGCAGGCCTGGCGGCGCCTCGCCGCGAATCGCATCCAGCCCCGCGACGTCCGTCACCCCGTTCGCCAGGCAGAGCTGCACGGCCTTCGCCGCATCGGTGACCGAGCCGCCGCCGATGGTGACGATCAGCTCCGCCCCCGTCTCCCGCGCCATGGCGGTGCCGGCCACCACGGCGCTGCGCGGCGTATGCGCGGGCACGCGGTCGAAGACGCCGCAGCAGGTGTTGCCCAGCGCGGCGCGGATGCGGGCGACGACGTCGGTCTCGCGGTTCAGCGTGCCGCTGGCCATGATCAGCACGCGCGCGGCACCGGCGCGGCGGACGAGCGCCGCCACCGCCTCGGCAGCGGGGTGGCCGAAGACCACCTCCTCCATGCGCCCGAAGGCGACGCGGCCCTGCTGCATGGCGGCTACTCCGCCGCGGCCCGCGCCGCCTCGCCGCGCTCCATCACGAAGCCCGGATAGCCCTGTGCCGCGACCTCGGCGCAGTGCCGGCGGTAGCGCGCCATCCCCCCCGCATAGGGCATGAAGACGCGCGGCTTGCCCGGCACGTTGGCGCCGAGATACCAGGAATGCGGCACCTTCGGCAGCAGCGTGACATTGGCCGCACGCTCCACCTCGCGGCCCCAGTCCGCCATCGCCGCCTCGGTCGTGTCGATCCGCGCCACGCCATGGGCGCGCATGTGGGCGATGCAGTCGGTGATCCACTCGACATGCTGCTCGATGCAGACCGGCATGTTGCAGAGCACGCTCGGGCTGCCGGGACCGGTGATGGTGAAGAGGTTGGGGAAGCCCGCCACCTGCAGGCCGAGATAGGTCTTCGGCCCCGCCTCCCATTCCCGGGCCAGCGTCCGGCCCCCCGCGCCCTCGATGTTCAGCTTCAAGAGCGGCCCCGTCATCGCGTCGAAGCCGGTGGCGAAGACGATGATGTCGAGTTCGAATTCCTTGCCCGACTTCAGCCGGATGCCCTCCGGCGTGATGCGCTCGATCGGGTCCTCGCGCACATCCACCAGCGCGACGTTGTCGCGGTTGAAGGTCTCGAAATAGCCGCTGTCGATCGGCGGGCGCTTGGCGGCATAGGGGTGGTCGATGTCCGCCAGCTTCGCCGCCGTCGCCGGGTCCTTCACGATCGAGCGGATCTTGTCCTTCACGAAGTCCGCCAGCTTGCGGTTGGCGCTCTCGTCCAGCAGCACGTCCTTGAAATTGGCGCGGAACTGCAGCCCGCCGACGGCCCAGGCCTTCTCCAGGATCGCCTTCAGCTCGGCGTCGGAGACCTCGTGGACGGAGCGGTCCTCGATGGTGAAGGCGTGGCCGTTCACCGTCTCCTGCATCACCTGGCGCAGCGCCGCCCAGTTGTCGCGCACCCAGGCCTTGAACTCGGGAGTCAGCGGCTTGTTCTGGGCGGGCACGGAGTAGTTGGCGGTGCGCTGGAACACGGTCAGGTGCTGCGCCTCGGCGGCGATCACGGGCACCGCCTGGATCCCCGTGGAGCCCGTGCCGATCTGCCCGACGCGCTTCCCCGTGAAGTCCACGCCCTCATGCGGCCAGGTGCCGGTGTGGTACCAGGCGCCGCCGAACTCCTCGAGGCCCGGGATCTTCGGGATGTTCGCGGTCGAGAGGCAGCCGACGCCGGTGATCAGGTAGCGCGCCGCGAAGCGCTCGCCCCGCTCCGTCTCGATGCGCCAGAGGTTCGCCGCCTCGTCGTAGCGGCAGGCGGTGACGCGGGTGTCGAAGCGGATGTCCTTCTTCAGGTCCAGCCGGTCCGCGACGTAGTTCATGTAGCGCCGGATCTCGGCATGGTCCGGGTAGCGCTGCGACCATTCCCAGTCGCGCCAGATCTTCTCGGAGAAGGCGTAGCAATAGGAATGGCTCTCGGAGTCACACCGCGCGCCGGGGTAGCGGTTCCAGTACCAGGTGCCGCCCACGCCGCCGCCGGCCTCCAGCACCAGCGCGCGGAGGCCGAGCCGGTCGCGCAGGCTGTGCAGCTGGTACATGCCGGCGAAGCCGGCGCCGATGATCAGCGCATCGAGCGCGGGGGCGGGCGGGAGGCTGTCGGGCATGGGTCTCTCTCGGGCGCTTTGGTTTACCCCGATGGTAGGGGAGGCCCCGCCCGCATGCGACCCCCCGCCTTGGGGTCGGGCGGCCCGAGTCTCAGCCGCCCGGCGCTGCCTCGGCCCGCGCTAGGCGGCGCAGCAGGGTGGCCAGCCCGGGCTCGCGCACCCGCGCCGCCGCCTCCTCCGGCGTGAACCAGCGCGCCTTCCGCTGGCCCTGCTCCGGCCAGACATGGGCGAAGCCCTCGACCCGCAGGGTGAAGACCTCGACATGGCAGGTGGCGCGCCGCCCGTCCGGCATGCGCTTGCGGGTGGAATAGGCGCCGATGGCGGCTTCCGCGGCGGCGCCCAGCACGCCGGCCTCCTCGAAGGCCTCGCGCGCGGCCAGCGCATGCGGCGGCAATTCCGGCTCGGCCCAGCCCTTGGGAAGCACCCAGCGTCGCGTGCCGCGGCTCGTCACCAGCAGCACCATCGGCCGGTCGGCGCCGGCGGTGATGGGCAGGGCAGCGCATTGCCGCCGGTACTTGCGGCCCCAGGCCGGGCCGAACCGATCCGCCATCGGCTCCCCTGTCCTCGATTCGGGTAAGAGAAACGGTCCGTAACCGTATGCACGGGCTGGTGAATCTGTCGAGGGGGCGTAACGCCCGCCCCGGGGGGCGGGCCTCAGCGGGCGGGCGGGCCGGGTGCGCGCGCCAGCACCGCGTTCTGGTAGCGCGGATCGGTCGTGACCTCGTCCCCGACCCAGGCCGGCAGCGGCACCGCCTGGTCCGCCGCGGCGAGTTCCACCTCGGCCAGCACCAGCCCCGCCAGGTGGCCGCCGAACTCGTCCACCTCCCAGACCAGGTTCTCGTGCGCGACGCGGGTCCGGCGCTTCTCGATCAGCGGCGGCGGGCAGAGGCCGGCCGCGAACATCGCCCGCGCATGCGCCGCCGGGATGGGGTACTCGAACTCCGCCCGCGCCAGCAGGCCCGGCCCCTTCACCGTGAGGAAGGCCTCCTCGCCCGCCAGCCGCAGCCGCACCGAGGCTGCCGCCGCGCCCCCGGGCGCGAGATAGCCCTGCTGCAGAGTCAGCGGCGGACCCAGCGCCGCTGCGCGCCAGGCCTCTGACACGACAAGAAATTTTCGTTCGATCTCGATGGGCATGATGGGGTTCGGGGCGCCGTTCGCTCGCTTCATAGCAGGGCTGCGGCGTGGTGCCCTTCACCGCCCCGCCACCCCCCGCCTATGCTGGTGCCCCGGCATGGAACCGGAGCGGAGGAAAACGATCCCATGCGCCCCGTCATCGCGATCGGCCGCGCCGCCGGCGCCGCGGGCCTGCCGCATCGCCCGTTGGCGGGCCGGGCCGAGGCGCAGCCGCGCGGCGATGCGAGGCGCGGCCAGGGCCTGGCCGAGGCGCCGCGTGCCCGCCGCCATGTCGTGGCGCCCGGCGCCGGCTGGAGGGATGCGCCGGCCATCGCCGCCGACCCGCAGGCCAATGCCGCCTGGCGGCGCCGCGTCGGCGCCGGGCCGCCCCTGGCCATGCCCTGCACCGACCGCCCGCCGGCGGGGGCGGCCGGCATCGCCGCCCACATCCTCAGCCTGCGGCCGCGCTGACGCGCCTTCCGCCCCGCCCCTCCCCGGGCCCTCCCCAGGCCCTCCCCCGGCCCGATGCCGAAACGCCCGCCCGGGAACCCTCCCGGCGGGCCGAGCCCGAAGCGAGCCCATCCCCGATGCACCGCCTGGACCGTAGCGCCCAGCGCAACCTCTTCCTGCTGACCTGCTGCCAGGCGATCGGCCAGGCCGCGAACACCATGATGTTCGCCGCCACCGCGCTCTCGGTCGTGACCTTCTACCAGCACCGCGACCTGGCCACCCTGCCGGTCACGATGCAGCACCTCGGCATCATGCTGTTCGTCTTCCCGGCCTCGCTGCTGATGCAGCGCCGGGGGCGGCGCTTCGGCTTCCGCACCGGCTCGCTGGCCGGGATGCTCGGCGCCGCGACCATCGGCTACGGGCTTTATGTGCCCTCCTTCCTGCTGATGTGCCTGGGCGGGCTGATCCTGGGCTATGCGGTGGCCAACCTGCAGATGTACCGCTTCGCCGCGGTCGAGCTCGTGCCCGGCTCGCACCGCGCCAAGGCGATCTCCTGGGTCACCGCGGGCGGCGTGCTGGCGGGGGTGATCGGGCCGAGCCTCGTGCGCGTCACGCACGACCAGGTGGTGCCGCTCTATCTCCTCACCTACGGCGCGATGATCGGGCTGCACGTGATCGTCTTCACGATCATGGGCTTCATCCGCTTCGCCCCGCCGGGCGAGCCGCCGGCCGGGGCCGCCGCCGCCCCGGCGCCGCCGGTGCCGCCGCGGCCGCTCGCCGAGATCGCCGCGCAGCCCCGCTTCATCGTCGCGGTCGTCGCCGGCATGGTCGCCTATGGCAGCATGTCCTTCCTGATGAGCGCCTCGCCGCTGGCCATCGTCGCCTGCGGCCTGCCGCATGCCGAGGCGCACTGGGTGATCTTCCTGCACGTGATGGGCATGTTCGTGCCCTCCTTCTTCACGGGGAACCTGATCACCCGCTACGGCACCTACCCGGTGATGCTCTGGGGCGTGGCGCTGCTGACGGCTGGCATCGCGGCGGGCCTCGCCGGCATGACGGACTGGCATTTCCGCATCTCGCTGACGCTGAACGGCATCGGCTGGAATTTCCTCTTCATCGGCGCGACGACGCTGGTGACCAGCTGCTACCGCACGAACGAGCGCGGCAAGGTGCAGGCGCTGAACGACTTCCTGGTCTTCGGCACCACGGCGACGGCGAGCTTCCTCGCTGGCTTCGCGCAGGAGCGGCTGGGCTGGTACCCGCTGAACTGGCTGGCGCTGGTGCTGATGGCGGTGGCGCTGGTCGCGGTGCTCTGGCTGCGCCGCCAGCCGCAGCCGGCGGCGGCCTGAGGGGCGGCAGGGGCCAAAGGAAAAGGCGCCCGCGCGGGTGCGCGGACGCCTTCCGATGGTTGCGGCGATGCGTCCCGGCGGCAGGGCCGGCCCCGCGTCAGGCGGGCTGACCCTGCCGGCCGCGCCTGCTCAGCCGCGCCGGGATCCGGTCCCCCGAGCGCTCAGCCGCGCTCGACGCACATTGCGACACCCATGCCGCCGCCGATGCAGAGCGTCGCCAGGCCGCGCTTCACGCCGCGCCGCTGCATCTCGAACAGCAGCGTGTTCAGCACCCGCGCCCCGCTCGCGCCGATCGGGTGACCCAGCGCGATGGCGCCGCCGTTGACGTTCACCTTCGCCGGATCCCAGCCGAGATCCTTGTTCACCGCGCAGGCCTGCGCCGCGAAGGCCTCGTTCGCCTCGATCAGGTCGAGCGTGCCGATGTCCCAGCCCGCCTTCTGCAGCGCCTTGCGGCTGGCCGGGATCGGCCCCGTGCCCATGATGGAGGGATCGACGCCGGCGGTGGCCCAGCTCACGATCCGCGCCAGCGGCGTGATGCCGCGCTTCCGCGCCTCCTCGGCCGACATCACCACCACTGCCGCCGCCCCGTCGTTGATGCCGGAGGCATTGCCGGCCGTCACCGTGCCGTCCTTGGCGAAGGCCGGGCGCAGCTTGGCCAGCACCTCGGTGGTGGTCTCGGGCTTCGGGTACTCGTCGTCGGCGACGACGA
>CAYNYQ010000098.1:13007-14582 GCA_964401305.1 uncultured Acetobacteraceae bacterium | reverse complement strand
TTCTGCCGCAGCTTGTCGGCGCTGGCGCTGGCGACGTTCAGGATCTTGCCGCGCAGCGGGAGCACCGCCTGGGTCTCGCGGTCGCGCGCCTGCTTGGCGCTGCCGCCGGCGGAATCGCCCTCCACCAGGAACAGCTCCGTGCCCTCCGCGCTCTCGCGCGCGCAATCGGCCAGCTTGCCCGGCAGGCGGAGCTTGCGGGTCGCGCTCTTCCGCGGCGTGTCCTTCTGCTCGCGCCGCCGGATGCGCTCCTCGGCGCGCTCCACCGCCCAGGCGAGCAGGTTGTCGGCGGTCGCGGGGTCGCCGGCCAGCCAGTGGTCGAAACGGTCGCGCAGCGCGCCCTCCACCAGGCGCGCCGCCTCGGGGGAGGTCAGCTTCTCCTTGGTCTGGCCCTGGAATTGTGGATCGCGGATGAAGGCCGAGAGCATCGCCGCCATGCCGCCGAAGAGGTCCTCGGCCGTGACGTTGGCCGCGGCCTTGTTCCGCTTGAGCTCGCCATAGGCGCGCAGGCCCTTGACCAGCGCCGCGCGCAAGCCCGCCTCGTGCGTGCCGCCCTGCGGCGTCGGGATGGTGTTGGCGTAGGTGTTCAGGAAGCCCTCGCCCTGCTCGAGCCAGGTGATGGCCCATTCGCAGCGGCCGGCGGCCTCGGCGAAGTCGGCCTCGCCGGCGAAGGGGCCGGGCACCACGGCCGGCCGGCCCTCGACGGCGCCGGCGAGGAAGTCGCGCAGCCCGCCCGGGAAATGCAGCACCGCCTGCGCCGGGGTCTCCTCGTCCTTCACCAGGGAGGGATCGCAGGACCAGCGGATCTCGACGCCGGAGAAGAGGTAGGCCTTGGAGCGGCAGAGCCGATAGAGCCGCGCCGCCAGGAAGCCGAGCTTCGGGCCGAAGATCTCGGGGTCGGGGCGGAAGCGGATGGTGGTGCCGCGGCGGTTGTGGATGGCGCCCGCATTCTTCAGCTTCGTGGCCGGCTTGCCGCGCTCATAGGCCTGGGTGAAGAGGGTGCGGTCGCGCGCGACCTCCACCTCCAGCCGTTCCGAAAGGGCATTCACCACCGAGGAGCCTACGCCGTGCAGGCCGCCCGAGGTGTCATAGGCCTTGCCGCCGAACTTGCCGCCCGAATGCAGCGTGGTGAGGATCACCTCGAGCGCCGAGAGCTTGGGGAATTTCGGGTGCGGGTCGGTCGGGATGCCGCGCCCGTTGTCGCGCACGGTCAGCCAGTTGCCGGCCTCGAGCGTGACCTCGATGCGGTCGGCATGGCCTGCCACCGCCTCGTCCATGGCGTTGTCGATGATCTCGGCGGCGAGGTGATGGAGCGCGTTCTCGTCGGTGCCGCCGATATACATGCCGGGGCGGCGCCGTACCGGCTCCAGCCCCTCCAGCACCTCGATGTCCTTGGCGGAGTAGGAGGCAGCCTCCGGACCCGTCCCGCGCGGGGCGGGGCGGCGGCCGCCGAACAGGTCGTTCATATGTTGTTCCCCTTCGGGCGCTCAAGCTAGTCGCGGCGGGCGCAGCCTACAATGGGTGGTGGAGTCGGTCCGCGCCCGCGGCTGGGGAGGCGGGCCGGCCTGATGTCCCAGG
>CAYNYQ010000098.1:0-12907 GCA_964401305.1 uncultured Acetobacteraceae bacterium | reverse complement strand
GGTGGAGTCGGTCCGCGCCCGCGGCTGGGGAGGCGGGCCGGCCTGATGTCCCAGGGGGTCGGGCAGCGGACGGCGCCGGGGAGCGCCCGGGGTCGGGCCGCAAGCGGCGCCGGGGAGCGCCCGGGGTGGGACAGCCGGCGGCACCGGGGCGCCGAGGGGGGCGGGCAACCGGCGCGCCAGGGGGGCGGGACCACGGCCGCCGGTACTCGCACCGGCGCCCGCATCGTCACCCGGTCGGTCGGGTCGGCTTCCCCTCAGGCTGCGGTGTCGCTGCCCAGATGTGCCTCGAGCATCCAGAGCTTCTTGTCGATCGCGCGCGACTGGCCGGTCAGCAGGTCGGCCGTGTCGGCATCCCCCGCCTCGTCGGTCTCGTCGATGCCGGCGCGCAGCGACTTGGCCACCTGCGCGTAGCGGTCGGAGAGTGCGCGCACGTGATCCATGCCGCCCTGCAACTCGGTCGGGTAGGCCGGGAGCCGCGTGTCGGCGGCCAGCACCTGGGTCGTGCCGTTCGCCACGCCGCCAAGCTGGACGATGCGCTCGGCGATCTCGTCCGCGGCTTCGGCGAGGTCCGTGTAGAAGGTCTCGAACAGCGTGTGCAGGCTGCCGAAATGCGGGCCCTTCACGTTCCAGTGCGCCTGGCGCGTGGCGTTGTAGAGGTCCACCGTATCGACCAGGCAGGCTTGCAGCACGCCGATCGAGACCTGCTTCGCGTTGGTGGGCAGGTCGTTGCGGGTGGGCAGCAGGCGCGTGTCCTTCGCGGGCTTCGCCATGGGCTTCTCCTCTCTCGATGGTGCGTTGTCATGATGGGGGCGGGGCGCCCGGGCCGGGAGGGGCCGCCGTGCCTCGGCCCCGCCATGACTGCCATGCGCCAGCGCGGCAGGGCCGCCGCGGCGGCATGACAACTCCGTGCGGGTCCTGATCGATTCTGCCGGCGCGGCGGTGCGGTTACGGCCCGGAGCGGCCCCGCACGACGTGCGCCGACGCAGGAAGCCCGCCCAGGGCCCAGCGGCGTGGCGGCGCGCCTGGCGCGTGATCGTCGGCGGGCGCAACGCCCGAAGGCGTGACTCCCGCGAACAGGCAACGGGCTGGACCATGATCCGCGATTCCGTCCTCGCGGATCGTGACCTAGGGCGCGACGTTGAGGAACCGCGCCGCCTCCGGCGGTGCCTCGCCCTCGTGCAGCAGCGCCGCCCGGCCGAGTGCGGCGCGGTCCTCCTCGGTCAGGCGCGAGAGCTCGCGCAGGTGGTCCTCCCAGCTCTCCACCGCCCAGAGCTCCACCCAGCGCTCGGGATGCGCCACGTCCTCGTAGAGCCGCCAGGTCACCGCGCCGCCGCGCAGCCTGACCCGCCGCACCTCCCGCATCGCTGCCAGGAACTCGGCCCGCCGCTCGGGGGGGATGCGGTAGCGCACCACCTCGAGCACCCGACCCGGCTCCTCGGCCAGCTGGGCGGAGAGCGCCGCATCCGGGGCTTCCGGCCGCGGCAGGCGCACCTCGGCCGTCGCGGCCGCGGCCGCCGCCGGGGGGTCGATCCGCCAGCGCCGCACCACGAAGGCCGCCACCGCCGCGCCCAGCGCCAGCGCGCCGAGCGCCGCCCCGACCCCGATCCGGTCGCCGATCCAGCCCGCCAGCACCGAGCCCAGCGCCATCAGCCCGAAGAAGCTCAGCTGGTGGATGGCGATCGCCCGTGCCCGCACCCAGGCCGGCGCCGCCAGCTGCGCCGCGGCCGAGAGCGTGCTGCCCGCCGCGATCCAGGCCCCGCCATAGGCCAGCAGCGCCAGCACCGCCGGCAGCCAGTGCTGCACCACCGCCAGCACCGCCATCGCCGCCGCCGCCAGCAGCGACGACCAGAACACCATGCCGCTGCGGTCGAGCCGGGCGCGCAGCGCCGGCAGCAGGAAGCCCGCCGCCACCGCCCCCGCGCCGACCACGCCGAGCAGCATGCCGAAGGCCTCCGGCCCCAGCCCCAGCCGGTCCCGCACCAGCAGCGGGAACAGGCCCCAGATGCCGGCGGCGAAGAAGAAGAAGGTGCAGGCACGGATGATCGCCGCATGCATCAGCGGCGTCGCCGCGACGAAGCGCAGCCCGGAGCGCATGGCCGAGAGCAGGTGCTCCTTCGGCAGGGGGGAGGCGGCGCCCGGCTCCCGTTTCCAGGCCAGCAGCGCCAGGATCAGCACCAGGAAGGTCAGGGCGTTCAGCAGGAAGGCGGCCTCGGGCCCCGCCAGGCCGAGCGCCACCCCCCCGATCGCCGGCCCGACCGCGCGCGCCAGGTTGAAGCTGATGCCGTTCAGCGCGATGGCACTGACGAGATCCTCGCGCGGGACGAGCTCGGGCGTGGTCGCCGACCAGGCCGGCCAGGTCAGCGCCGAGCCGGCGCCGATCAGGAAGGTGAACAGCAGCAGCCCCCAGGGCCCGACGGCGTCCAGCGCGGTCAGCGCCGAGAGCAGCAGCCCCGTCGCCAGCACCCAGGCCTGGGCGGCGATGAGGAAGCGGCGGCGGTCGACGATGTCGGCGACGGCGCCGCCGGGCAGGGCCAGCAGGAACACGGGCAGCATGGAGGCCACCTGCACCAGGCTGACCATCAGCGGCCGCGGGTCGAGCATGGTCATCATCCAGCCCGCCGCGGCGTTCTGGATCCAGAGCCCGACATTGCTGGCGAGGGTGGCGAGCCAGAGCGCCCGGAAGGCCGCGTGGCGCAGGGGGGCGAAGGCACGCGGCAGGGGCAGGGCCATGGGCTTCCTATGCCGCACTGCGGCAAGGGAGGGGAAGCGCGGCGGCGCCGGGCTGACCCGTCCCCGCGGTACGCCTAGTCTCGCGCCTTCGGCACCAGCGGGGGCGATTCGGGCATGGAGCGGCTGTTCGGGCTGAGGGAACGCGGCACCGATGCGAGGACGGAGGTCCTCGCCGGCGCGACCACCTTCCTCACCATGGCCTACATCATCATCGTCAACCCCTCGATCATGGCGGCGGCCGGCATCGACCAGGGCGCGGCCTTCGTCGCCACCTGCCTCGCCGCGGCGATCGGCTCGATGCTGATGGGGTTCTGGGCGAACCTGCCGATCGCGCTCGCGCCGGGGATGGGGCTGAACGCCTATTTTGCCTTCGCCGTGGTACAGGGCATGGGCATCCCCTGGCAGGTCGCCCTCGGCGCCGTCTTCCTCGCGGGCCTCCTCTTCCTCGCGGTCTCGCTGGCGCGGGTGCGGGAATGGCTGGTCAACGGCATCCCGCTCTCGCTCAAGCTCGGCATCGCCGCGGGGATCGGCTTCTTTCTCGGGCTGATCGGGCTGAAGGCGATGGGCCTCGTGGTCGCGCATCCGGCGACGCTGGTCGGGCTCGGCCGCCTCTCCGATCCCGCGCTGCTGCTGGGGGCCGCGGGCTTCCTACTGATCGCCGGCCTCTCGGCGCGCCGCGTGCCCGGCGCCATCGTCATCGGCGTGCTGGCCACGGCGGCGGCCGGCATCCCGCTTGGCCTCACCACCTTCCGCGGCGTCGTCGACATCCCGCCCTCGATCGCGCCGACCTTCCTGCAGCTCGACATCGTCGGCGCGCTCGGGCTCGGCGTGCTCGGCATCGTCTTCACCTTCTTCCTCGTGGACCTGCTGGACAACACCGGCACGCTGATCGCCACCACGCACCGCGCCGGGCTGATGCGGCCCGACGGCACCGTGCCCAATCTCGGCCGCGCGCTGCAGGCCGATAGCGGCGGCGCGATCATCGGCTCGGTGCTCGGGACCAGCACCACGGTCAGCTTCATCGAGAGCGCGGCGGGCATCCAGGCCGGCGGGCGCAGCGGGCTGACGGCGGTGGTGGTGGGGCTGCTCTTCCTTGCGGCGCTGTTCCTCGCGCCGCTGGCGACCTCGATTCCGGGCTTCGCCACCGCGCCGGCGCTGCTCTACGTCGCCTGCCTGATGGCGCAGGCGCTGCGCGGCATCGACTGGGAGGAGGCGACGGACTACGTCCCCGCGGTGATCACGGCGCTGGCCATGCCCTTCACCTTCTCGATCGCCACGGGGATCGGGCTGGGATTCATCACCTACGCGGCGTTGCGGGCGATCGCGGGCCGCGCGGGGGAGGTGCATCGCGCGGTCTGGCTGATCGCCGCGTTGTCCGTCGGCAAGTTCGCGCTGCAATAGAGCCGACCGTCGAGGCTCGCCTGGCGCGCTCGCGGCGGCGACGGCAGCGCGCACCTGGGCACCGGCCAACGGCCCGGATCCCACACTCGCGGCGCGCAAGGTCGAGGTCGCGGACCCGTGCCGCTCGCGGCGGCGGGGCAGGCGGCGACGCCCAGCGCCGCGGCGCGTTCGGCTGCGGGGCGCGCCGGTGGGCGGTGCACCCCTGTCGCCGGAGCGTCCGCCGCATGCCGCGTCCCCCTCGTCCCGCGCCGCTGCTGGCGGCGATGCTGATCCTCCTGGCGGCGGGCTGCGACGACCCGGCCCCGACGCCGCCGCCGCGCGTGCCGGAGCCTCGCGCCAAGGTTCCCGCCCCGCCGCCCCTGCGTGCCGCGGCGCCGGGCGCCCCCGCCGCGCCGCCACGCCCCGCCACGCAGGTGGTGCCGGACTTCGCGGACCTGGCCGCGGCGGTGATGCCCGCCGTCGTCAGCATCTCCGTCACCGGCGAGGCGGCCGCGGTGCCGCCGCAGTTCCGCGGCACGCCCTATGAGCGGCTGTTCCGCGACCGGCGCCAGGTGGTGCAGGGCAGCGGCTCCGGCTTCGTCGTCGATCCGGCCGGGCTGATCGCCACCAACAACCACGTGGTGGGGGAGGCGCGACGCGTCGTCGTCCGCCTGCACGACGGCACGGAGCTGCCGGCGCGCGTCGTCGCCGCCGATGCGCTGACCGACCTCGCCGTGCTGCGCGTCGACGCCGGGCGTCCGCTGCCGCATGTCGCCTGGGGCGACTCCGGGGCGCTGCGGATCGGGCAGTGGGTGCTGGCGGCGGGCAGCCCCTTCGGCCTCGGCGGGACGGTGACCTCGGGCATCGTCTCGGCGCTCGGGCGCGAGATCGGCGCCGGCCCCTTCGACGACTTCGTGCAGACCGATGCCCCGATCAACCCCGGCAATTCCGGCGGCCCGCTGTTCAACGTCGCGGGCGAGGTGGTGGGCGTGAACACGGCGATCTTCTCCCCCACCGGCACCTATGCCGGCATCGGCTTCGCCGTGCCGTCCAACCTGGCGCGGAGCGTGGTGGAGCAGCTCGGCACCGGGCAGGCGGTGGAGCGCGGCTGGCTCGGCGCGGCGCTGCGCGCGGCGCCGGGCGGCGAGGTCGCAACGCTGCCGGCGCGGGGCGAGGCCGGCCCGGAGGCGGCGCGCGGTGGCGTTGAGGTGGCCGAGGTGGTGCCGGGCGCGAGGCCGGCGACCTGGTGGTGGCGCTGGAGGGCGCGCCGGTCGCCTCGGCGCGCGAGCTGGTGCGGCGCGTTGCCGGCCTGCCCCCCGGCGAACGCGTCCGGCTCGACGTGCTGCGTCGCGGCCGGACGGAGGTCGTGGAAGTGCGGCTCGGCCGCCGTCCGGTCGCGGCGGAGTAGGCGCCGCGTCGCGCGGGCGCCCTGCCCACGGAGGTCCGGTTGCGCGCCCGGCGCACGGGGGCTCGGTTGCGCGCCCCGCGCCCGCTCGCCACTCTCCGCCCCCCGCACCGCAGGAGGAGGCGGCGCCGCCCGGCGCCGGAACGCCGCATGACGAGCCCGACCCGACGCCACGCCCTCGCCACCCTGGCCGTGCTGGCCGCCTGGCCCCCGCTCCGCCCGGCCACGGCGCAGGGCGGCGCATCCTGGGCGCCGGACCGCCCGGTGCGCATGATCATCCCCTTCGCCGCCGGCACCACCACCGACACGCTCGGCCGGCTGATGGGCAATGCCCTGTCCAAGGGCCTCGGCCAGCCGGTGGTGATCGAGAACCGGACCGGCGCCGGCGGCACGGTGGGGGCGGCGGCGGTGGCGCAGGCCGCGCCCGACGGGCAGACCATTCTCTTCGGCACCAGCGGGGCAATGGCGACCAACCCCGTGCTGATGGCCTCCATCCCCTATGATCCGCTGCGCGACTTCGCGCCCGTCAGCTCGGTGGCGCGCACCGCGATCGTGCTCGGCGTCCGGCCGGCGCTCGGGCCGGCGAGCGTGCAGGAATTCCTGGCCCTCGCCCGCCAGCGCACGCTCTCCATGGCCTCGGCCGGCACCGGCACGACGGGGCACATCGCGCAGGCGCTGCTCGACCTGCGCACCGGCATCTCGACGACCCACGTGCCCTACCGCGAGGGCAATCGCGCCGTCACCGACCTGATCGCGGGCGTGGTCGACGCGATGTTCTACCATCCGCTGGGCTTCCTGCCGCATATCCGCTCGGGCGCCATCCGCCCGCTGGCGCTGACCGGCGAGAAGCGCAGCTTCGTGCTGCCCGACGTACCGACCATGGCCGAGGCCGGCGTGCCGGGCGTGATCGTCGAGGGCTGGTGGGCGGTCTATGCCCCGGCGCGGACGCCGGCGCCGGTGATCGCCAGGCTGAACGCGCTGGTGAATGCGGCGCTCTCGGATGCCGAGTTCGCGCAGGCGCTGCGCACCCAGGGGCTCGAGACGATGGGCGGCACGCCGGAGGCGCTGCGGGCCTACAACGCCTCCGAGCTCGAGCGGCAGCGCGAGGTGGTGAAGGCCGCCGGCATCACCGCGGGCTGAGCGGCGCGGCCCGGCCCGGCGCCGCCGGCCCTGCCGGATCGCGGCCACCGCCGCGGCCGCGGCGCCCGGCAGGGCGGGTGAAATGGCGCCCTTGCGGACCGCAGCGCGAAGGCGGTCCAATCCGGGACGGCAAACCCGGAACCCTCGGCCATGCGCCCCCATGCCTCGCGCCTCGCGGCGCTCTCCATCGGCCTGCTGCTCGCCGCCCTGCCCGGGGCGGCGCCGGCGCAATCCATGCCCGAGCGGCTGGTGCAGTCGCTCGAGGGCCTGTTCGGCGCCCATGCCGGGCAGCGGCGCGCCCATCCGAAGGGGCTCTGCGTTGCCGGCGAATGGATCTCGACCGGCGCGGGCGCGGCGCTGACCACGGCGCCGAGCCTCGCCGCCGGCACGCGCGTGCCGGTGGAGGGCCGCTTCTCGCTCGCCGGAGGCAACCCGAGCGCGCCGGACAACGTCGACAATGCCCGCGGCCTCGCCCTGCACATGGTGCTGCCGGGCGGGCAGGCGCACGACTTCGTGCTGATCTCGGCGCCGCTCTTCGGCGTGCGCACGCCCGAGGATTTCGCCACCAACCTGGAGAACCGCCGCCCCGACCCGGGCACCGGGCGCCCCGACCAGGCGAAGATCGCCGCCTGGGTCGCCGCGCATCCGGAGGCGACGCGCCAGGCCGCCTGGATCCGCGCCAACCCGCCCTCCGACAGCTATGCGACCGCGCCCTATTTCGGCGTGCACACCTTCCTGTTCCGCGACGCGGCGGGGAAGGTCTCGCCGGCGCGCTGGCGCTTCGAGCCGGTGGAGGGGCGGCGCAGCCTGACGGCGGAGGACCGCCAGCGCCTCGGCCCCGATTTCCTCGCCGGCGAGATCGCCGCGCGCCTCGAGCGTGGTCCGGCGGAATGGCGGGTTTTCCTCGTCTTCCCCGAGCCCGGAGACGCGCTGACCGATGCGACGGTCGCCTGGCCCGAGGACCGCCGCAGCCTCGAGGTGGCGCGGCTCCGCCTCGACCGCGTCACGCCGCGGGAGGCCTGCGAGCGGCGCCTGTTCAGCCCGATCGCGCTGCCCGACGGCATCGCGCCCTCGGACGATCCGATCCTGGCGATCCGCACCGCGGCCTATGCGGTGTCCTTCGCGAAGCGGGTGCGCGGGCAGTAGGGGCGGAGGCCGGGCCCGGTCAGCGGGGAAGCAGCGCCTTCGCCTCCGCCCAGAGGCGCCGGGTCAGCGCCTCCGCCGGCTCGGCCGAGGCCATGTGCGCGCCCTGGCCGGCCCAGGCCTGCATGCGGCCGACCTCGCCCGCCTTCTCCGCCGCCGCGCGGACCGGCGCCATGATCGCGCGCTGCACCGGATAGGGCGCGGGGCGGAGCTCCGGACCGGCGAAGGCCTCCGTCACCTGGTTGCGGATGCCGCGCGCCAGGCGCCCGCTGAAGGCGCGGGTCAGCACCGTGTCCTCCGGCGCGGTCGCGGCGATCGCCGCCGACCAGGCAGGGTGGATCGCCGTTTCCGGGCAGCGGAGATAGGCCGTGCCGAGCTGCACCGCGCTGGCGCCGAGGGTCAGCGCGGCGGCGATGCCGCGCGCATCCATGATGCCGCCGGAGGCGATGACCGGGATCGACACCGCATCGGCGATCTGCGGCACCAGCACGAAGAGGCCGACCTGGCTGCGCTCGGCCGCGGCGTTCTCGAAGCTGCCGCGATGCCCGCCCGCCTCGGCGCCCTGCGCCACCACGGCGTCGGCGCCGGCCGCCTCGGCGGCGCGGGCCTCGGCGAGGGTGGTCGCGTTGCAGATCCAGGCGATGCCGCGCGCCTTCAGCGCCGCCACCACGGAAGGCGGGAAGACCCCCATGATGGAGGAGACCACGGCCGGCCCGGCGGCCAGCATCGCCTCTACCTGGGCGTCGAAATCCTGCACGAAGGGGCCCGGGCCGGGATCGGGCACGTCGATGCCGGCGAGGCGGGCGAGCGTCTCGCGCACCCGCGCCTCGGCCGCGGCGTCGCGCACCGGCTCAGGCTCGGGGATCCAGAGGTTGACCTGGAAGGCGCCGTTGCTTTCGCCGCGCACCTGCCGCGCCCAGTCGCCGATCGCGGACGGCGTGCTCATCAGCGCGCCGAGCCCGCCCATGCCGCCGGCCCGCGCCACGGCGGCGGCCAATGCCGGCGGGCAGGCGCCGGCCATGGGCGCCTGCAGGATGGGCAGGCGCAGGCCGAAGCGGGCACAGAAGGCCGCGGCGCGGGCGCGGGCCGGCAGGGCGGCGGGCGGTACGGGGCCGGGCGACGTGCTCATGGCGGTCTCCTCCGGGGCGGCGCTGGCTTCTGTCGGCGCCCCTTCTTCCTGGTGGAGAGGATCGGGCCGCGGGGGCCCGGCTGCCAGCCTCCCCGCGGATCGGCGGGGCGCCGCGCTGGCACGCTGTTCGGCGGCCCCGGGTCGCGGTTACTGCCCCAGCCTCCCGTCCTGGCCGCCGGCCTCAGCGCGGGTCGAGGCGCGCGGGCACCTGCTCGATCGCCGCGAGCTCGGCATTGGCGAAGGCAAGGCGCAGGTGCCGCTCCTGGCCCGGGCCGAAGAAGGGGCCGGGCAGGCCGAGCAGCCCGCGGCGCGCGGCGAGATCCTCGGCGACCGCAAGCGAGTCCGGCCCGCCCTCCGGCACGCGGAGATAGGCGAAATAGGCGCCGAGCGCGTCGAGCCGCCAGCCCGGCAACTGCGCCACCGCGCGGCGGAAGCCCTCGGCCCGACCGGCCATGACGGCGCGGTTGCCGGCGCGCCAGTCGCGCAGCGCCTCGACCGCCCAGGCCAGCGCCGCCTGGGCCGGGCGCGGCGGGCAGATCTGCATCGTGTCGAGCGCCTTCAGCAGCTCGGTGCGAAAGGCGCCGCCGGCGGCGATGGCGCCGACCCGATGGCCCGGCACGCAATAGGCCTTCGAGAAGGAGTAGAGATGGATCACGCCGTCGCGCCAGGCCGAGTCCTGGAACAGCGCATGCGGCGGCGCGGCCGTGGTGCCCGGCGCCTCGGGCAGGAAGTCGCGGTAGGTCTCGTCCAGCACCAGCCAGGCGCCGGCGGCGCGGCAGAGCGCGGCGCAGCGCGCGATCAGCGCAGGCGGCGCGACGGCGCCGGTGGGGTTGTTCGGCGTGACCAGCACCAGCGCGCGGATGCCGCCCTCGGCCAGCAGCGCGGCGAGGCGGTCGGGGTCGGGCAGGAAGCCGTCCTCGGCGCGGCAGGGCAGGGGAAGGGCCGCGATGCCCCGCATCGAGAGCGCCATGTGGTGGTTGAAGTACCAGGGCGTCGGCAGGATCACGCGGTCGCCGGGCGCGGCCAGCACCGCCATGGCCATGGAGAAGGCGAGGTTGCAGCCGGCGGTGATGGCGATGTCGGCGGCGCCGATCGGCGCGGCATAGGCGGCGGCCATGTCGGCGGCGAGCGCCTCGCGCAGCGCCGGGTCGCCGTCGATCGGGCCATAGCCGGCGGCGGCGCGCGATCCCGCGGCCTCGGCCAGCTTCGCCAGCAGGTCGGGGTGGGGCGGGTAGCCGGGCACCGCCTGGGTCAGGTCGATGGCCGGGCCGGCGGCGCCATCGTAGCGCGCGGCCCAGGCGCGGGCGGCGGGGATGGGCGGCGCGGCGGTGGCGCGGATCAGCGGCGAGAGGGCGGGCATGCCTCGAGCCCTGAACCGGAAGCCCTGGCACGTCAACCGAAGGCGCGCGACGCTGCCGGCAGCAAGGGAGCGTCGCCATGCGCATCTGGTACCAGAGCTTCACGGACCCGGTGCTGCAGGCGCCCTACATGGACCGGCTGCGCGCGCGCCTCTCGGCCCTGGCCGCGCCCGGCACGACGGTGGAGGTGCACGGCCTCTCGCCCGCGCTGCGGCATTTCCACGCGTTGTCGGAGTTCCGCTGCGCCGCGCTCTGCCTGAAGAACGCCCTGCGGGCGGAGGCCGAGGGCTGCGACGCCTTCGTCCTCGGCCACTTCCAGGAACCCGGCCTGACCGAGCTGCGGGGCGCGGTGAACATCCCCGTCGTCAGCCTGGGCGAGGCCTGCATGCTGCAGGCCTGCAGCATGGGGCGCAGGGTCGGCCTGGTGACGGTCGATCCCGTCTTCATCCCCTGGCACGAGGAGCAGATCCGCCGCCACGGGCTGGAACACCGCGTGCGGGGCGTGACCGCCATCACCGCCGACCTGCCGCGCTTCACCCGCGCCTTCGAGGACCCGGCGGAATACGCCGCCGTGCGCGCCGACTTCGTCGACCAGGTGAAGCCCCTGGTCGCGCGCGGCATCGAGGTGCTGATCCCGGCCGGCGGGGTGCTGATGCTGCTGCTGGCGCAGGAACAGCCGCTGGTGGTGGACGGCGCGCTGGTGCAGGAGGGCATCGCCACGGTGCTGAAGCAGGCCGAGATGGCGGTGGCGCTGCACCGCGCGACGGGCGCCTGCGTCAGCCGCAGCGGCGCCTATGCGAAGGCACCGCAGGGGGCGATCGAGGATTTCCTGAAGGCCTGAGCGCCGGGGCGAGAGGGGCGCCGCCCCTCTCGGGCTCTCCCCGCCAGAGGCCCAAAGGCCTCTGGACACCGGCAGCTGCGGACCACCGGATGCCGGTGCGCCATTCGCCGCGGAATCGCGCTGCATGCAGGTTGCGGACAAATACCCGGCGCCGCCGGAAGACGCGCAAACCCGCCTCCAATGGGCCGCCTGGACGAGGGCGCGCGGCAGGGGCAGCGAGGCGCAGAGAAGCGGCACGTGCGGGATGAGGGGCATGAGGGTTTCTGACGAAATAGGAACAAAGACCTATATATGCAGAATTCATGCCTGGGTCCAGCTGAAAACGTGCTCTGTGCTGGCTGGGAGGTGATCCCTGAACGAGGCCGGAAGGGCTTGCTTCGACCCGAAAGCGACCGGCGTGCATGAGGCTGAACGGACGGGTGTTGGGAGCAAGCAGACATCTACGGCCAGCAACAAAAAGCGGCAGCTTCGCACACGATGTCAAACAGTCAACGGTAACCATCTCACCTACTGTCGCGCAACGGCCACCGCAGGCTATGTATCAGGTGCATGGGCAAACAGAAATCGGAACGGCATCACTGGTGGCCTGAATGCGTTTCGGCGCGATGGGCCGACAGAGACGGAGGCGTGCATTGGCTGCTGCCGACGGGCGAGGTTCGGCGCGCGCGGCCAGAGTCCTTTGGGGTCATCCGCAACGGCCATTTTTTAAAGCTCGGCAACTTTCCCGATGAGCAAACGCCCTGGGACCAAAATTTCGAACTGGAGTTCCAACGGGCGGATGACCGCTTCCCGGCTGTGATCGACTGGCTGGAAAGCCTCAAATTCGAATCGCGGATCGGCCAATCGCGCCGCAACCGCTTCCTGCCACAGCCCGCGTCAGACGATGAAGTCGGGCAGATGGTCGAGTCCTTGACGTCGCTCGCCATCCGCAGCCCAATGACGCGCCAAGCTTGTGTGTCATTCGCCGAGCGTTTTCGAGGCCCGTTGCCTGAGCGCGAGCGCGACAAGCTGATCGCAGCTAATTTGCGAGGTATGCATCAGCGAGCTGTAAAGACATTCGTTTTACACGGAAAAACAACCGCCATCGTGTCGCCCGATCGTGAGTTTTTGTTCGGCGACGGTTTCTATCACAATCTCACTTCACCAAGCGGAGCGCCATATTCTCCGAAAATTCTTGTGCCGCTTACTCCACGGCTGGCCGTGCTTTACGCCCGCCCGATGCATTATACAGTACAACCGAGGCTCTCGACACTCGTCATCAGTGCCGACGAAGTCGAATCTCTCAATCGAGTAGTACAGATATACGCGCGCGATAAAATTTTTTATCGATCTGATATACCAGAGCTGACTGATGAATATCGTGCTACAAAACATCTCAGACTAGCGGCTGAAAGCGACTTCATTGACGAGATGATCCATAGTATGCCTGGAGTGCCAGGTCGTAAAGCGGGCCTGGACTTACTCTGCTTTGCCGGCTCCCAAGGATAGCGCGGTTCTTCGGGATCTATAAGAAATGGTCATATTTTAAATGAAAACGATCACACAGAGCTACGCAGCGGCAACATTTTCGATCGAGTGGTTGCTCTCCTAAGTTCCCCTGCAAAGGCGGAGCAGACACTTGGCTTGTTAAACAACAGCGATAACCCCCGCCTAGTTTTGGCAATTCTGGCCCACGTCGAAAGCAGGCTCAGAAACGCTGCCCTGTTGACCCGTCCCGCATCCCCCCGCCGGTCCAAGGTCCGCAGAAAGCGGTGTCCAGAGGGTCGGACGTATACGTCCGA
>CAYNYQ010000097.1:0-14620 GCA_964401305.1 uncultured Acetobacteraceae bacterium | reverse complement strand
GGGCCCGCGGGCTGGAACGGCGCGCCCGCAGGAGGAGGAACACGGCGATGGACGGCATGAAGCTCGACTGCCCCTATGACCGCGCGGCCGAATCGCTCGGCAACGTGGTCGAGCTGCAGCACGTGAATGTCCGCGTGCCGGACCAGCTCAAGGCGACCGCCTTCTACATCAGCGCGCTCGGCCTGACGCGCGACCCCTACCTGATGACCGGCACGGACAACATGTGGGCCAATGTCGGCATCAGCCAGTTCCACCTGCCGAGCGGAGGACCGGAAGTGCTGCGCGGCACCACGGGCCTCGTGCTGCCCGACCGCCGCCAGCTGCTCGAGCGCCTGCACCGCGCGAAGAAGGAGCTCGAGGGCACGCGCTACGGCTTCGCGGAGGGCAATGACGGCGTCGAGGTCACCTGCCCCTGGGGCAACCGCATCCGCGTGCACGAGCCCGACGCCGAGCGCTTCGGCCGCATCAGCCTCGGCATGCCCTATGTCGAGTTCGACGTCGCCCCCGGCACCACGCCGGGCATTGCCCGCTTCTACCGCGAGATCCTGGACGCGCCGGCGAGCGCCGAGGGCGGCACAGCCCGCGCCCTGGTGGCCAACGGCCAGTACCTGGTCTTCAGGGAGACGGACCGGCCGCAGCCGGAATTCGACGGCCACCACATCCAGATCTCGCTCGCCGATTTCGGCGGGCCGCATGCGAGGCTGGCCGAGCGCGGGCTTATCTCCGAGGAGAGCAATCCCTGGCAGTACCGCTTCCTCGACATCGTCGACCTCGAAACGAACCAGCCGCTGTTCCGGGTGGAGCACGAGGTGCGCAGCATGACCCACCCGCTCTTCGCCCGGCCGCTGGTGAACCGCAACGCGGCGATCAACAACCGCAACTACATGCCGGGCCACGAGGCGGCGAGCTGGGCCATGCCGCCAGCCTGATGGGCGCGGCGGCGCGTCAGCCCTGCTCGACCGCCACCGCCGCGCCGCCGGCGGCGACGGAGCGCACGATGGCCTCGAACACGGCGACCGTGGCGAGCATCTCCGCGGGCGACGCGGGATAGGGCGCGCCGCCCGAGGCCGCCTCGGCGAAGGCCTCGAGCTCGGCGCGCAGCGTGTCCACCTCGGCGAAGGTCACGCGCTCGGGCTTCGCGCCGCCGGCCAGGCGCAGCACGATGTCGGTGTCGCCGGCATTGTCGCCCCAGGTCTCGACATTGCCCCGCTCGCCGAAGAGATGGATGCGCCAGAAGCGGGGCGAGACGCGCACGGTGGCGAGCAGGCCGCTCATGCCGTTGGCGAATTCCAGCATGGCCGAGAGGCTGTCGAGCGGATTGGGCGCGGGCTTGGTCACCAGCAGCTGCGTCGCCGCCACGCGCCTCGCCGGCCCGGCCAGGTTGGTGAAGGCGTCGAGCACGTGCACGCCGGTGCCGGTCATGCCGCCGGCCGGGCTCTCCGACGGATCGGCGCGCCAGGGCGCGAAATTGGCCGAGGAATTCTCGTTGGAGAGATGCCCCTCGATGTGCAGCAGCCGGCCCAGCCGGCCGTCCTGCACGATCCGCTTCATCGCCCCGATGGTCGGCAGGAAGCGGCGATTGTGCCCGACCGCGAGCGGCACGCCGGCGCGCGCGCAGGCGGCGATGGCGGCCACCGCCTCGGCGCGCGTCAAGGTCAGCGGCTTCTCGCAGAAGACCGGCAGGCCGGCGGCGGCGACCTGCTCGATCAGCGCCAGGTGCGTCGAATGCGGCGTGGAGATCGCCACCGCCCGCACCTCGGGGTCGCGCAGCATGGCCTCGAGGCTGTCGGAGAAGCGCAACCCGAATTCGGCCGCGACGGGGGCGCCGGTCGCCGCGGTGCGGCTGCAGGCGTGGACGAAGCGCAGCCGCTCGCTGCCCTGGGCGGAGCGCAGGAGCATCCGCCCCCACCAACCGACGCCGACGAGACCCATGGTGACCATGCGGGCATGGTCGACCCGGCGCGGGCGCCCCGCAAGGGGCCGCGTCTACTCGGCGTCGGGCTGCCGCTCCGGCGCCGTCTCGGCGAAGGCGGGCAGCGTCAGGCAGGCCGCCTCGGCCGCGAGCAGCCGTGGCATCGGCGCGAGATCCACGCTGAAGCGCCGCGCATTGTAGAGCTGCGGCACCAGGCAGAGATCGGCGAGGCCGGGCGCCGCGCCGAAGCAATAGGGCCCCTCGCCGCCCTGCTCGCGCAGCATCGCCTCGCAGGCGGCGAGGCCCTCGGCGATGGTGTCGTGGGCCCAGGCATTGGCCACCTCCTGGCCGTGGCCCAGCGCCTTGATGCGGTTCAGCACCTTCAGGTTCTGCACCGCGTGGATCTCGGCGGCGATGGCCAGGGCCATGGCGCGCACCCGGGCGCGGCCGATGGCGTCGGGCGGCAGCAGCGGCGGCGCGGGATGCGTCTCGTCCAGCCATTCGAGGATGGCCAGGGACTGGGTCAGCGCCGTGCCGTCGTCGAGCTCGAGCGTCGGCACGAGGCCCTGCGGGTTGAGGCGGAGGTAGCCGGCCTCCCGCTGCTCCTCGCGGCGCAGGTGGCGGAAGACGTGCTCGACGGCGATGCCCTTCAGGTGCAGCGCGATGCGCACCCGCCAGGCGGCGGAGGAACGCCAGTAGCCGTGCAGCCGCATCGCCGTCCTCCTCAGCGCCGCCCCAGCATCTGCCGGGCGATGATCACGCGCATGATCTCGTTCGTGCCTTCCAGGATGCGGTGCACGCGCAGGTCGCGCACGATCTTCTCGATGCCGTACTCCGCCAGGTAACCATAGCCGCCGAGCAGCTGCAGCGCCTCGTCGGCCGCCCGGTGCGCGGCGTCGGTGACGAAGCGCTTGGCCATGGCGCAGAACACGGTGGCGTCCGGCGCGCCGGCATCGAGCTTGGCGCAGGCGCGCCAGAGCAGCGCACGCGCCGCCTCGAGCTCGGTGCGCATGTCGGCCAGGCGGAACTGCGTGTTCTGGAAATCCGCCACGGCGCGGCCGAAGGCCTGGCGCTCCTGCACATAGGCCAGCGCGCGGTCGAGCGCGGCCTGCGCCCCGCCCAGCGCGCAGGCGGCGATGTTCAGCCGCCCGCCATCCAGCCCCGCCATGGCGATGCGGAACCCCTGCCCCTCCGCGCCAAGCAGCGCATCGGCCGGGACGCGCGCACCCTCCAGGATCACCTGGCGCGTCGGCTGCGCGTTCCAGCCCATCTTCCGCTCGTTCGGGCCGAAGGAGAGGCCCGGCGTCTCCTTCGGTACCAGCAGCGCGGAGATGCCGCCCGGCCCCTCCTCCCCCGTGCGCACCATCGTGAGATAGAGGTCGGAGGCACCGGCGCCGGAGATGAACTGCTTCGTCCCGTCGAGGACGTAGCCATCCCCCTCCCGCCGCGCGCGGGTGCGCAGCGCAGCGGCGTCGCTCCCCGATCCCGGCTCGGTCAGGCAGTAGCTCGCCACGCGCCGCATCGTGACGAGATCCGGCAGGTGCGCGGCGCGCTGCGCATCGCTGCCGAAGCGGTCGATCATCCAGGCGACCATGTTGTGGATCGAGAGGAAGGCGGCGACGGTCGGGCAGCCGGTGCTCAGCGCCTCGAACACTACGGCGGCATCCAGGCGCGTCAGCCCGGCGCCGCCCGAGGCCTCGCGCACGTAGAGCGCCGCCATGCCGAGCCCCGCGGCCTGGCGCATCTCCTCCACCGGGAAGTGGCGCGCAGCGTCCCACTCCAGCGCGCGCGGCGCCAGCACCTCGGTGGCGAAGTCGAGCGCCACCTGCTGCAGCGCGCGGGTCGTCTCCGGCAGGTCGAAGGCGGCGGGCCCGGGGCCCTGCTGGTCGAGCGGCATGCGTCGGTCCTCCGCGCGCTCAATTGCGGCGGCGCGCGCCCTGCGTCCAGCGCGGCGTCACGTCCGCCCGCCGCCCTCCACCCAGAGCGCGACGCGCGCCAGCCCCATCATGGCCTCGATCGCCGCGCCCGGCGTGGCCAGGACGGCGGCGCAGGAGAGCAGGGCCAGCGAGAGGTCGCCACCCTGCGCTAGCACGACGAAGGGCGAAAGCAGCGCCAGCACGACGAGCGTGGCGAAGGGCCACTCGGCCCGGGGGAGCGTGCCGATCGGGGTCCGCTGATGCGCCTGCGGCATGGCCGGTGCCTCCTTGCCTCGTCCCCCAGCGGCGATCATGGCACGGGGTTGCCTCGGCCGTCCGCAACAACCGACGAGCGGAGGCGCCGCGCCGCTCACCCCGCGGCGCGGCCGAGGCGGCGCATCCGCTCCAGCCAGGCTGCGCGCTGCGCCGGCGTCATGCCCTCGACCGTGCCGATCAGCGTGTCGCGGATCGGCGCGAAGCCGACGAAGCCCAGCGTGTTGCGGTGCAGCGCCTTCAGGCTGTGCGCGCCGAACCACCAGCGATAGACGAAGGCCGGCATGCCCATGGTGACGACGATGCGCGCGCTGCGTCCGCTCAGCAGCTTCGCCCAGCCCTTGCTGCCCTGGCCGGTGCCGACGGCGAAGCCAGGGCGCAGCGCCTGCTCGAGGAAGGCGTGCAGCAGCGCGGGAAAGGTGCCGAGCCAGAGCGGATAGAACAGCACCAGGTGCTCGGCGCGGCGGATCGCCTCCTGGCCGGCGAGCACGGCGGGCGGCGCGGGCGCATGGTCCCATTCCGCCTTGCCGCGCAGGAAGGGGATGTCGAGCGCGGCGAGGCCGATCCGCTCGACCGCGTGGCCGCCCTCCGTCGCGCCGGCTGCATAGGCATCGGCGAGCGCGTGCAGGAAACGCGCGGGATCGGGATCCGGGTGGCCGTCGAGCAGCAGGATGCGCCGGGTCATGCGCCGAGCCTAGGCGCGGCGATGGCCCCGCTTCCAGCCCGGCCTGCGGCCTCAGCGGCTGACCTGGTTGGGCAGCAGCCCCTCCGACTTCGCCTTCTGCCATTTCGCGTCGTCGCCGCGGATGATGGCGGCGAAGGCGGCGGGACCTTCCACCTTGCCGTCGCAGCCGAGCTCGATGGCGCGCGCGCGGGTGGCCGGGTCCCGCATCGCCGCCTCGATCGCGTCGTGGATCTTCTGCGCGATGGGCAGGGGCAGGTTGGCCGGGCCGAGGATGCCGAACCAGGAGGTGGATTCGAAGCCCGCCACGCCGCTCTCCGCGATGGTCGGCACGTCGGGCAGCTGGATCGCGCGCTCGGCGGAGCTGATGCCGAGGATGCGCATCCGCCCGCTCTTCAGGTGCGGGGTCGCCGATTGCGGGCTGGTGAAGCCGGTCTGGACCGTGCCGGACATGATGTCGAGCGTCATCTGGCCGCCGCCGCGATAGGGCACCTCGGTGATGCGGATCTTCGCGGCACGGGCGAATTCCTGCGCGGTGACGCTGCCGAGCGCCGTGGTGGAGCCGACGGTGAGCTCACCCGGATTGGCCCGCGCATAGGCCAGCGCGCCGCGCATGTCGGTGAAGGGCGTGGTCGTGCCGCCCACCAGCACCAGGGCGAAGCGCGTCATCAGCGAGACGGCGGTGAAGTCGCGCACCGGGTCGAATGGCACGCTGGGCATGGTGTACTTGTTGATCACGTGCCCGCTGGTGACGGCGACCAGCGTGTAGCCATCGGGCTCGGACCGGGCCACGGCATCGGAGCCGATGATGCCGTTCGCGCCGGGCCGCGCCTCCACCACGATCGGCTGGCCGAGGGTGGGGCGGATCGCCTCCATCAGCAGGCGGGTCGTCAGGTCGGTGCCGCCGCCGGCGCTGTAGGGCACGATGACGCGGATCGGGCGGGTCGGGAACTCGGCCTGGGCGGCGGCGCGGCGGGCGATGGCCGGCGCGGCGACGAGGCCGAGGGCGAGCGCGGGCAGGTGCCTGCGGTGCGGCATGGGACGGTCTCCTCCGGCCGCCAGCCTGCCGGGATGCAAGCGCCGCCGTCAACGGGCCGACCCCAGGGGCTTACCAGGGGCAAGGTTTCGGGCCCATGATGGCAGTCGCTGGACACACAGCCATGCGTACCGAAAGGAGCGGCCGATGCGCGAATTCCGGATGGTCTCGGTCGCCGGCATCCTCGGCTATGGCTATCCCGAGGCCTCGCTGGAGGCGGCGCTCGAGCGCGGCGTTGACATGATCGGCTGCGACGGCGGCTCGACCGATCCCGGCCCCTACTATCTCGGTTCCGGCAAGCCCTTCGTGTCGCTGCGCGCGCTCAAGCGCGACCTGCGGCTGATGCTGCGGGCGGCGATCAGGTCGCGCGTGCCGATGGTGCTGGGAACGGCGGGGGGCGCCGGCGGCGAGCCGCACCTGCAGCTGGTGGCGCAGATGGTGCGCGACATCGCGCGCGAGGACGGCCTGCACTTCACCATGGCCCTGATCCATTCCGAGCAGGACAAGGCGCGGATCGCGGCCCGCGTGCGGGAGGGGCGCACCAGGCCGCTCGGCCGCGCCGCGCCGCTGGACGAGGCCACCGTCGAGCGCGCCGAGCGCATCGTCGGCATGTGCGGGCCGGAGCCCTGGATGCGCGCGCTCGACCGCGGCGCGCAGATCGTCATCGGCGGCCGCGCCAGCGATCCCGCCCCCTTCGCAGCCACCGCGATGCGCGCGCAGATGCCGCCCGCCCAGGGCTGGTACGCCGGCAAGATGCTGGAATGCGGCGCCGCGCCGGCAACGCCCAAGGGGCCGGACTGCCTGTACGTGACGGTGCGCGAGGACGGCGTGGTCTGCGAGCCGATGGGCGATCGCGCCTGCACGCCGCTCTCGGTCGCCAACCATTCGCTGCACGAGAACAGCAGCCCGATCCGCCATGTGGAGCCGGGCGGCATCCTGGACACCTCGGCGTGCCGCTTCGAGCAGGTCTCGCCCAAGGCGACGCTGGTGACGGGGATGCGCTGGGAGCCGGCCGAGACCTACACCATCAAGCTCGAGGCCGCCGAGAAGGTCGGACACCGCGCCGTGACCATCTGCGGCACGCGCGACCCGCTGCTGATCGGCCAGCTCGACGGCTTCCTCGACATCGTGCGGGAGCTGGTGCGGAGCAAGGCCGCCGACCTCGACATCGCGCCGGCGCAGTACCGCCTGACCATCCACACCTATGGCCGCGACGGCGTGATGGGCGCGCGCGAGCCCGTGCAAGGCACGAACGGCGCGCATGAGCTCGGCTTCCTGATGGATGTCGTGGCCGACAGCCCGGACACCGCCGCGGCGGTGATCGCGCTCGCCCGCACCTCCATGCTGCACGCGGATTTCCCGGGCCGGCTCTGCCGCGAGGGCAACATGGCGATCCCCTTCTCGCCCTCCGACCTCACCGCCGGCGAGGTCTACCGCTTCAGCATGAACCACGTCGTCCTGCCGGACGATCCCTACGAGATGTTTCCCATCGAGTTCGAGACGGTCTGATGCCGAAGGTCCGCGACATCGCCAAGGTCTGCAAGTCGAAGAATGCCGGCCCCTTCGACCTGACCATCGACGTGGTCTTCGAGGACGACGCCACCTTCGCGCGCGTCGCCGCCACAGGCGTGCTCTCGCCCGCGCTCTTCGCCCGGCTCTACGGCGTGGCGGAGCAGGACGTGCTGTTCACCCCCTACCCTGCCGGCCGCGCCTTCAAGGCGACGCTGCCGCGGCTGATCACGGCCGGCGACATCGGCGACACGGATGTCTACGGCGCACAGCAGCACGCGCCGCTGCTCGAGGTCGAGATACCCATCTAGAGCGACTTGCGTTCGCACCGGCTCACGCAAGTCGCTCCAGGCTCTTGTTTTGGCGAGCATCTTCACCCGATCCGGTGGCTCCACCTGATCGGGATCTGCTCTAGAGAGGGACGCACCCCATGCCCAAGGTTCCCGCCGAGCGCCTGCGCGAGATCGGCAAGGCACTGCTGATGGCCAACAAGGTGCCGGAGGCGGAGGCCGCGACCGTCGCGCGCCACGTGGTGAACGCCAATCTCGCCGGGCACGACAGCCACGGCGTGATCATGCTGCCCAACTACATCGAGCGCGTGCGCGTCGGCCACATCGTCCCCGGCGCGCCCTTCACCATCGTGCAGGAGAGCCCGACCACCACGGTGGTGGATGGCAATTGGGGCTTCGGCTACGTCATCAACGAGCGCGCGATGGCGCTCACCATCGAGAAGGCGGAGACGAGCAACATCGCCGCGGCGACGGTGTTCCGCCAGGGCCATGTCGGGCGCCTGGCCAGCTACCCGCTGATGGCCGCGCGCGCCGGCATGATCGGCATGGCCTGGGCTGATTCCGGCCGCTCCCCCAAGGGCGTCGCACCCTTCGGCGGGCGCGAGGCGCGGCTCGGCACCAATCCCTGGGCCATGGCCGTGCCGTCCGACCTCGAAGGCCCCTTCTGCATGGACCTCGCCACCTCGGCCGTGGCGATGGGCAAGATCAAGCTCGCCGAGGCGCGCGGGCAGGAGGTGCCGCGCGGCTGGATCGTCGACAGCGAGGGGGAGCTGACCACCGACCCCGCGCGCATCAAGGGCGGCGCGCTGCTGCCGCTCGGCGGCCCCGGCGAGGGCTACAAGGGCACCGCGCTCGCCGCCATGGGCGAGGTCTTCTGCGGCATCCTCACGGGCCTCGGCTTCGGGGTGGAGCCCACGGGCCGGCACAATGACGGCTGCTTCCTCATCGCCATCAAGGTCGAGGCCTTCCGCCCGCTGCTCGCCTTCCGCAAGGACGTGGCCGACTTCGCGCACTACCTCAAGGACACGCCGCCCGCGAAGGGCTCCACCGGCGTGCTCTACCCGGGCGAGGTCGAGCACATGCAGGAGAGGAAGCGCGCCGCCGAGGGCATCGAGATCGAGGACGCCACCTGGAAGCGCCTCGGCGCGCTGGCCGCCGAGGGCGGCATCGCCGCGCAGCTCGGCTTCGCCTGAGCGCGGCGGGCCCCGCCCTCAGATCGCGCGGAAGAAGTACTCGCCCAGCGTCTTGAACCCGACCCGCATCAGCACGATCGTGTTCGAGGGGTAGGCGAGCCCGGAGGTGTTGTCCTCGGCGAAGCGCTTGAGGAAACGCGCCTCCAGGATGAAGCACTCGTCCTCGTAGCCGGCGCTGCCCTGGATCAGTGCCGGCCGGTCGAGCTTGAGGTCGTACTTGCCGCTGACGCCGACGCGCCAGTACTCGCCGATGCGCGCGGTGAAGCCGAGGCCCACCTCGCGCCGCGTGCGCACCGGCGTCAGGTAGGGCACCGGCGGCGCCTCCAGGTACCCGGCCGAGACCGAGACATTGCCGAAGGAGACGGTGCCGATCACGTCCGTGAAGGTGACGTTCAGCGGCTGGTCGTTCTCGGTCCGCACGCGGCCGATGCCCTCCAGCCAGTGCACGGGGGAGATGCGCAGCCGCGCCACGTTCTGGCTCGAGCGGTTGTCGAGGCCGGAGCCGGGATAGGGGTTCCAGCTCGTCTCGCTCAGCGCGAAGGACTTGCCGACCAGCCCCTCCACCTGGCCGCCATTCGGGAAGTACCAGGCGCTGCGGAAGGCGGTGTCGACGCGGCTGCCGCCCTCCTGCCGGTCGCGGCCGGTGAAGCGGTTCAGCGCGAAGAGGTTGGCGTCGGTGAACTCGAAGTCGATGCTGTCCTCGTTCGGCACGGTGGTCTGGCGGCCGGTGTTCGGGCCGGTGACGAACTGCACCCGCGGCTCGATCAGCTGCTGGCCCCATTCGCCGGCGCTGCGCAGCAGCGGGTAGCGCCAGTCGAGCGCCGCGCGGATGTTGCCGATCGCCTGCGTGCCGTTGGCGTCGGGCAGGTTCACCGGCGGCTCCTGCTGGCCGCGGGCGCGATAGCCGATGGCGTCGCCCTGCACGCGGAGGGTCCAGACCTCGCCGAAGCGGCCGATCTCGGGTCGCTCCCAGCGGACGCGGCTGGACAGGCGCTGCATCTCGGTGCCGATCTGGCGGTAGATGCCGAGGGTGCCGGCATCGACGGTGAGGAAACCGCCGAGCACCTTCCCGCGCGGCGCGTGCTCGTAGTAGATGCTCGGCAGCACGAAGGGGATCTGCGCGGTGTCGTCGGTGCTGCGCAGGCCCTGGTAGACGCGGGAATCGGCGCGGAAATAGGTCTCCGTGCCCCAGAACCCCTCGGTGTAGACCTGGCTGGTCAGGACGCGGCGGTACTCGTAGCGGTAGGTGCGCAGGTAGAGCTCGGAGGTGGCGCGGTTCAGGTCGAAGCCGGCGCGCCAGTTCTCGTCGATGTTGAAGCGGCCGCGCGCGAAGATGTGGCCGGCGAACTCCTCGGGGATCGACTGGCCCTGGTCGTTGAAGTCGAAGGCGCCGAGCGAGGCATTGGCCTCGATCTCGCCGAAGTTGAACAGCTTGCGGTACTCGAGCCCGAGGTTCGGGATCGCCCGTGTCGAGAAGATCGGGATGATCGTCAGGTCGGAGGTGTCGTCGATGGCCCAGAAATAGGGCGTCTCGGCGAAGGCGCCGAGGAAGCGGGTGAAGCCGAGCGTCGGGAACAGGAAGCCCGAGGCGCGCGGCGCCGCCGGGTCGGGGTGCGAGAAATAGGGCGTGTAGAAGACCGGCACGCCGAACATGCGCAGCTGCGCGTCGCGGTAGGTGATGCGCTGCGCCTCGGTGTCCTGCACGGCGCGCCGGGCCTGCACCTGCCAGAGCGGTGGGGCGGTCGGATCCTCGGGGCAGAGGTTGCAGGAGGAATAGACCACGCGCGCCAGCTCGTTCACCGTGCCGCCGCTGCGTCGCGCGCCGGTCGCGGCCATGCGCGCATTGCCGGCGAGCAGGGCGCGCACGCCCTCCAGCACGCCGTCGCGCAGCCGGTCCTTCAGCTCGGCCTCGTCGGCGAACAGCACCTGGCCGTCCGGGTCGAGCAGCTCCACGTTGCCGCGCACGCGGACGGTGCCGGTGTTGCGGTCGTAGCTGAACTCGTCGGCGCGCAGGAAGCGCTCGCCCTGCCAGGCCTCGACGCGGCCGCGGGCGGTGACCAGGCCGCGCTCGCGGTCGTACTCCACCTCGTCGGCCGTGAAGGTCACGGGTGCGTTGCGGTCGATGGCGGCGCTGCGCGCCTCGCCGGCCTGGGCGGCACCCGCCTGCGGCGTGGTCGGCGCCGGCGCGGGGATGCCGGGCGGGGCCTCGATGGCGCGTCCCCAGCCGGCCTCGCCGCCTCGCCCCGCTCGGTCGAAGGCAGAGGCCGGGGCCAGCGGCGTCACCGCAGGGCTCTCGATCTGCGCTCGCGCCGGGGCCGCTGCCAGCACGGCCAGCACCGCCAGGAATCCCGCGGCGCGGGCCGCCGGGCCGGCGCGAGGGCCCGCTCGGCGGGTACCCCCGGGGGACCGCCCCTCGGGGAGGCGCCATGGGTCGCCCCATGAGGCGCCGCGGGGGGCAGCCGGGGGATGGCGCGCGGTCATCCGTCCTCCATGTGCAGCAGCAGCGACAGCGCCAGCAGCAGGCCCGAGACGGTCGGCGCCCAGGCCGCCAGCGCCACCGGCAAGGTCCCCGCCTCGCCGAACTCGCCGGTGATCTTGTCCATCACGAAGAGCGCGAATCCGGCGGCGACGCCGGCGCCGATCATGCGCGCCACGCCGCCCCGGCGCGAGGGGCGCATGGAAAAGCCGGCCGCCAGCAGCGCCATGGCCGCAGCCAGCAGGGGCAGCGCCAGCAGGCTCTGGAAGTGCAGCCGGTGCCGCACGGCGGAGAAGCCCGCACTCTCCAGCACCTCGATGAAGCCGGGCAGCGCCCAGAGGCTCAGCGTATCGGGCGAGGCGAAGCTGGTCTCGATGCGGTCGGGGGTCAACTCGGTCGGCAGGGTCATGCTGCGCGGCGGGCTCGCCTCGCCGCGGTCGGAGGCGAAGGAGATCGCATCGTCCAGCACCCAGCGGCCGGGCAGCAGCCGCGCCCGCGGCGCCTCCACCCGCGCCAGGGGGCGGTCATCGGCCGAGAGGCGCCAGACGCTGACATCGCCCAGCATGAAGCCGGCCGCGGCGGGCGGCGCGCCGGGCGCGGGCCTGGCGCTGGCGGTGGGGCGGCCCGACAGGATCGCCACCCCCATCGGCTCCAGCCCGCGATCGGACTGGCGCAGCCAGAGTCGGCCACCAGCCAGCGCGGTCAGCCCGGCGCTGGCACGCAGATAGGCGTAGTCCAGCCGTTCCGCCCGGGCCAGCATGGCCGAGGAGAGCGGCGAGACGGCGAGGGTGCCGACCATGCCGGCCAGCAAGGCCACCAGCACCGGCCCCGAGAGGAAGCCCCAGGCCGAGACGCCGGCGGCGCGCGCCACGATGAGCTCGGAGGAGCGGGTCAGGCGCCAGAACGCCAGGATGCCCCCCAGCAGCACGGCGAAGGGCAGGATCTGCAGGATCACGAAGGGGATGCGCAGCCCGGCGATCTGCGCCACCAGCGCGAAGCCGGCATCGGGGCGCGTCGCCGCGCGGCGCAGCAGCTCGATGAAGTCGAAGAGCGAGACCAGCAGCGTCAGGCTCAGCAGCATCGCCAGCACGGAGGCAGCGAAGCGCCAGGCGACGTAGCGCGCGAGGGTGGCGGCGACGGTCATGCCTCCGCCCTCCCCTCCGCCACGCGGCGCGGCCGGCGCCGCGGCAGGCCCCGCATGCCGCCCAGCACCCAGGCGCCCGCCGCCAGCGGCAGCGCCGCGTTCAGCCAGATCAGCGGGATCATCGCGTTCTGCCGCGCGGCGAGGTTGTTGGTCATCAGCCCGACCGCCAGCAGCACCACCACGACGAGGATGCCGACGAAGATGCGCAATCCCCCGCCATGCCGCCGGAACTCCCCGGTGAGCGCGGTGCCCAGCGCCACCAGGCCGAAGCCGAGCGCGTTCAGCGGCCCGGCCAGGCGCTGGTGCGCCTCGGCGCGGAAGCGGCGCAGGTCGCGCTCGGAGATGCGCTCGGCCGGGTCGGGGTGCAGCAGCTCGTCCAGCGTGCGTTCCTGGGCGTTGCGGTAGCGGCTCTCCTCGGTGTTGCGGCCGGTGCGCGAGAGCTCGACGCTGTTCTCGCTGAAGCTCAGCACCGAGAGCCGCGTCGTCGGCGGCGTGCCGGGCGCGGCGCCGGGCGGCGGCGGCACCCGCTCCACCTGCTGGCGCACGCCGTTCTCGAGCGTGACGCGCGGGCCGGTCGGCGTCGGCGTGATCCGCCCCGCCTCGGCCAGGATGGTGACCGGCGCGCCCTTCTCGCGCGCGTCGTGCACCAGGATGCCGCGCAGCGTGCCGTCGCGGTCGCGGTAGCGGGCATAGACGGTCAGGTCGTCGCCCACCGAGCTGAACACGCCTTCCTGCAGCAGGATGGCGGCGAGCTGGTTGCGGATCTCGAACTGCCAGGCGCGGAAGGCGGCCTGCGACGCCGGCACGAGGGCGAGGTTCAGCCAGTAGCACAGCCCGACCACCAGCAGTGCCAGCAGCACCGCCGGCCGCGCCAGCTGCCACTGCGAGAGGCCCGCGGTGCGCATCACCACCAGCTCGCGGTCGGCGGCGAGGCGCACATAGGTGAACAGCGTCACGACGAAGGTCGTGATCGGCAGGATCACCGCGAAGAAGCTCGGCAGCAGCAGCCCGGTCAGCTCGAGGAAGACCAGGAAGGAGAGGCCGCGGTCCAGCACCAGCTCGATGAAGCGCAGCGACTGGGTCAGCCAGACGAGCGCGGCGAGCCCAACCGAGACGGCCAGCAGGGCGAGCGCGAGCTGTCGGAACACGTAGCGGTCGAGGCGGGTCATCCGGGGTCCGGCGGGGTGCCCCGCACCCTATCGAAAGGACCCGGCGGGCGGAAGCCGGCGGCCCCCGGCGGCCGGTGCGGGGCGGCTCACGCCCTCGCCAGCGGCGCGGCGCCCGGCCGGGCCGGAACGCGCGGGCGGCTCGGCTGTTGTGGGTCCAAGATGGAGGTCGCAGCCGCCTCGGCGCGGCGCGGCCTCCTGGTTCATCACGACGAGGGAGGCTCGCATGAGCGACGCCACGAGGCCGGGCCACGGCGCCGGAGGGGGCCAGGGTACGCCGTACGCTGCCGGGGCGGGCGGGACACAGCCGCCCCAGGGGTCATCCACGGGTTCATCCATGGGCCAGCCGGGCGGCGCACGGGGCACCGCCGGCGACGATGCCCGCCGGACCGCCGACGCCGCCGCCGCCGAGGCGCGCGAGGCGGGCGTGGGGCTCCGCGAGGAGGCCGCGAAGGGCGTGGAAGCGCTGCGCACGGAAGGCGCCGGCGTCTTCGAGGCGGCCAAGCAGCGCGCCCAGGGGCTGGCCGAGGACGGCAAGCAGGCCGGCGCCGAGAAGGCGCAGGGCTGGGCGGAGGCGCTGCGCCACGCAGCCGGGTCGCTGCGCGAGGGCTCGCCCGGCATGGCCCGGGCGGTCGAGCAGGCGGCCGATTCGGTCGACGGCCTCGCCCAGAGCCTGCGCAGCCGCGGGCCGGAGGAGTTGCTGGCGCGGGCGCAGGAGATGGCACGGCGCCAGCCTGCAGTGTTCTTCGGCCTGGCCGCGCTGGCCGGCTTCGGCGTCGCCCGCTTCGCCAGGAGTTCCTCCCCCGCCTCCGGCCGGCACTGGTCGTCGGACGAGGCGCGGCACGGCGACTGGTCCGACGAGGAGCCACCGCATGGGGCAGACGCCTGGCGGCGCACCCCGCGGGCGGACGACCCGCCGCCCCCCGGCGCGACGGCCCATCGCGCGGGCGAACAGGGCGCGATGCCGCGGCCGGCGGGCACCCCCGGCTGGCTGCCGGGCGACACCGTCGGCGGCGGCGGCAC
>CAYNYQ010000096.1:0-14675 GCA_964401305.1 uncultured Acetobacteraceae bacterium | reverse complement strand
GCCGCCATCCGGCCCGTCGCCGCCGAAGCCGGAGACGCGGCAATGCACGAGGCGGGGGAAGCGCGCCTGCAGCACCGCCTCGTAGCCGAGGCCCCATTTCTCCATCGAGCCCGGCTTGAAATTCTCGATCAGCACGTCCGCGCCCTCGAGCAGGCGCAGCAGCACCTGCCGCCCCTCCGGCTTCGCGAGATCGAGGCCGACCGAGCGCTTGTTGCGGTTCACGCCGAGGAAGTAGCTGGCGTCGCCGGCGGCGTCGAAGGGCGGGCCCCAGTCGCGCACCTCGTCGCCCTGCGGCGGCTCGAGCTTGATCACCTCGGCGCCGTGGTCCGACAGGACCATGGTGCAGTAGGGCCCGCCGAGCACGCGCGTCAGGTCGATGACCTTGATGCCGGCCAGGGCGCCCGGGGACAGCGCCAGGCCCTTGCCCCCGCCCTGGGGCAGCGCGTCGTCAGGCATCGGTGTCGTCCTCTCCCGGAACCGACCCGCAGGCTAGGGCCCGGGCGGCGGCGCCGGAAGGGGCTGGCGGGCGGCGGCGGCACGGGGCAGATCGCCGGGCATGATCCTGACGGGACCCCGCCTCCGCCTCCGCCCCTGGCGTGCGGAGGATGCCGACGCCTTCGCCGCGATGAACGCCGACCCGGCGGTGATGCGCCACTTCGTCGCCCCTCTCTCCCGCGCCGAGAGCGACGCCTTCCTCGCCGCGCTGATGGCGCACGAGGCCGCGCACGGCTTCTGCTTCTGGGCGGTGGAGCGCCATGCCGCGCCGGGCGCCATCGGCCTCTGCGGCCTGATGCGCGTGCCCTGGCAGGCCCGCTTCACCCCGGCGGTCGAGATCGGCTGGCGCATCGCCAGCGGCCATTGGCGCCAGGGCCATGCGGAGGAGGCGGCGCGGCTCGCGCTGGCCGCCGGCTTCGGCCCGCTCGGCCTCGCCGAGATCGTCAGCTTCACCGTGCCGGCCAACGCGCCGTCCTGGCGGTTGATGGAAAAGCTCGGGCTGCGCCCGGACGGCGACTTCGCCCACCCGCGCCTGGCCGAGGGCCACCCCCTGCGGCGGCACCTGCTGTACCGGATCACCCGGGCCGACTGGGTGGCGCAGCGCCTCGGCGCCTGACGCGGGGCCGTTTGGTCAATCGACCGGCTTGATCCGGCCCGCCGCCCTGGCTAGCGTTGCCGGTACGGACCCCGGGCATCAATCCGCGGCCGAGGGAGCGCTGCCATGGACTCCAACCGGCGCGAGACGATCATCCGCCGCGACGACGCGCTCGACGCCGCCGATCCGGTGGCCCGCGCCCGTGCCCTGGTGCCGCTGCTGGCCGCGCACGGGCCGGAGATGGACCGGCGCCAGGAACTCACGCCCGAGGTGGTCGACGCCCTGGCCGCGGCCGATTTCTTCCGCCTGCTGACGCCCGCGCATCTCGGCGGCCAGGCCCTGCCGCTGCATGTCTTCGCGCAGGTGACGGAGACGATCGCCATGGGCGACGCCTCCGTCGGCTGGTGCGTGAACCAGTGCAATGTCTCGGTCGTCTCCTCCACCACCTATCTCGACCAGGAGGAGGCGAAGGCGCTGTTCGGCGACCGCCGCAGCGGCCTCGCCTGGGGCGCGCAGCATGCCCGGGCGCGGGCCGTGAAGGTGCCGGGCGGCTACCGCGTCAGCGGCACCTGGGACTTCGCCAGCGGCAACCGCCACGCCACCATGCTCGGCGCCCATGTGCCGGCCTATCAGGAAGAAGGCACGCCGAAGCTCGGCCCCAGCGGCAAGCAGGAGATCCGCACCGTCCTCTTCCCCAAGGCGGCTGCGCGCATCGACCGCGAGGACTGGGCCGCGATCGGCCTGCGCGCGACGGGCAGCGACACCTATACGGTCGAGGACCTCTTCGTCCCCGACAGCCGCGCCATCGTCCGCGACCGGCTGGAGGACCGCCGGGACCGGAGCCCGATCACCACCATCTCCTCGCATCTCTGCTATGCCTCGGGCTTCTCGGGCGTGGCGCTCGGCCTCGCCCGCGCCAGTCTCGAGACCTACAAGGAGCTCTGCCGCGGCAAGCAGGCGCGGGCGGGCGCGACGCTGATGCGCGACAACCACGCCGTGCAGCTCGAGATCGGCGCGCTGGAGGCGCGGCTGCGCGCGGTGCGCTGCTACTGGCTCGACGCCATCCGCACGGCCTGGGAGGAGGCGGCGGCGACCGGCGCGCAGGGCATGGAGACGCGCATGGCGCACCGCCTGGCGACGACCCACGCCATCCGCGAGGCGACGGAGATCTCCATCGCCTGCTACCGCGGCGCCGGCACCACGGCGGTGCTCGCCAAGGAGCCCTTCGAGCGGCGCTTGCGCGACGCGATGAGCGCCAGCCAGCACCTGCAGGGTGGGCAGTGGCACATCGAGATGGTCGGCCGGCACCTGCTCGGCGTGGAGCAGACGCCGGCCTTCCTGTAGCGCGCGACGGGCGGCGGCGCGCCGCGCCCGCCCGGCCTCAGCCCAGCGCCTTCGCCAGCAGCTCGGCGCTGCGCCCATCGGCGATCGTCGCCGCCCGCGCGTCATAGGCATGGCCGCCGCGGCGCGCGAAGGCGTGATCGACGCCCGGGTAGATGTGCACCGCGACCCTGGCGTGGCCCTTCAGCCCCTCGGCGATCTTCGCCTGCGCCTCGGGCGGGACGAACTTGTCCTTCTCGGCGATGTGCAGGATCAGCGGCGCCCTGATGCCGCCGGCCTCGCCCAGCAGCCCCTCCAGGCCCACGCCGTAGTAGCTGACATTGGCATCGGCGTCCGAGCGCGCGGCCATCATGAAGGCCAGCCGCCCGCCCAGGCAGTAGCCCATGGTCGCCACCTTGCCGTTCGCGCCCTGCATCCCGCGGGCATGCGCGACGGTGGCCTTGAGGTCCTCCACCGCCTTGTCCTGGTCCATGCCCTTCATCAGCGCGAAGGCCTTGTCCCACTGCGCCTGGCCGGCATCGGGGTCGAGCTGCACGCCCTTCTCCTGGCGCCAGAAGAGGTCGGGGGAGACGGCGATGAAGCCCATCTCCGCCACCCAGTCCGAGAGTGTGCGCATGGTGGCGTTCACGCCGAAGATCTCCTGGATCATCACGACGACGCCGGAGCCGCCGGCCGGGCCGGCCTTCGGCAGCGCGACATAGGCCCCGAAGGAACCGCTGCCATCCGTGGCAGCAATGGTGATCTCGGGCATGGGTGTCCCCTCCTTGTTTCGGGCGATCAGCGCGGCATCTAATCGCACATGCGCCGCCTTGCCACCACGCTCGCGCTGCCGCTCGCCGCCGCCGCCGTCGCGGTGGCCGAGGCGCGCGCCAGCGGGGCATCGCCGCGGCACGAGGTGCTGGCGGGCCTCGATGCCGCGGGCCTGCTCGAGGCCGCGGGGTGGCAGCACGGCACCTGGCCCGGCATCGCCCCGGCGAGCTGGCGGCCGCTGCCCGGCGGCGGCGTCGCGGTGGAGGGCATGGGCCAGGGCAGCTTCGTCTGGCGCAGCCTCGGCGGCGCGGCGGGCTGCCTCGGCTGGCGCTGGCGCGTGGCGGAAGGACCGCCGCCCATGGACCTCACGCGGCGCGGCACCGACCGCGCGCTCTCCGTCACCGTCGGCTTCGCCGGCTTCCCGCCCGGCGCGACAGCCGTGCAGCGCACGCGCCACGCCGTGGCCCAGGCCGCCGCGGGCGGGCGGCCGCTGCCGCGCAGCGTTCTGGTCTATGTCTGGGGCGGCACCGCGCAGCAATCCGGCTTCTTCCCGAGCCCCTATGCGCATGGCCTGGCGAAGATCCGCATCCTGCGCCCCGCCGATGCCCCGCGCGGCGTCTGGGCCGAGGAACGGGTGGACCTCGCGGCCGACTGGCGCGCCGCCTTCGGCGGCGAGCCGCCGCCGGTCACCGAGATCGCCATCACCACCGATGTCGACGACAGCCGCAGCCGCGTCAGCGGCGCCGTGACCGCCATCGGCCCCATCGCCTGTCGCTGAGCCGCGGGTTGCGCCGGCGCCGCGCCGGAACCCGCGGATGCCCATGCGTTCCTGTCCCGGATGGGAAACCGGGCGGGCCTGCCTCGCCGGCCTGCGAGGAGGGACCGACCGACGATGCGCGATACCCCGGGCCCCTCCGGTGGCGGCGAGGGCTATTTCAGCACCGACATCCCCGCCCGCCTCGACCGCCTGCCCTGGAGCGGATTCCACTGGCGCGTCGTCATCGCCCTCGGCGTCACCTGGGTGCTCGACGGGCTCGAGGTGACGCTGGCCGGCAGCCTGGCCGCCGCCATCCATGAAAGCCCGAGCCTCGCGCTCAGCCCCTCGCAGATCGGGCTCGCCGCCTCGGCCTACCTGGTGGGCGCGGTGCTCGGCGCCATCGGCTTCGGCTGGGCGACGGACCGGCTCGGGCGCCGGCGGCTCTTCTTCGTCACGCTGCTGCTCTACATGGCGGCCAGCATCGCCACCGGCCTCTCCTGGGACTTCTGGTCCTTCGCGCTGTTCCGCATGCTCACGGGCGCGGGCATCGGCGGCGAGTACGCCGCCGTGAACTCGGCGATCCAGGAACTGATCCCGGCGCGGCGGCGCGGCACGGTGGATCTCGCCGTGAACGGCACCTTCTGGGCCGGGGCGGCGATCGGCGCGCTCTCGGCCCTCGTCGTGCTCGACCCCGCGGTGATCGACCCCGAGATCGGCTGGCGCGCCGCCTTCATCGTCGGTGGCGCCATGGCCTTCGTCGTGCTGCTGATGCGCCGCTTCCTGCCCGAGAGCCCGCGCTGGCTGATGCTGCACGGCCGCCCCGGCGAGGCCGAGCGCGTGATGCAGGGGATCGAGCGCGAGGTCGTCGCCGCCCGCGGCGGCGCGCCGTTGCCGCCGCCGGAGGGGCCGCCGATCCGCCTGCGCCGGCGCGGCCATACCGAGATCGGCGAGGTGCTCGACGCCATGCTGCGCGTCCATCGCCGCCGCACCGTGCTCGGGCTGACGCTGATGGCCACCCAGGCCTTCTGCTACAACGCTCTCGGCTTCACCTATGCGCTGGTGCTGACCACCTTCTACGGCGTCGCGCCGCGCGAGGTCGGCTGGTACATGCTGCCCTTCGCGCTCGGCAATCTCTGCGGGCCGCTGCTGCTCGGGCATCTCTTCGACAGCATCGGGCGGCGGCCGATGATCACCTTCACCTACGGCCTCTCGGGCCTGCTGATGGCGGCGACCGCCTTCGCCTTCGGCGCCGGCTGGCTCTCCGCCTGGCAGCAGACGGCGTGCTGGACGGTGATCTTCTTCTTCGCCTCCGCCGCCGCCTCCGCCGCCTACCTGACGGTGGGCGAGGCCTTCCCGCTCGAGATCCGCGCCATGGCGATCGCGCTGTTCTTCGCCTTCGGCACGGCAATCGGCGGCGTGGCGGGGCCGGCGCTGTTCGGCGTGCTGATCGAGGGCGGCCGGCGCACCGACATCATGGGCGGCTACCTGCTGGCGGCGGGGCTGATGCTGCTCGGCGCCTTCACGGCCTGGAAGCTCGGCTTCAAGGCGGAGGGGCGGGCGCTCGAGGCAGTGACGCGGCCGCTCTCGGCCGCGCCGGACTGAGCACGGCGCAGGCGGTCAGCCCTCCACCGGCTCCAGGCCCTGCAGCAGCCAGCGGGCGATGCCGGTCATCCGCGCATCCTCCTCGCGCTGGCCCATGACCTGCAGGCCGACCGGCATGCCGCGCACCGCCATCAGCGGCACCGTCACCACCGGCGCGAAGAGCAGGGAGGAGGGGGTGTTGAACACCGCATCGCCGGTCGGGCGCGGCGCCAGCGGCTGGCCCGGCACGTCCCCCGCCCAGGGCGGCGCCGGCCCGGGCGAGGCGAGGCTGACCACGGCATCGGCCAGCGGCGCGATGGCGGCATGGCGGCGCTGCGCTTCCTCCCGCTGCAGGAGGCGGAGCGCGTAGTCGGCCGGCGTCATCGCCTCCGCATTGGCGAGCGTCTGCTTGAGGCGGGCGCTGATGCCGTCGGGAGTCTGGTCGACGATGTTGCGCAGCAGCCAGTGGTTCTCCCAGCCGGTGATGGCGTTGCTGACCGGCCCGGCCTCGGTGATGCCCTGCTCGAAATGCTCGATCAGCCGGTGGTCGCCGCGGCGCAGCACGGTGATGCCGGCCGCGCGCATGCGCTCCAGCAGCGTCTCGAAGGCGGTGCGCGAGGCGGCGTCGAGGCCGGCCCACCCTGCCGTCTCCATGACGATCAGCCGGTCCGGCTTGGCCGGGCCGGGGCAGGCATCGGGGCCCATCAGCCCGGGGAAGCCGCGGTCGCCGCCGGCCCGCCGGGCGATCTCGATCGCCACCTGCCACATGTCCTCGAGGCAGCCGGCATGCGGGCCGTGGGTGCTCTGGCTGGTGGCCTGGCGCTCGCCGCGGTTGAGGCCGCCCTGGCTCGGCTTCAGCGCGACATTGCCGCAATAGCTGGCGGGCCGGATGATCGAGCCGCCGACCTGGCTGCCGATCGCCGCCGGCGCATAGCCCGCCGCGACCGCCGCCGCCGAGCCCGAGGAGGAGCCGCCCGGCGTGCGCGCCGGATCGAAGGGGTTGGTGGTCGGCCCCGGATGGCTGCCGCCGAGCTCCGCCGTCACGGTCTTGCCGAGGATCACCGCGCCCGCCTCGCGCAGCGCCCGCACCGCGGCGTTGTCGCGCTTGGGGAAATTGCCGCGGAAGGCCTCGGCGCCCATCTGCGTCGGCATGTCCTTCGTCTCGAGCAGGTCCTTGATCGGCACCGGCATGCCGTCGATGGGCGAGAGCGGCCGGCCGGCCTTCCAGCGCGCCGTGCTGGCATCGGCCGCGGCGCGCGCGGCCTCCTCGTTCAGCGCGACGAAGGCCTGCACCACGGGCTCGCGCGCGGCGATGGTCTCGAGGCAGCGCTCGAGATAGGCGCGCGGCGTGTCGCTGCCCTCGCGCAGCGCCGGCAGGCGGTCGTGCCAGGTCAGCGCACGGAAGCTCCTCGGGGAATAGCCGGCCATGACGCGCCCTCCTGCGACGGGATCGGCGCGATTGGACGACGCCGCGGCGCCTACCGCAACACCCCGTCCCAGGCCGGCAGGCTGAGCAGGGCGGAGAGGGCGATCATGCCGTAGCAGGCGAGGCGGAAGGCGCGCTCGCTGGCCAGGCCGAACATGCGCGCCCCGCCCCAGATGCCGGCGAGGTAGACCGGCAGCGCCACCGCGATGGGCCCGAGCAGGGCGGGTGTCAGCAGCCCGGCCACGGCATAGGCGATGCCGGCGAAGAGCCCGCCCGCCGCGAGGTAGAGCGCGAAGGAGGCCCGCACCTGCCGCGCCCCGGTCTCCCGCCCCAGCAGGTAGGCGATCACCGGTGGGCCGCTGACCATGGCGACGCCGCCCAGCACGCCGCCGGCAACCCCCACGCCCACCGTCAGCGGCCGCGCCGGCCGGCCGCGGAAGCGCCAGCCCGAGGCGACGAGGCCGAGCAGCGCCAGGATCACCAGCGCCACCGCCCAGCGCAGCGTCACCGCATCGAAGGAGACGAGCACGATGGCGCCGAGCGGCGTGCCGAGCAGCGCGCCGAGGGCGAGCCAGCCGACCTCCCGCCGGTCGGCGAGCTTCCAGGCCGCCGGCGTGAGCGCGGCGATGGCGAAGACCTCGAGCGCCAGCATCAGCGGTGCCGCGCCCTGCGGCCCGAGCGCGACCGAGGCGAGGGGCACGAAGATCAGCGCCGCGCCGAAGCCCGAGAAGCCGCGCGCGAGCCCGCCGGCCAGCGCGCCACCCAGCAGCCAGGCGAGGCCGCTTCCGTCCGGCAGCAGCGCGCGCAGCGTCTCCATCATGGCGCCAGCATGAGCCCGCTGCAGCGTGACGGAAAGACGACATGGTTCCGCTGCGTGGAACCAAGCCGCCCCACGCCGGTTGCGACAGGCGACGCAGCGGGAAGGCGCCCGGATGAGCGATTCGACGACCGCCCACGGGCTCGGCCGGCGGGGGCTGATGGGGGCGGCCGCGGCGGGCCCGATGCTCGCCCCGGCCCAGGCGCCGGCCGGCGCCGTCCTCCCGGTGGCCGATCCTCCTGCCCCGCATCCCCCGCCGAGGACGTCCGGACCCATGACGCTGACCCTTCGCGTGAACGGGCGCGCCCATGCCCTCGCCCTCGATCCGCGCGTGACGCTGCTCGACGCGCTGCGCGAGCACCTCGCCCTGACCGGGTCGAAGAAGGGATGCGACCAGGGCCAGTGCGGCGCCTGCACGGTGCTGCTCGACGGCCATCGGGTGCTCGGCTGCCTGGTGCTCGCCGCCATGGCGACGGGCCGCGAGGTCACCACGATCGAGGGGCTCGCCGGACCCGATGGCTCGCTGCATCCGATGCAGCAGGCCTTCCTCGACCACGACGCCTTCCAGTGCGGCTACTGCACGCCGGGGCAGATCCTGTCGGCCATCGGCTGCGTGCGCGAGGGCCATGCCGGCAGCGAGCCCGAGATCCGGGAGTACATGAGCGGCAACCTCTGCCGCTGCGCCGCCTATCCCAACATCGTCGCCGCCATCGTCGCGGCGCGCGACGCCACCCGTTCGCGGGAGGGGTGAAGGATGCGCCCCTTCGCCTATGAGCGCGCCGGCGATCCTGCCGCCGCCGTGCGCGCCGCCGCATCGGGCGCCGCCATCCTCGCCGGCGGCACCACGCTGCTCGACCTGATGAAGCTCGACGTGCTCCGCCCGGAGCGGGTGGCGGACGTCAATGGCCTGGCGGCGCTCGGCGAGGTGCGGGCGGAGGCCGGGGGGCTTCGCCTCGGCGCGCTGGCACGCATGGCGGAGGTCGCGGCGGACCCCGCGGTGCAGCGCGACTATCCGGTGATCGCGGAGAGCCTGAGGCTCGCCGCCAGCGCGCAGCTGCGCAACATGGCGAGCCTCGGCGGCAATGTCCTGCAGCGCACGCGCTGCGCCTATTTCCGCGACGTCAGCTACGCCGCCTGCAACAAGCGCACGCCCGGCAGCGGCTGCGCCGCCCTGGGCGGGGTGAACCGCCTGCATGCGGTGCTCGGCACCAGCGAGCATTGCATCGCCAGCTACCCCGGTGACTTTGCCCAGGCGCTCATCGCCCTCGACGCCAGCGTCGAGACGGAGGGTCCGGGCGGGCCGCGCCGCTTTCCCTTCGCCGCGCTGCACCGCCGCCCCGGGGACCGGCCCGACCTCGAGACGACGCTGGGTGCGGGGGAGCTGATCACCGGCTTCGTCGTGCCCGCCCTGCCCTGGGCCAGGCGCTCGCGCTACGTGAAGGTGCGCGACCGCGAGAGCTATGCCTTCGCCATCGCCTCGGCCGCCGTCGTCCTCGACCTCGGCGACGGGCAGCGGGTGCGGGAGGCGCGCATCGCCCTGGGCGGCGTCGCCACCACGCCGTGGCGCGCGCGTGAGGCGGAGGCGGTCCTGGCGGGCCAGGTGCTTGACGAGGCCACCGCGTCCCGCGCCGCCGATGCCGCGTTCCGGGACGCCAGGACGCATGGCGAGAACGGATTCAAGCCGGAGCTCGGCCGCCGCACGCTGGTGCGCGCGCTGCTCGAGGCCCGGCGGATGGAGCCCTGACCCATGGCCGGCGAAGCCACGACGCAGCAGGGCGGGGAGCGCGGCAGCGGGATGATCGGACGGGACACGGTGCGCATCGACGGGCGCGCCAAGGTGACGGGCACCGCGCGCTACCCCTCGGACGAGGGCGTGCCGAACCCGGCCTGGGCCTTCCTGGTGACCAGCGCGATCGCGCGCGGCCGCATCGCCGCGATCGACGAGGCCGGGACGCGCGCGGTCCCCGGCGTCGTGGAGGTGCTGACCCATGCCAACATGGGCGGCGAGCGGCGCGATCCGGGCTTCTTCGCCACCGGTGGCTATGCCGGCACCTCGGTCCGCATGCTGGAGGACGAGCGGATTTGGCACGACGGCCAGATCGTCGCGGTGGTCCTCGCCGACAGCTTCGAGGCGGCGCGGGAGGGTGCCTTCCGCCTGCGCGTGGACTACGCCGAGGAGCGTCCGGCCGCCGGCTTCGACAGCGAGGGCGCGACGCTGCAGCGGGCGTCCGAGGCCTCCGAGGCGTTCGAGGACCCGGCGGTCGGCGACGCCGATGCGGCCCTCGCCACCGCGGCGGTGACGGTCGAGGCCGACTACGCGACGCCGACCCAGCACCACAACCCGATCGAGATGTTCACGACGACGGCGGCCTGGCAGGACGGGCGGCTGATCCTGCACATCCCGAGCCAGTACGTGTACGGCATGCGGTACGGCCTGGCGGCGGAGCTCGGGCTCGATCCCCGGGACGTGCGCGTCGAGAGCCGCTTCGTCGGCGGCGCCTTCGGATCGAAGGGCTCCCTTTCGCCCTGCATGGCGATCATCGCCGTCGCGGCGCGGCGCGTCGGGCGGCCGGTGAAGTTCGTGCCCACGCGCGACCAGTGCTTCACCATCGCGACCTACCGGGCGGAGACGCGCCAGCACGTGAAGCTCGGCGCCGACCGCGACGGCAGGCTGGTGGCGCTGGTGCACGAGGGGACGGAGGTCACCTCCCGTCCCGATGCCTACAAGGTGGCGGGCACCCAGACCACCGCGCGCATGTATGCCTGCCCGAACGTGCGCACGAAGGTCACGCTGCTGCACGCCGACCGCAACACGCCGGGCTTCATGCGCTCGCCGCCCGAGGTGCCCTACATGTTCGCGCTGGAGAGCGCGATGGACGAGCTGGCCGTCGCGCTCGACATGGACCCGGTCGAGCTGCGCCGCGTCAACGACACGATGCACGAGCCGATCAAGGGCCTGCCCTTCACGAGCCGCGGGCTGATGCGCTGCTTCGACGCGGGCGCATCCGCCTTCGGCTGGGCCGCCCGGCCGCGGCGGCCCGGCAGCCTGCGCGACGGCGACTGGCGGATCGGCTGGGGCTGCGCCAGCACCATCTACCCGACGCATCTCGGCGCGGCCTCGGCGCGGGTGACGCTGACGCCCGACGGCCAGGCGCGGGTCGAGACCGCGGCGCACGACATCGGCACCGGCGCCTATACCGTGGTGGCGCAGACCGCGGCGGAGGGGCTCGGCCTGCCGGTCGGCAAGGTCCAGGTGCGCATGGGCGACAGCGACCTGCCGCCCGCGCCCGTCGCCGGGGGGTCGAACACCACGGCAAGCGTCTGCAACGTGGTGATGCAGGCCTGCGCCGAGATCCGCTCGCGCATCGCCGCCGCGGCGGTCGCGGACGGCCCGCTGAAGGGGCGCGACCCGGCGGGCCTCGGCCTGGTCGACGGGATGCTGCGGGCGCCCGACGGGACGGCGGAGGAGCTGACGGCGGCGATGGCCCGCGCGGCGAACGGCGCGATCGAGGTCTACGCCGAATCCGTGCCGAAGGGGCTGCCGCCCGCCTCGCTGCGCAACCTCTACCAGGGCCGCCCCGCGCTCGGCGGCGGGCTCGAGGGCGAGGAGCGCGCGATGGCGGCCTTCGGCGCCGAGTTCGTCGAGGTGCGGGTGCATGCGCGCACCGGCGAGGTCCGGGTCCCGCGCGTGCTCGGCGCCTTCGCCGCCGGGCGCATCGTCAACCCGCGCACGGCGCGCAGCCAGCTCATGGGCGGGCTGATCTGGGGCATCGGCAGCGCGCTGCACGAGGCGACCGAGATCGACCACCGCACCGCGCGCTACGTCAACGACAACATCGCCGAATACCTGGTGGCGGTGAACGCCGACGCGCCGCGGGTCGAGGTGCTGCTGCTCGAGGAGGAGGACCGCGAGGTCAACCCGCTGGGCATCAAGGGGCTGGGCGAGCTCGGCAATGTCGGCACCAATGCCGCGATCGCCAACGCGGTGTTCCACGCCACGGGCCGGCGCCTGCGCCGGCTGCCGATCCGGCCGGAGGACCTGCTGTAGGGCCCTGGACGCGCCTCCGCCGAGCGGGGAAACTGCCGCCCGGGATCGGAGGAGGCGCGCCATGTCCAAGGTCATCATCAGCTGCGCGGTGACGGGGGCGATCCACACGCCCTCCATGTCCGACCACCTGCCGATCACCCCGGCCGAGATCGCAAGCCAGGCGATCGCCGCGGCCGAGGCGGGGGCGGCCATCCTGCACCTGCACGCGCGCGACCCGAATGACGGCCGGCCGACCCCGGACCCGGCGGTGTTCATGCAGTTCCTGCCCGTCATCAAGCAGTCGACGGATGCGGTGATCAACATCACCACCGGCGGCGGCCTCGGCATGACGGTGGAGGAGCGGCTGGCGGCGCCGCTGCAGGCGAGCCCCGAGATGGCCTCGCTCAACATGGGTTCGATGAACTTCAACATCTCGGGCAGCGCCGCGCGCATCCCGAAATTCAAGTACGAGTGGGAGAAGCCCTATCTCGAGGGCACCACCGACTTCATCTTCCGCAACACCTTCAAGGACATCGAGCAGATCGTCGAGAAGCTCGGCAAGGGCCACGGCACGCGCTTCGAGTTCGAGTGCTACGACATCGGCCATCTCTACAACCTGGCGCACATGCTCGATCGGAAAGTCGTGGAGCCGCCGCTGTTCGTGCAGTCGATCTTCGGCATCCTGGGCGGGCTCGGCGCCGAGCCGCGGAACCTGCTGTTCATGCGCGAGACGGCGGACAGGCTGTTCGGCAAGGACTATGTCTGGTCCGTGCTGGCGGCGGGGCGGCACCAGATGCCCTTCACCACCATGGCCGGCATCCTCGGCGGCAATGTGCGCGTGGGGCTGGAAGACAGCCTGTGGATCGGCAAGGGCGTACAGGCGACGTCCAACGCCCAGCAGGTGGCGAAGATCAGGCGCATCCTGGAAGACCTGAGCCTCGAGATCGCCACGCCGGCCGAGGCGCGGCAGATCCTGGGCCTGAAGGGCGGGGACCGGGTGAAGTTCTGATCGCCGCGCGCCGGCGGGCAGGCGGCATGCCCGCCGGGCCGGGACCCGGCGGGCATGGCCTGGCGGCGGCTCAGCGCATCGCCGCGATGTCGATGATCTCCGCGGCCGGCAGCCCGGTCACGGCGCCTGCGGGCGTCACCTGGCCGGTCGCCGTGTCCACCCGGTGCAGCGTGCCGGCGGCGAGCAGGAAGCCCGCATTGCCGCCCTGCGCGTCGCTCAGGATGTCGAAGGCGAGGCCGGGCGGCAGGCCGGCGGGAAGCTCCGCCTTCGGCTGCTGCACGCCGTCGTTCGGCGGCGCCTGCAGGTTCCAGGCCCGGGCCAGCGGATCGAGGGTGTAGAGCGCGGTCGCCTGCGCGCCGACCAGGCTGTTGGTATAGGCGCCGGCGGTGATGCGCGGCTGCGTCTCGGCCCAGGGCGTGCCGGCCTGGTACTTCAGCTGCCCATCGCGGGCCACCTCGCCGGTCGCCACGTTGACCCGGAAATTGGTGCCGTTCATGCCCATCAGGCGCAGCCGGTCGGCGATGGGGTTGAAGTCCACCACGGCGCGGCCGCCGCTCTCGAAGCGCTCGGACAGGCGGCTGACCGCGGTGGCGCGGCCGGTCCCGGCATCGATGGTGACGATCTGCCCGGCCTCGGTAACGCCGTAGAGCCGGCCATCGGCGGGGCGCTGGTCGATGCCGATGACGCGTCCCTCGGCGCCGGTGATGCGCACCGGGCCGGCGGCGCGGCGGCTCTCGGCGTCGATGCGCACGAGCATGTTGTCGGCCGTCAGGCCGAGCAGCGTCTGCGCCTGGGCCGTGCCGGCAGCGGTCGCGGCGAGCAGCGTGGCGCCGAGCAGCGCGGCGCGGCGGGTGAGGCTGTGCATCGGGATATCCCTCCATGGTGCGGCGGCCGGGGCGGCCCCGCTGCCGACGCTACGGGGCAGGCGCGCGGGTGGATGCAGCGCGCCGGGGGATTTCCTGGGGGAGCGATAGCCGATCGGCTGGAACTGCCTGATCGGATGTCCTGCTCCGGAAAACCTGGTCTCTGGAGCAGCCCACCTCCACTCCGATGGAGCACGGGTGCGCTCCATCGGACGGAGGCTGCTGCAGGGCGAACCAGGACCACCCGGCGAACAGCCCGTCCCCGGCCGCTTCCTTGGTCTCCACCGGCGCGCCGTCCAGTGCGAGCCGCACTCCCCGGCGCCGACCCGCACCGACCGCTCTGAACCTCAGGCGAGCAGTTCGCCGCGGTCGTCTCTGGATCCTGCGGCAAACCCGGGGCGGAACTCCGCCACGCATGTCGCCTGCCATGCATGGACCGGGTGCGCCCTCCGAATCACAGCAGGAAGTCGCTCGAGATCAGGTGCTGCCCCCATACGTCGAAAACCTCGATCTCGAAGTCGGCGACGCCGTCGCCCGTGATGTCGGCCGAGACGACGTTGCGCCCCGGCTGCCCCGCGTCGCCGAAGATGCTCTTGTTGATGGACAGCTGTCCCGGCGTGCCGTCGAAGTACGCAAATCCGATGAAGTCGAAGGCCTGGTCGCCGGGCGTGGTAAGGTCGGCATCGATTCCGCGCAGGTCGATCTTGTCGGCGTCGCGCCCGAAATCGGTGATGGTGTCGCGGATCCAGCGGCCCGACACGGGATCGAAGCGCTCGCCCGGGCTGTCCGAGGCGCGGTCGAAGCGGAAGACATCGTTGCCCACGCCGCCCGTCATGGTGTCCTCGCCGGCGCCGCCAACAAGCGTGTCCGCGCCGTCCTCGCCGAACAGGCGGTCGCGCTCGGTCCCGCCCTCGAGAAGGTCGTTGCCGATGCCCCCCCGGAGCGTGTCGTTGCTCGTGCCGCCGCGCAGCGTGTCGTTGCCGGTGCCGCCCAGCATCGAGTCGTTGTTGGCGC
>CAYNYQ010000095.1:0-14699 GCA_964401305.1 uncultured Acetobacteraceae bacterium | reverse complement strand
CCAGGCCGAAGGTGTAGCCGTCCGGGTCGCTGCGGGCGACGTGCTCGGTGCCGATATTGCCCGCCGCGCCGCCGCGGTTGTCGATCACGAAGCGCTGGCCGAGCGGCGTGGCCAGCCGCTCCGTCACCAGGCGCGCCAGCGCGTCGGAGATGCTGCCGGGCGGGAAGGGCACCACCAGGCGCACCGGCCGGGTCGGCCAGTCCTGCGCCGCGGCCGGGCCGGGGGCGGCCAGCCCCGCCATGGCCAGCGCCGCCAGCGCGAGGGTCCTCAGGGCCAGTCGTCGCATGGCGGATCCCTTTCCCGGCCACGCCGGGCGGGCGGCATCCGCCCCATGGCCCGAGATGGGGCCCGGCGGATGCGACGCGTCCCGGCTTCCCGCGCAGCATGCCGCCACCCGGCCCCGGCTGGGAAGCCCCGCATCGCGCGCCGGTTCACGCTTCGTAACTTGCAGGAGGGGGCATCGCTTCCCATCGTGGTAACGGGAGCGGCGGAGCCCACGAACCGTCGTCCACAAGATCGGGAGCACCGCCTCATGGTCCGTTCGTCCGGCCTGCGCACCGCCCTCGCGGCGACGCTGTGCGCGGCGTCCCTGGCAGCCTGCACGCCCGGCTCCGGCTATCCGCCGCCGCCGCTGGTCGCCCTGCCCTTCGATGCGGTCGTCGGCGCCGGTGACCCGACGCGCGCGGCGGTGTTCAACACCGCCTTCGCCTTCGGCACGCCGGCCTCGCTGTCCGGCAAGCCGGACGAGGCGGCGCGCGCGGCGGCCAATTTCGAGTTCCTTACGGTCGAGATCCCCTACGGCCCACGCTACCGCGGCTTGAACGCGGTGCTCCAGCCCGAGCTGGAGGCCGGCCGGGTCGAGCTGCGCACCGTGCTCGGCGTGCGTCCCGACGCGCCGCCGCAGCAGGTGATCGACGCGCTCTACGCCGCCGCGCGCGCCCTGCAGGCGGGCGACACGGCCGCCGCCGACCGCATCCTCTCGAGCCCGGTCTTCACGGCTGGCGGCGCGGCGACGCTGCAGCGGCTCGCGGCGCTGCCGCCGATGCCGCGGGTGGCGACAGCGGCCGTGCACACGCAGCAGGAGCTCGACCGCGCCGACCGCATCGACCGCTTCCGCGGCGGCGGCGGCACCGGCGGCCGCACCTGAGCAAGGGCCAAGGCCGGCACCCGCCGGGGCGCCGGCTGCCGCGCCGCCGGGGCCGGCCCGGTCAGGACGGGTCGGGCCGGCGGCGGAAGGTGGCCACGCGGTAGACATAGACGCCGACCAGCCCGACCACGATCGCCGTCGAGACGGGGTCGAGCCAGGCCGAGACCGCGTCGGACCGGCCCTCCAGCAGGTAGCCGGCGACCGCCAGCGCCGCCGACCAGATCGCCGTCCCCACCGCGCTGAAGGCGAGGAAGCCGGCCATCGCCATGCCGGCGATGCCGGCCGGCACCGAGATCAGCGTCCGCACGGCCGGGACCATGCGCCCGAACAGCACCGCCTTGCCGCCATGGCGGTTGAACCAGCCGCAGGCCTGGTCCACCTCTTCCGGTGCCAGGGTCAGCCAGCGGCCATGCCGCGCGGCCAGCTGGCGCAGCCGCCGCGCGCCGAGCCACCGGCCGATGCCGTACCAGAGCAGCGCCCCCAGCAGCGACCCGCCGCTGCCCGCCAGCACCACCAGGCCGAGCGTCATCTCGCCGCGCGCCGCGGCATGCCCGGCCATGGGCATGATCAGCTCCGAGGGGATGGGCGGGAAGACGTTCTCGACGAACATCAGCAGCGCCAGCCCGAGATAGCCGGCCTGCGCCACGAAGCCCTCGATCCAGCCGAACACGCGCCCGCCTCCGCCGCTGCCGGAGGGCGAAACCCGGGCGCGCCGCCGCCGTTCCCCGCGGCTGCGGCCGGGAACCATGCCGCCGCCCCATCGTTCGCGGCGCGTGCGATCGATCCGCGGGGTCCTCGGAACCGGCCTGCGGGCGCGGCTGCTGCGCTGGGTGGCGCGCACCGGCTTTGCGGCGCGCGGCATCGTCTACCTGATGATCGGCACCCTGGCGCTGATGGCGGCGCTGGAGCTGCGCGACCTGCCGGCGGGCACGGGCGGGGCGCTGGAGGCCTTCGGCACCTGGCCGCTCGGCCCGGCCTGGCTCTTCGGCATCGGGCTCGGGCTGCTGGCCTTCATGGTGCTGCGCCTCGCCCAGACGGTGCTCGACCTCGAGGGCCATGGCCGCTCCGCCCTCGGGGTGGCGCGGCGGGCGGGGTACGGGCTCAGCGGTGCGCTCCACGGCGTGCTGGGCAACACCGCCCTCGAGCTCTCCGGCGACGTCACCGCGCTGCGGCCGGAGGATCCCGGCCATGCGGTGTTCCAGCGCGCCCTCGCCGCCGGCTTCGGGGCGGAGCTGCTGCTCGGCGCCGCCCTCCTTGTCCTGGTGGCGGGCCTCGGCAACTGCTGGAAGGCATTGTCGCGCGGCCTGGCGCGCGAGCTCGAGGAGCGGCCGGAGGGGCCGCCGCGCTGGGCGCTGCTGATGGGCCGGGCGGGCTACCTGGCGCGCGGTCTCGTGCTGCTGCTGCTGGGCGGCTTCATGGCCCATAGCGCGCTCGATGCCGGCGGGGCGCGGCTGGTCAGCCTCGGCCGCGTGCTGCAGGCGCTGGAGGACGGACCCCAGGGCGTGCTGCTGCTCTCGGCCACGGGCTTCGGCCTCGCCGCCTTCGGGGCCTTCGCCCTGGTGCTGGCGCGGCACGGGCGGCTCGCCACCGCCGCGCCGCGCCAGGGCCCCTGAGGCCGCCCGCCGCCGCTACTCGGCCGCCTGTTTCGCCCAGATGCCCATGCGGTTGTAGGGCGCATAGGGGGGGAAGGCGCCGATCGCCGTCATGTCGACCTCGACCAGCGAGGGGCCGGGCGTCGCCACCGCCTGGCGCACCACCGGCCCGAGCTCGGCCGCCGAGCCGACCCGGAAGCCCGGCAGGCCGGCCACCGCGGCCAGCTTCTGCAGGTCCGGCCCCTGCAGGTCGCCGTAGAAGAAGCGGCCATCCTGCAGCGCGCCCTGGATGTGCTTGATCACGCCATAGCCGCGGTCGTTCATCACCATCACGACCAGCTCGGCGCGTTCCTGCACGGCGGTCCAGAGCTCGGTCTGGTTCAGCGCGAAGCCGCCATCGCCGACCATGGCGATGGCCTTGCGGCCCTGCCCCGCCAGCGCCGCGCCGATGCCCATGGGCAGGCCGGGGCCGATCGCCGCGCTGACGGGATGCACCGCGTCGCGCGGGCCGTAGACGGGGAAGATGCGGTTGCCCCAGGCGGAGTTGCTGATGGTGATGTCGCGCACCCAGAGCGCGTCGCGCGGCAGCGCCGCCCGCAGCAGCGCCGGGAATTCGGCATAGGGGCCGAGGCCCTCGGTGAAGGCGGCCACCGCCCGGCGCTTCGTCTCCTGGAAGGCGGCGGCGAAGCCGGGCTCCACCTGCATGCGGCCCTCGAGGCGCTCGGCGAGCGCGGCCATGGTCAGCGCCGCGTCGCCGGTGACGAAGACCTCGCTCGGGTAGGTGCGCCCGTTGGCCGCCGGGTTCACGTCCACCTGGATCAGCGTCTTCGGCAGCTTCAGCGAGAAGTCCATGGTCTCGTGCCCGCGCAGCCGGCTGCCCACCACCAGCATGGCGTCGACGGAGCCGTAGAATTCCTGCACCAGCGGCGCGTTGTTGCCGTGCAGCCCGGCCAGCGTCATCGGGTGGTCCTCCGGCACGATGCCCCGCCCGTTCCAGGAGGAGACCGCGCCGAAGCCGAGCGCCATCAGCCGCATCGCCTGCGCCCCGGCCGCCTTCGCGCCGTTGCCGAGCCAGAGCATGGGCCGCTTCGCCCGCGCCAGGATCGCCACCGCCTCCTCGAGCGCGCCCTCGTCCGGCGGCAGGGCGGGCGGGATCGGCAGCACCAGCGTATCCAGCTGCGCCGGGCGCGCGATGGCGGTGCGCTGGATGTCGATCGGGATCTCGACGCTCACCGGGCCCATGGGCGGCGTCAGCGCCAGCGCCGCGGCGCGGGTGAGCACGCCGAGCGCCTCCTCGGCCGAGCGCACGCGCACCGCCGCCTTGCACACCGCGCCCAGCATGGCGGTCTGGCCCGGCAGGTCGTGCACGCTGCCCATGTCGCGGTCGATGAAGCGCGTCGGCGTCTGGCCGGTGATGTGCAGCACGGCGGAGCCCGCGAAGGCCGCCTCCACCAGGCCGGGGACAGCGTTCGCCGCGCCGGGGCCGGTCGAGGAGAACATCACGCCGAGATGGCCGGAGACGCGCGCATAGGCATCCGCCATGTGCGCGCCGCCCATCTCGTTGCGCGCCATGACGTAGCGGATGGCGTTGCGCCGCCCGATGCCGTCCAGCATCGGGATGTTGTGCACGGAGACGATGCCGAAGCAGGTGGTGACGCCGATGCGCGCCAGGAATTCGGCGACCAGGTCGCCGACATTGTAGGTGGACTCCGCCGCCGCCATGGCCCGCTTCCTTCCCTTGGACGGGCCCGAGTGTGCCACAGCGGCGGCGCGAGGCCAGCCGCGGGCGCCGTGGCGTCAGCCGATGCGCTTGAACCGCAGCGCCAGCGCGCGCGCGCCGCTGACCTCGAGCCCGGCGATCCCGCCCGCACCGTCGCGCAGCACCCGCGCATCGAGCCAGCCCTGGAACAGCGTGCCCGGCGTGGCGATGCGCAGCGCATCCTCGGCCATCGGCGCGATCGCCCAGGGGCCGGCGGAAACGACGGGCCCGTGCACGCGCACCGCCAGCCCGCCATCGGGTTCCGCGTCGATCATCCAGTCCGCCCCGGCCTCCTCGCAGCGGTAGCGGCCGGCGAGGCCCTCTGGCAGCGCCGGATCGGCCGGTGCGGGCTGGTATTCGACGACCACGCCGGCGCTGGTCTCGACGAAGAGCCGCTCCGTCCCCTCGGCCGGCGGCGTGGCGATGAAGGCGAAGGCGCCGCGCCGCGCCGCCAGCCGCCCCTCGGGCGTCGGCGCCAGCGCGAAGGGCACGCCGTGCTGCGTCGCCACCGGCGCGCCGGCCTCGTCCAGCGCCACCTCCAGCGTCGTCGCGGTCAGGGGCTCGATCCAGCGGCCGAGCAGGGCGGCGAGCGCATCGCGCGGCGGCATCGGCGGCACCGCATGGACGCCGGGCAGCCCCTCGATCGCCGCGTCCAGCATCCGGTGCGCCAGCAGGTAGGCGTCGATGCCGCCATGGTTGGCGATGGCGATCACCGCGAGGTCCTGCGCCGGCGCGCGCAGGAAGCAGGTCCGGTAGCCGGGCCAGAGCCCGCCATGGTCCTGCGTGCGGATGCCGCGATAGGTCGCGATCTCGAGCCCGCGCGCATAGGCGTTCATCATGCCGTTGGTGAAATGCGCCTGCGCCGGCAGCCCCTCCGCCACACGCCGGCCGATGACCCGGCCGCTCGCCAGGGCGCGGTCCCAGATCGCCAGGTCCTCGACGCAGGAGACGAGCCCGCCCTCCCCGCCGAGGGGGAAGGCATGGCCGGCGCGGCGGAAGCCGCCCTGGCGCGGCAGGTAGCCGGTGGCGAGGCCGGGCACGACCTCGGCTACCGAGGGCGTGTGGCGCGTGCGCGTCATGCCGAGCGGGGCGAGGATGCGGCGGTCCAGCAGCGCGCCGAGCGGCTCGCCGGCCACACGCTCCGCCACCAGGCCGAGCAGCATGAAGTTGGTGTTGGAGTAGAGGAAGCGGCTGCCCGGGGCGAAGTTCAGGCTGCGCTGGCGCTGCACCGCCTCGAGCAGCGCCGGGGCGGTGCAGGGCTGGGCGAGGTCGGCGCCGCCGAGGCGCATCAGCTCGAGCATGTCCCGCAGGCCCGAGCTGTTGCGCATCAGGTGGTCGAGGCGGATCGGCGCGCCGCAATCGGGCAGCTCGGGCAGGTGCTGGTGCACCTCGTCCTCGGGCGAGAGCAGCCCGTCCTCCGCCAGCATCAGGATGGCGGCGCAGGTGAACTGCTTGCTGACCGAGGCGATGCGGAAGCAGGTCTCCGCGCCGATCGGCACGCCGAGCTCGAGGCTCGCCATCCCCGCGCTCTCGTGCACGGCGAGCGCGCCCTCCCGCACCAGGCCGAGGCTGGCGCCGGGGCTGTCGGCGCGGTCCCAGGGTGCCAGCAACCGGCGCGCCTGGCGCCGCAGCGCCAGCAGGGTGAGGTCGCCGGCCATCCCGTCCTCGCTCGTCAGTGCAGCCGCGGCGCCTTGAGGAAGGAGCGGCGGTCGATGGAGGGAATGGTGACGTCGCGCTTGCCCTGGTCGCGGGCGATGGTCAGCCGCACCTTCGCGCCCGCCGCGCCGCAGCCCCAGATGGCGCGCCAGAGGCCGGGCAGGTCGGCGACACGCACGCCCTCCACCGCGGCAACGCGGTCGCCCTCCTCGATGCCGGCCTTCTCGGCCGGGCCGTTGCGGGCGAGGGAGTTCACCACCACGCCGCGGTCGTCCTCGGCGGCGTAGAGGCCGAGCCAGGGGCGCGCCGGCTTGTTCGGCCGGCCATAGGCCAGCATGTCGTCGAGGATCGGCGGCAGCAGGCTGGAGGGTACGACCATGTTGAGGTCGATACGCCGCCCCTTGCTGTCCTGCTGCTGCATGATCAGCGAGCCGACGCCCATCAGCCGGCCATTGCCGCCGATCAGCCCCGCCCCGCCCCAGGAGGGATGCGCGGGCGCGGTGAAGATCGCCTCCTCAAGCATGTATTCCCAGTAGCCGGCGAATTCCTGCCGCGCGGCGACGGTGCAGCGCACCGCGTGCTTGCGCCCGCCGGCGCTGGCCAGCACGCAGACATCGCCGGGCCGCGGCGCCGGCCCGTCCTCAAGCGGCAGGGCAGGAAGGTTCAGCCGGCCCAGCGCCTGGATCAGCCCGAAGCCGGTCTCGAAGTCATAGCCCAGCGCATGGCCCGGAATGGCGCGGCCGTCATGCGTGGTCAGCCAGATCGTCTCGGCCTCGGTCACGAGGTAGCCGATGGTGGCGATCAGCCCGTCGGGGCGGATCACCACGCCCGAGCCGGTGCGCTCCGTGCCCAGGGTCTGGGCGGTGAAGCCGTCCGCGGGAATCAGCGCCTTGACGCCGACCACCGACCGCAGCGCCGCCTCGAGGTCGAAGTCGTGCTCCGAGGGGTCGGGCTGGAGGTCGCGCGGGATCTCCCAGTCACTATCCATTGGAATGCGGTCCGCTCCGCGGGTCGGGGGGATGGTCGTCGGTCCTGGCGCCAATATCGGGCCGGACGCGTCCCACGCCAACGCCGGATCGCGACCCCCGCGGAGCATCCTAACCGAGCGGGGCGCCGCGGCGAAACGGACCCGCCCCACCTGGGAGGACCCCTGCCATGCTGCCGCGCCGCACCGCCCTGGCCGCCGCCCTGACCCCGGCCCTGGCGGGCACCATGCCGCTCCGCGCCGCGCCATCGCGCCCGCCGGTGGTGGTGGAGCTCTTCACCTCGCAATCCTGCTCCTCCTGCCCGCCGGCCGATGCGGTGCTGGCCGAGCTCGCCCAGGCCCGGGAGGAGGAGGCGCTGCTGCCGCTCTCCTTCCACATCACCTACTGGGACCGGCTGGGCTGGCGCGACCCCTTCTCCATGCCCGAGGCGACCGAGCGGCAGCGGCGCTATGCCGGCTTCCTGCGCAGCACGACCATCTACACCCCGCAGGCGGTGATCCAGGGCGCGGCGCATGTCGTCGGCTCCGACCGCCGGGCGCTGGCCGCCGCCATCGCCGCCGCGCGTCCCGCCGCGGCGCGCGGCCCGGCGATCGGGCTCGCAGCCGGGCCCGCGAGCGGCCTGGCCCTGAGCCTCGGCGCCGGCGAGGGCACCGGCACGCTCTGGCTGATCGGCTACGATGCGCGCCACAGCAATGCGGTGCGCGGGGGGGAGAATTCCGGCCGGCGCCTGACCCATGCCAATGTGGTGCGCGCCATCGCCGCCGCCGGGGAATGGCGCGGCGCCGCGGGCCGGATCGACCTGCCCCGGCCCGCGGCCGGCGAGCACGCGGCGGTGCTGCTGCAGGCGCCGGGCGGCGCCATCCTCGCCGCCGCCACGCTGCCGGGCGCCCTGCCGACGGGCTGAGGCCGCCCTCGACCGGTGTCGTGCCGACGGGCTCAGGTCTCCCTCGACCGGTGACGCGCCGGCGCCGATCCGCCATCCTGCCGCCATGGCGGACCCGCTGGTCATCCTGGGCGCCGGCGGCCATGGCCGGGCGCTGTTCGCGCTGCTGCGCGACCTCGGCCTGCATGCCGTGATCGGCATGGTGGACGCCGCGCCCGGCGTGGTGCCGCCCGCCGGCCTGGCGCTGCTGGGCACCGAGGCGGCGCTGCCCGCGCTGCGGCGGGACGGCGTCGCGCTGGCCTGCATCGCCATCGGCGCCAACGCCCAGCGCCTGGCCGCCGCGGCGCGGCTGCAGGCGATGGGCTTCGCCCTGCCCGCGCTGCTGCACCCGAGCGTGATCCGCGCCGCCGATGCGGTGGCCGAGGAGGGCGCCGTTGCCCTGCCGCGTGCCGTGCTCGGCGCCGGCGCGCGGCTCGGGCGGCTGTCCATCCTGAACACCGGCGCCATCCTCGAGCATGACGGCGTGCTGGGGGAGGGCGCGCATGCCGCGCCGGGCGCCGTGCTGCCGGGGGGCGTGCGCGTCGGCGCCCGCGCGCTGATCGGCGCCGGTGCCGCCTGCCGGCCGCATGTGACCATCGGCGCCGATGCGGTGATCGGCGTCGGCGCCGCCGTCGTCGCGGACGTTCCACCGGGCGCCGTGCTGGGCGGCGTGCCCGCCCGGCCCATCGCATCGCGCCCCTGACGGGAGGACCATCATGGCCTACACCACCCTGCGCTTCGAGCTGGCCGAGGGCCTGGCGCGCGTGACCATCGACCGCCCGGCGCAGTTCAACGCGCTGGACCTGACGGCGATGGAGGAGCTGCTCGACGTCGCCAACCGCTGCTCGACCGACCCCGCCGTGCGCTGCGTGCTGCTGACCGGCGCCGGGGAGAAGGCCTTCTGCGCCGGCGGCGACGTGGCCGGCTTCGCCCGCGCCATCGAGGCCGGCGAGGTGGGCATGCTGCTGCAGCGCATGACCACCGCGATGCACATGGCGATCTCCCGCTTCGCCTGGATGCGCGCGCCGCTGGTCGGCGCGGTGAACGGCGTCGCGGCGGGGGCGGGGCTGTCGCTGGCCGCGGCCTGCGACCTCGTGCTCGCCGCCGACACGGCGCGCTTCACCAGTGCCTATACGCGCATCGGGCTGACGCCCGACGGCAGCTCCACCTACTTCCTCAGCCGCCTGATCGGCCCGCGCCGCGCCGCCGAGCTGCACATGACCGACCGCGTGCTGACCGCGGCGGAGGCGCTGGACTGGGGCATCGTCAACCGCGTCGTGCCGGCGGCGTCGCTGATGGAGGAGGCCGGCGCCCTGGCGGCGAAGCTGGCGCAGGGGCCCACCCGCGCCTATGGCGGCGTGAAGCGGCTGCTGCAGACCGGCCTCTCCGACACGCTGGAATCGCAGATGGAGCGCGAGGCGCGCATGATCCTGGAGATGGCGCAGTCGGCCGACGGGGTGGAGGGCATCAGCGCCTTCGCCGCCAAGCGCCCGGCCCGCTTCACCGGCGCCTGAGCGCCTTGCCGCCGGCATCCCGGGGGCGGCACCGATGCTCCGCCTGATCGCCGCGCGCCTCGCGCAGGTCGCGGCGACGCTGGTCATCGTCTCGGCGCTGACCTGGCTGGCGATGGGGCTGATGCCGGGCGATCCGCTCGACCTCGCCATGCTGTCCGACCCGGCGCTGACGGCGGCGGATGTCGAGCGGCTGCGCGCGCTGCACGGCCTGGATCGGCCGCTGCACGAGCGCTACCTCGCCTGGGGCGCGGCGGTGCTGCGCGGCGAGTTCGGCTTCTCCCGCCTCTACGCCGTGCCGGCCGAGGCGGTGCTCTGGCCCGCCCTGCGTGGCACGCTGGTGCTGGTGGGCACGGCGCTGCTTCTGGCCGGCGGGCTCGGCACCGCGCTCGGCGTGCTGGCGGCGATCCGGCCGCGCCGCGTCGCGCCGGCGGTGGATGCGCTGGCGGTGCTGCTGCAGTCGACGCCGACCTTCTGGCTCGGCATCCTGCTGGTGATCCTCTTCGCGGTGACCCTGGGCTGGCTGCCGGCCGGCGGCGCGCCGGCGGAGGGCGAGGGCGCGCTGCGCTTCCTGCTGCTGCCGGTGGCGACGCTCGCGGCGGCGAACATGGCGGGCTACCTGCGCCACGCCATGGCGGGGATGCAGGCCGAGCTCGGGCGCGACTACATCCGCACCGCGCGCATGAAGGGCCTGCCGGAGCGCGCCGTGGTCTGGGGCCATGCCTTCCCCAATGCCGCCATCCCGGTGGTGACGATCGCCGCGCTGGATGTCGGCGCGCTGGTCTCCGGCGCGCTGGTGACGGAGACGATCTTCGCCCGGCCCGGCATGGGCAAGCTGATCTACGACGCCATCATGGGCAACGACTACAACCTGGCGCTGCTGGCGCTGCTGCTGGCGGCGCTGGTCACCATGCTGGCGACGCTCGGCGCCGACATCGTGCAGCGGCTGATCGACCCCCGGATCCGCGCGGCATGAGGATGCGGCGCGGCGGCCGGACCGCGGCATGATCCGCCTGGCGCTCGGCCTCGGCCTGCTCGGGTTGCTCGCGGCGGGGGCGCTCGGCGCGCCGCTGCTGCAGCAGGCGCTGGGCCACGACCCCTTCGCGCCGGACCTCTTCAGCCGCTACCAGCCGCCCTCGGCCGCGCATCCCCTCGGCACCGACGATCTCGGGCGCGACCTGCTGCTGCGGCTGCTGTTCGGCGCGCGCGTGTCGCTGACGGTGGGCATCGCGGTCGCGCTCGGCGCCACGCTGCTCGGCACCACCATCGGCCTGCTCGCCGCCTGGCGCAGCGGTTGGGCGGAGGCGGCGCTGATGCGCCTCGCCGACGGCATGCTGGCCCTGCCCGCCCTGCCGCTGCTGGTGGTGCTGGCGGCGGTGGATACGGGCCGCTTCGGCCTGCCGCGCGGCGAGGCGGCGTCCGACATCGCGCGCATCACCGTGATCCTGGTGCTGTTCGGCTGGGTGGGCGTGGCGCGCCTGGCGCGTGCCGCGGCGCTGCGCGAGCTGGCGCTCGACTACGTCGCCGCCGCCCGCGTCGCCGGCGCCAGCGAGGCGCGGGTGCTCGCCCGCCACGTGCTGCCCAACATCGCCGGCCCGATCACGGTGGCGACCGCCCTCGCCGTCGCCGGCGCCATCCTGGCCGAGAGCACGCTGAGCTTCCTGGGCCTGGGCATCCAGCCGCCCGCGCCCTCCTGGGGCAACATGCTCTCCAACGCGCAGGAGATGGTGTTCTCGGCGCCGCTGGTCGCGGTCTGGCCAGGCCTGATGATCCTGCTGGCGGTGGCGGGCTGCACGCTGACGGCGGACGGGCTGCGCGCGCGGCTGCCGTAGCGCGTCGCCGCGTCGCGCGAGCCATGCTGCCGGGCGCCGCGCCCTATGCCGGCAGCGTCACCTCCGCCGCCACCCCGCCGGCGCGGCGGTTGCGCAGCACCACGTCCCCGCCATGCGCGCGCAGGATGTTGCGCGCGATCGGCAGGCCGAGGCCGACGCCGCCGGTCTCCCGGTTGCGGCTGCCCTCCAGCCGCCGGAAGGGCTGGAAGACGCGCTCGAGCTCCTCCGGCGGGATGCCCGGCCCCTCGTCCTCGATGGTCAGCCGCACCGGCCGGCCGCGCTGCGCCGGCGGCAGCAGGCGCGCCCGGGCCGCGCCGCCATAGGCCAGCGCATTGCCCACCAGGTTGGCGATGGCGCGCTTCAGCGCCACGGGACGCGCCTGCACGGTCAGGTGGTCCGGGCCCTCGTAGCCGATCGCGTCCTCGGCGAGGTCCGGCCGCGCATCCGCCGCCTCGTCCAGCACGGTCCGCAGCAGGGCGGCGAGGTCGAGCGGCACCGAGGGCTCGGCCGCCGCATCGTCGCGGCCGAAGGCGAGCGTCGCCGCGACCATCGCCTCCATCTCGTCGAGGTCGGCGAGCATCTTCCGACGCTGCTCGTCATCCTCCATGAACTCGGCGCGCAGCCTGAGGCGCGTGATCGGCGTGCGCAGGTCGTGGCCGATGGCCGCCAGCATCTGGGTGCGGTCGCCGACGAAGCGGCGGATGCGCTCGGCCATGGTGTTGAAGGCATGCGCGGCGCGGGCGACCTCCTCCGGCCCGGTCTCGGGCAGCGGCGGCGCGTTCACGTCGCGGCCGAGCCGGTCGGCGGCCAGCGCCAGGTCGCGCACCGGCAGGGTCAGCCGCCGCACCGCCCAGAGCGTCAGCAGCCCCGCCGCCAGCGTCATCAGCGCGAAGGCGGCGAGGAAGGTCTCGGAATGCCAGGGCCGCGGCGGCGGCAGGCGCACGCGGAGATTCACCCAGGGGCCGTCCGGCAGGCGCAGCGAGACGCCGAAGGAGCCGTGCGGCGGCAGGGCGCCGATCCGCGCCTCGCGCGGGCGGAAGCCGCGTGGCCCGGCGCTCGCCAGCGCCTCCAGCCGGTAGAGGCGCATCAGGGCCATCGGCGGCGGCGGCGCGTCGAGCGGCACCAGCGGCGCCTCGTCCAGCGTCGCCGCGAGGCCGGGCGGCAGTTCGAGGTCGGCCAGCATGGCCAGCCGCCGCTCGGGCGGCGTCAGCACCGCCGTGCGCCACACCGCGAAGGCGCGCGCCGAGATCTCCCGCGCCTGCGCGAAGCGCTGCAGGTCGACGCGGTCGAGCGCATGGATCAGCAGGCCGAGCGCCTGCACCAGCGTCAGCCCGGCCAGCAGCACCAGCGCCGTCCGCCCGGCGAGGCTTTTCGGCCAGAGCAGGCCGAGCCCGCGCCGGCGCCGCGGCGGCGCCTCGGTCGCGTCCAGCGCCGTCGCGCTCATGCCTTGTCCACCGAGGTCGCCAGCACGTAGCCGCCGCCGCGCACGGTCTTGATGAGCTGCGGGTTGCGCCCGTCATCCTCGAGCTTGCGACGCAGACGGGAGACGGCGACGTCGATCGCTCGGTCGAAGGGCCCGGCCTGCCGGCCGCGCAGCAGGTCCATCAGCATGTCGCGGGTCAGCACGCGGTTGGGCCGTTCCACCAGCACCTGCAGCAGCTCGTACTCGCCGCCCGTCAGCGGCACCTCCGCGCCCTCGGGATTGAGCAGGCGGCGGCGCGTGGGTTCCAGCGTCCAGCCGGCGAAGCGGATCGGCTTCGAGGGCGGCTCCTTCGCGCCGCCCGTGCCGCCGCCCTCGCCGGTGGCGCGGCGCAGCACGGCGCGGATGCGCGCCAGCAGCTCGCGCGGGTTGAAGGGCTTGGCCAGGTAGTCGTCGGCGCCGAGCTCCAGCCCGACGATGCGATCCGTCTCCTCCGCCATGGCGGTGAGCATGACGATCGGCACGTCCTCCTGCCCGCGCAGCCAGCGCGCGAAGTCGAGGCCGGATTCGCCTGGCAGCATCAGGTCCAGCACCACCAGGTGGTAGCGGCCGAGCGGCCAGAGCTTGCGGGCCTCGCGCGCATCCCGTGCCGCGGTGACGCGCATGCCCTGGCGCTCGAGGAATTTCGAGAGCAGGTCGCGGATCTCGCGGTCGTCGTCGACGACGAGGATATGCGGTTGCGGGTCCATGGCCGGCCCAGGATAGCGCGCCGGCGCGGCTTTGGGGGCGGTTCTGTTGCGCCGGGTAACAACGGGCCGGCCCGTTGCAATTCGTTGCTCGGCGGAACGCGGCGTGCCCTCTTCCAGCAACATGGCGGGTCCATCTTCTGCATGACGGCCGCGGCACCCCCAGCGCCACGGTCGCGGAGGTCTGGCGCATCGCCTCGCCTCCTCCTAGGCGGCGGGGATGGCCCCCCTTCCCCCACCATCCCCGCCGCCGCCCCCTGTGCCGCTCCCGCCCGACTGGGCCCGCGCCGGCATCGCGGCCCTGGCCGTTGCCGAGCCGCGCTTCGCCGCCATCGAGGCAGCCGCCGGCCCGCTGCCCTGGCGCACCCGCCAGCCCGGCTTCCCCGGCCTGCTGCGCGCCATCTGCGGCCAGCAGATCAGCAACCAGGCGGCGGCGGCGATCTGGCGACGGCTGGCCGCGGTCCCCGGCGCGCTGGAGCCCGCGGGACTGCTGGCGTTGGACGATGCGACGCTCTGCGGCGTGGCGGGGCTCTCGCGGCCGAAGGCGGCGCATGCGCGCAGCCTGGCGCGCGCCTGCCTCGACGGCGCGCTGGATTTCGCCGCGCTGCGCGCCATGGACGACGCGGCGGCGGTCGAGCACATCGCGGCGGTGAAGGGGCTCGGGCCCTGGACGGCGGAGATCCACCTGCTCTTCGCCGAGCAGCGACCGGATGTCTTCCCGTCCGGCGACCTCGCCCTGGCGGCGAGCGCGGCGGCGCTGCTGGACCTGCCGGCGCGCCCGACGCCGAAGGCGCTGGCGGGCATCGCGCTGGCCTGGTCGCCGTGGCGATCGCTCGCGGCGCGGCTGCTGTGGCACCACTGGCGCCACGTGACCGGGCGCTCGACGGTGGAGGATCTGTAGCGCCCGGGGCAATCAGCGCCAGCTGCGGAAGGCGCTCCTCACGGCGGCGCCAGCACGTTCGTCACCGGCCAGGCGATCGGCTCCCCCTCGACCATGAAATCGATGTCGCTCTCGTCCTCGCTGTCCCAGGCGCGCGAAAGCGCCAGGGCGATCACCGCCAGCCAGCCGGAATTCCCCAGCGCCTCGCTGACATGCGCGCGCAGCCGCCCGCGGTCGTCGTGCAGCTG
>CAYNYQ010000094.1:11904-14720 GCA_964401305.1 uncultured Acetobacteraceae bacterium | reverse complement strand
TCAACCCGATGATGGCGACCGCCTCGCGCATGACGGTCGCGCAGGTCGAGCACCTGGTGAACCCGGGCGAGATCGACCCCGACCACATCCACACGCCGGGCATCTTCATCAAGCGCATGATCGCCCTGCCCGTGGGCTTCGAGAAGCGCATCGAGCAGCGCACGGTCCGCAAGCGCCCCGCGCCGGCGGCCGCCGGAGAGGAGGTGTAGCGCCATGCCCTGGACCCGCGACGAGATGGCCGCCCGCGCGGCGCGCGAACTCGAGGACGGCTTCTACGTGAACCTCGGCATCGGCATCCCGACGCTGGTGGCGAACCACGTGCCCCCGGGCATCAACGTCCAGCTGCAGAGCGAGAACGGCATGCTCGGCCTCGGCCCCTTTCCGTACGAGGGCGAGGAGGATCCCGACCTGATCAATGCCGGCAAGCAGACCATCACCGCGCTGCCGACCAGCAGCTACTTCAGCAGCGCCGACAGCTTCGGCATGATCCGCGGCGGCCATATCGACCTTTCCATTCTCGGCGCGCTGCAGGTCGCGGAGAACGGCGACCTCGCCAACTGGATGATCCCGGGCAAGATGGTGAAGGGCATGGGCGGGGCGATGGACCTCGTCGCCGGCGTCAAGAAGGTGGTGGTGCTGATGGAGCACACCGCCGGCGGCAAGCCGAAGCTGCTCAAGGCCTGCACCCTGCCGCTGACCGGCGCGCGGGTGGTGGACATGGTGGTCACCGAGCTCGCCGTGTTCGAGATCGCGCGCAAGGGCGAACCGCGCGTCACGCTCGTCGAGCTCGCACCCGGTGTCACCGAGGCCGAGGTGCGGGAGAAGACCGAGGCCGGTTACGACGTCGCGCTGCGCAACGCCGCCTGAACCTACGGCGCGCGGCCGGCCTCGCGCCGGCCGCAGCGCTTCGCCGCTAACGATCCCGCAAGCCTGCCTGCCCCATACGTGCACCCGCGGTGCGCACCTGCGCCGACTGGCCGGTTGACCGGCCTGCTGCCAACGGGACACGGGATGGATGGGGCGCGAAGGTGGTCACGGGGCAGGTCGGGCGCTCGGCGGGCTGGGCCTGGTTTTCGCAGGCGGCCTGGCGCTTCTCGGCGCGCTCGGCGTCCTGCCCGCCGCCGCGCAGCGCAACGCTGCGCCGCCGGCCGCCGAGACGGCCGCTGCCGATCCGGCGCTGATCGAAGGCCTGCGCGCCCGGTACCGCCGGCCGGAGGCGATCCCCTTCCCGGCCGCCAATCCCTATTCGGACGCCAAGTACCGCCTGGGCCATGTGCTGTTCTTCGATCCGCGCCTGTCCGGGTCGAACGCCATGTCCTGCGCCTCCTGCCACAACCCGTCGCTCGGCTGGGAGGACGGGCTGCGCACCGCGCGGGGGGAGCAGGCGAACAGCCTTCGCCGGGCGACGCAGACCTTGCTGAACATCGCCTGGTCCGAGCCGCTGATGTGGGACGGCCGCCGCGACACGCTGGAGGACCAGGCGCTCGGCCCGATCGAGGAGCCGGGCGAGATGAACCAGCCGGTGCCCGCGCTGATCGCCGAGCTCTCCGCCGTGCCCGGCTACCGCGCGTTGTTCGCCGAGGCCTTCGGCGAGCCGCGGGTGACGCCCGAAGGGGTGGCCGCGGCGCTGGCGACCTTCCAGCGCACCATCGTCAGCAACCTCTCGCCTTTCGACCGCTGGGTGACCGGCGACGCGGCCGCAATGAGCCCCGCGGCGGTGCGCGGCTTCGTGCTGTTCAACGGGCGCGCCAATTGCGGCGCGTGCCATGACGGCTGGCGCTTCACCGACGACAGCTTCCACGACATCGGCCTGCGCAGCGAGGACCGCGGGCGCGGCGCCGCCATGCCCGACGTGCCGCTGATGCAGCACGCCTTCAAGACGCCGACGCTGCGCAACATCGCGGGCCGCGGCCCCTACATGCACGACGGCTCGGCGCGGACCCTGCGCGAGGCGATCCTGCACTACGACACCGGCTTCATCGACCGCCCGAGCCTCTCGCCGGAGATGCGCCGGCTCAACCTCTCGTCCGCCGAGGTGGAGGACATCGTCGCCTTCCTCCACGCCCTGACGAGCGAGGACGATCCCATCCCCACCCCCGCCCTGCCCACCGAGGAGCACTGAGTCCGATGCGTCTGCGCGCCACCACCTGCCTCTATGCCGCGACCCTGGCGATGCTGGGCGTCTCCGCCGCCGCGCTGGCGCAATCGGGCCCGCCCGTGGTCGGCCAGAAGGATCGCAGCTTCAGCCAGGCCGCCCTCGATGTCCGGGCCGGCGGCAATGTCCGCTTCGTCAATGACGACACGGTGGCGCACAACATCGTCGTGCGCGATCCCTCGGGCAGCTCGCGCACCTCGCCGCTGCAGCGCCCGGGCGAGCAGACCGACATCGGCTTCGCCGCGGCCGGCGACTACGACATCCGCTGCGCGCTGCATCCGCGCATGCGCATGACGGTCCGGGCGAAGTAGCCCCGCGCCGTTCCGGCGGCCGCGCTCGCGGTCCTTCGCCCCAGGAAACCACCTCTCGGGAGGGCCCGGCGCGCCGGGCATCGTGCATGTCGGTCACGCTGAAGATCCTGCTCGCCTCGCTCTGCTCCTTTGTGGTGACGCTGGCGCTCGGGCTCTACGCCATGTCCGTCGGCAACCAGGTCGGCGGCCTGGCGGTGCGTGTCTTCGACCAGTCGGCCGTGCCGATCAACCATGTGCGCGCGGCGCAGGGGCAGCTCATCGCCCTCGGCGGCACGGTCGCCGTCGAGGCGGCGCGGCAGCGCGCCCTGGCCGAGGCCGCCGCGGCGATGCCGCCGCCGCCCCCCTCGCCG
>CAYNYQ010000094.1:0-11804 GCA_964401305.1 uncultured Acetobacteraceae bacterium | reverse complement strand
GCAGCGCGCCCTGGCCGAGGCCGCCGCGGCGATGCCGCCGCCGCCCCCCTCGCCGAGCGAGCGGCAGCGGCTGATCGCCATCGCGCGCGGCACGGCGACGGCGGCGCCCGCCTCGTCCCCGGCCCTGCCGCAGGCCGTGTCGGCGGCGGAGTTCGCGGCATCCCTCGCGCCGCACATCGCCGGCATCCTCGACGACCTCGAGGTCGCGCAGGAGCGGGCGGCCACGCCGGAGGCGCGGGATGCGGCGCGCTCGCTCGCCACGGCGCTGCGCGCGCTGCCCGTCGACCAGGGCGCCGCCGCACTGCTCGAGCCGATCGAGGCGATCCAGCATTCGTTCGAGACGCTCACCGAATCCTTCCTCGCGGACGGCTACGGCCTGCGCACCGAGGTCGAGGCGATCGTCGCTGCCGCGATGCTGTCGAGCAAGCTGGCCCTGGCCGCGGCACTCCTCGTCGCCGTGCTGGCGAGCCTCGCGCTGGCCGGCGCCATCGTGCCCTCGCTGCGGCGCGCCGCGGCCCTGGCGGCGGATGTCGCCGAGGGGCGGCTCGACGGCGTGATCCGGCTGCCGCGCCGCGCCGGCCGCAGCGAGACCGCGAGGCTGCTCATCGCGCTCGAGCGCATGCGGACTTCCATCCTGGCCGACCGGGAGCGCATCACCGCCCTGGCCGCGGCCGAGGAGGAGCAGCGCCGCAGCGCCTGGGAGCAGCGTGCCGCCGCGCTCCGCGCCATGGCCGACGCGGTCGAGCGGGAGACGATCGCCGGCGTCGATGGCATGGCCGGCCGCATGCAGCGGATGCGTGCCCAGGTGGAGCGGATGGCGGCGGAGGTCGACATGGCCGCCGAGTCCTGCGCCGCGGTCTCCGCCTCGGCGCAGACCGCCCTCAGCAGTTCCGACACGGTGGGCGAGGCCTCCGAGCAGCTCTCGCAGGCGATCGACCAGATCTCCCGCCACGTGGCCCAGGCGGCGAGCGTCGCGGGGCGTGGCGTGGAGCGGAGCGAGACCAGCCGCGCCAGCATCCTCGGCCTGGCAGACTCGGTCAGCGGCATCGGCGCCGTCGCCACCGCCATCCGCGAGATCGCCGAGCGCACCAACCTGCTGGCGCTGAACGCGACGATCGAGGCGGCGCGCGCCGGGGAGGCGGGCCGCGGCTTCGCCGTGGTGGCGAGCGAGGTGAAGGCGCTGGCGGCGCAGACCGCCCGCGCCACCGGCGACATCGCCACGCGCGTCGAGCAGGTCCGCACCGCGACGGCGGAGGCGGTGACGCGCGTCGGCGAGATCACCGAGACCATCCGGGAGATGAACCAGACCTCCAGCGCCATCGCCGCGGCGGTGGAGCAGCAGAGCGTCGCCACGCGGGAGATCGCCGGGGCGGTATCGCGGGCCTCGGAGGCGGCGCGCGAGGTCGCCGAGCGGATCGCGGAGGTCGCCGACACCACCCGGGCCGTCGGGGCGCTGGCGGCGGAGACGCGCGACGGCGCGGTGGAGGTCGATGGCGCCGTCGTCGAGCTGCGCTCGATGCTGGTGCGCATCGTGCGCTCCGCGACGCCCGAGGTGGACCGGCGCGCCAAGGCCCGCGTTCCGTTCAACTGCCGCGGCCGGCTCGACATCGCGGGCAGGGCCCGGGATGTCGAGATCACCGACCTGACCTCGGGGGGCGCCGGGCTGCGCTGCGAGACCGGGGGCCTCGCCGCCGGTGCGAGGGGAACGCTGCGGCTCGAGGGGCTGGGCCTGCCGCCGCTCTCCGTGGCGGTCGCCAGCCTGCGCCAGGATAGCCTCGGCGTCGTGTTCGACCTCTCGGCGAAGGATGCGGCGGCCCTGGAGGCGCTGCTCGCGCGCGACGCGGACGGGACCCCGGAGGAGGGCCGCCGCCTGGCCGCCTGACCCCCGGGCCGGGCGGGGCCGCCGGGTCGGCCCGGCCTCCCGGCCGCCGGCGTCTTGTCCCGGTGCGCGCATGGTGGCGGTTGCGCATGGCGCCGCGGCCATTGCAGGATTGGCTTTGTGCCCCATTTCGCAGCGGTTCGCCGTAGCGGCCGGCCGCCGGGCGGAGCCTTTCCCTGTCTTGCAGTATCGGGACCCTCCAGACGTGACGATCCAGACCCCGGCCAAGCCGCACATCTCCAACGCCTCCTTGGTCGATCGACCGACCCGGGAAGAAGCGGAGGCCGCCGTCCGCACTCTCCTGCGCTGGACCGGCGATGATCCGGACCGCGAGGGGCTGGTCGACACGCCCGCGCGCGTGGTCCGCGCCTACGAGGAGTTCTTCGCCGGCTATGCCGTCGACCCGGTGGACCTGCTCGCCCGCTCCTTCGAGGAGACCGACGGCTACGACGAGATGGTCGTGCTGCGGGACATCCGCCTCGAGAGCCATTGCGAGCACCACATGGTGCCGATCATCGGCAAGGCGCACATCGCCTACCTGCCGGAGGGCCGGGTCGTCGGCATCTCCAAGCTTGCCCGCGTCGTCGAGGTCTACGCCAAGCGGCTGCAGATCCAGGAGAAGCTGACGGCGCAGGTGGCCAACACGATCAACGAGGTGCTCAAGCCCAAGGGCGTCGCGGTGGTGATCGAGGCGGCGCACCAGTGCATGACCACCCGTGGCATCCACAAGCCCGGCGTGACCATGGTGACCAGCCGGATGCTCGGGGCCTTCCGCGACGATCCGTCGACCCGCCGGGAGTTCCTGGCGATGATCGGCGGCCATCGGAGCCCGGTCGAGGGTTGAGGGTCCGCCGGCGGCGGACCTGACCCGTCCGCCGCATTCCCCGCGCGGATGGCCGCCGGGATGAGGCCCGAGGGGACGTCACGCTTCTGCGACGGTGCCTCCGTTCAGCAATCGCGCGCAGCGAAACCGCGCGCCCGCTCGGCACTGCCTGCCGCGTCCTGCGCACGCTGCGAATCCTGCGCCTGCGCCCATCCCGGCGCCCCGGCATAGGCCGAGCGCGCCGCATCCTGAGCGGCCAGGCTTGCCTCCTGGGTCGCGGCGCGGGCCTCCTGCACCGCCTCGCGGCAATAGGGGTCGGCCCGCGCGAGGCCGATGCCGGGCCGGAGGGCGGGTTGGTACCCTGCGGCATAGGCGGGCGCCGGATAGCTGGCGCCCGCATAGCTTGGCACGGCATAGCCGGGCGCCGCCTGGACCGGGATCGCCGCGTAGTTCGGCGCGGGCTGCTGCCCGACCATCGTGCATCCCCCGCCGGCGAGCGCCAGCAAGGCGAGGCCCGCGAGGCTCCGGCGGGAGGAGGGGCGGTGCGGCATCGGTCTGCGTCTCCTGCAGGGGATGGGGTATGGTCCCGATCCCCTCACGCGTGAGACGAGGCCCGGTTCCGCACCGCCGCCATCGGTGCCGCTCGCCCCAGGTCAGGCGAGGATGAAGTCGCTGCCGAGTTCCGCCCGCGTCTCGCCTTCGAGCCAGACCATGGCCCGGAAGCCATCGCCCCCGCCGTTTGGATCGACATCGACCCGCACCCCGGCCGACCGCTCGATGAGGCGTAGGAAGCCGCCATCGACCAGCGCCTGGAGGCCGGCCGGGTGGGTGCCCGTGAGAATGGCGCCGAAGTCGAGCCGGTCGCCCTCGGCGGCGTCGAAGTCGGCGATCGTGTCGCGCCGGTCCGACAATGCGGCGAAGACGAACCGGTCCGCCCCATCGCCGCCGGAAAGCAGGTCCCAGCCGCCGCCGCCGGTGATGGTGTCGGCCCCGGCGCCGCCGGAGAGGCTGTCGACGCCCGCGGTGCCGGTCAGCACCTGGCCCGTCGGGGTGGTCGGCGGCGCCGCGGTCCAGGGGGCGGAGGTGTCGAGCGACGGCGCCGTCGCGAGTGTCGTCAGCCCGGAGATGGTCGTCGGCCCGCTGGCGATCTGCGAGGAGCCGAGGCCGAACACGTCGACATCGCGGATCTCGGCCGTCGTCGTCGTCTGGTTCAGTAGCAGCCGCGCGCCGACCGAGCCGAGCTGGTTCAGCACCGTGCCGCCCTCGATCACGAGGCTGGAGCCCGGGTAGGGCGTGCCTTCCCCGCCGAAATGCACGATGGCCGGGTTCTGCGAGGCCGGGCCCTGCTGGATGTCGTTGTTGGTCAGCACCGCCACGCCGCCATTGGGCAGGTCGATGCTGTAGCTGCCGGTGCCTCCGCCGTCATATATACGGCTGCCTGTGATGACCGTCATGTCGGCCCGGCTCTTCACCTGGTGAGCGACGGAGGCATCGTGGATGTAGCTGTCCTCGATGGTGAGCTTGGCGATCTTGTTGACGTAGATGTTGTTGGAAAAATCGGTGGCTGCGTTCCGCGCGAACTCACTGTGGCGGATGGTGACGGTGCCATCGGCGACCGGGTTGGCGAGCAACCCGGTCTGGTTGTCGTGCACGTAGCAGTTGGTCATCACCAGGTTGCCACCCTGGTAGCGCACGCCGGCGCCGTTCATGTCGGCAACCCTGGCGCCTGACAATTCCAGGTGGTCGAGCGTGACGTCGGTGTTGGTGACCAGGATGCCCTTGCCGTCCGGCGGCGGCACGGTGGCGACGAGCTTCGCCATGCCGCCGACGCCCTGGATGGTGATCTTGGTCGAAATGGTCGCGAAATCATTGGTGTAGGTTCCGGCCTGCACCAGAAGAACGTCGCCGTCGCGCGAAGCGGCGACGGCGGCAGCGATGGTCGAGAATTGCTGGCCGGGACCGACGGTCAGATTTGCCAAGATGATTGTTCCCCCTGTGAAAGACACAACCGGTGGCTGTGCCCGTCAGTGGGGGTATACTATTCTCCGGCGGATGGCCAGGGGCCGGGTCAGGCCGCCGCCTCGGCCTCCACTTCCATCAGGAAGCGCGGATCGGCCAGCGCGGAGACCACCAGAAGTGTCGAGGCAGAGATGGCGTTCTCCATCGCCGCCGCGCGCGCGGCGCGCCAGGCGGGGATCTGCGCGGTGTCGGTCAGGAATACCGTCATCTTCACGATGTTGGCGAAGCTCATGCCCTCCGCCGCCAGGATGGCCTTCGTGTTGGCCAGGGCCTGGGCCATCTGCGCCTCGGCCCCCTCCACCACCGTGCCGTCCGGCGCGATGCCGACCTGGCCGGAGATGACGAGCCGCTTTGCCGCACCCTCGACCCGCGCGGCATGGGCATAGCGCCCGCCGGTGGAATGGACGGTGGACGGGTTCACCAGGGTGATCGGAGGCATGGCGGAGGTCCTTCTGCCGTTGGGCGGGAGGGACCATAGGCGGGCGCGGCGCCCTGCGGGAAGCGTCAGGGCCGCGGCAGCTCCTCCCGCGCGACCTCCCCTGCCGCCGGCGCCGGCAGCGCACCGCGGCTGCCCGGCGCGACGGGCACCAGCCAGTCGCGGAGGTTGCGCTTCGCCTGGAACTCGAATTCCACGTTCAGCCCATCCATCGTCCGCCGCAGCAGGCGCTCGGCGGCCTGCACCCGCGCCGCATCGGCGCCCGAGACGCTGGCGCGCGCCGCCGCCTCCACGAAGCCGCCCCGTCCCGGCTCGGCCCCCGTCACCTCAAGCCGGCAGGCGAGCTGGCAGGTCATCGCCCCGCCCGTGCGGAGCAGGCTCGCCTGGGTCACCCGGAAGCTTGCCGTGCCCGCCGAGCCCACGGCCGAGACACGGTCGCGCGCCATGATCCGCACCGCCTCGGCCGGGCTCGGGCTGAGCAGGGCGCCGATATCGCCAGGCGGCGTCGGCGGGGAGGCAGGATCGATCGTCAGCACCGCAACCTGCAGCGGCAGGGCGGTGAGATACCCGTAGGAGACCGGCTGCAGCGGCGCCTCGGGCGCCTGCCGGCTGCCGCAGGCCGCGGGCAGCAGCAGTGCCGGCAGCGCCAGCAGCGCGCGCCGGGGTGGCCGCGACGGCAGGGCCGCGAGCATCCTCAGGCGCGCCCCGCGGTGGCCTGCACGTCCGCCCGGTCGAAGCGGAAGGCCAGGTTGCAGAACTCGCAGGTCATGGTGATGGCGCCCTCCCCGTCCGCCATGTGGTCCAGGTCGTCGGCCGGAAAGCGGGACAGCACCCCGGCCAGCCGCGCGCGCGAGCAGCGGCAGCCATAGGAGAGCGCCCGCGGCCGGTCGAGCTCGAGCCCGCCCTCGGCGGCGAAGAGGCGGTGCAGCACCTGCGCCGGCGACAGGGCGTCATCCAGCATCTCCGCCGGCGTCAGGGTGGCGGCCAGCGCCAGGGCCGTGCGCCAGGCCTCGTCCTGCGCCTCGGCGTCGAGGCCGGGGCCGATCCCGCCCTCGCCGGCCACCCGCTCCATGATCAGCGCGCCGGCGCGCCAGCCGGCCTCGGTCCGGGCGCAGGCGAGCCGGACGAAGGTGCTGAGCTGCTCGGAGGTGCGGAAATAGTGGTCCGTCATCTCGGTCAGGGTCGCGCCCTCGATGGCGACGATGCCCTGGTAGCGGTCCATGTCCGGACCCTGGTCGCAGGTGAAGGCGAGGTAGCCCTGGCCGAGCAGCGCGCCGGCCGCCGGCTCCGCCTCCACGGCCAGGGCGGCCTGCAGCCGGCCCGCCTCGGCCCGGGCATAGCCGCGCAGCGCGCCGCCATCGGTGCAGTCGGCCAGCAGCATCGGCACCGCGCCGTCGCCCTTGGCCTGCAGCGAGAAGCTGCCCTTGAACTTCCGCGCCGCTGCCAGGCCGGCCGTCAGCGCCAGCGCCTCGCCCATCATGCGGGTGACGGCCGGGTGGTTCTCGTGCCGGGTCAGCAGCGCATCCGCCAGGGGCCCGAGGCGGATCAGCCGCCCCCGCACCGGCTGGTGGTGCAGGTGGAAGGGCTGGATGCCGCGGGGGACCACGATGTCGGGAACCGGCGGGCGGTCGTGCTGCAGGAAGTCGGGCGTCTCGGAGGGCTGGGTCGGGTCGGACAAGTCGGGGAACCTCGCTTTGGCCCCCAATCTAGTCCTGCGGGTGCCGATCGACCATGCGGCGCCGCCGGCCGGGCCGCTTCGGCTCTCCGCGCCCTCGGGTTGGCATTCTGGGCGGGCCGCTTAAGCCCTCCGCGCCCTCGGGCGCTCCGGCCATCGGGTTGGCATTCTGGGCGTGCCGATTCAGCCCTCCGCGCCGGGGGCGCTCCGGCCATCGGGCCGCGTCAGTGCCGGACCAGCGACATCACGATCTCGACCAGGATCAGCGCGACGATCGTGGCCTCCAGCAGCTCGGCCCGCGCGCCCGAGGCATCCTCGTGCAGGCTGCGGTAGGTGTCGCGGATCGCGGCGAGCTTGCGGTCCACCGCGGCGCTCACCGCCGGCACCCGGAACAGCGTCATGGCCGCGGCATAGACCCGGGCGAGGTAGACGTCCTCGGTCACCTGCAGGGCATTGTCGACGCGCTCGGTCTGCTCGGTCACCTCGGCGACCAGGGTGTTCAGCTGCCGCGCCAGCCGCGCATAGCGGCGCGAGGCGATCAGCCGCCAGCCGCGCCGCGCCGCCGCCACCATCTCGTACATGCGCGGCAGCTCGGCATCCAGCAGCTCGTCGTAGTAGCGCATCTCCAGCAGCTGGGCGTTGGCCACCTCCAGCACGTCGAGCACGTCGGTCTCGCCATGCGGCTCCAGCACGAAGGCGCGGTCCCAGCCCAGCACGACCAGGTCGTCCTGGTGCCAGGAGAAGCGCGGCCTGAGCAGTTCGGCGCGGGTCGCCTCGGCCAGCGGCCGCGGCTGCGCGCCGACCAGCAGCGGCGCGAGGTCGACGCGGCCGAGCAGCGCCTCCGCCGTCAGCGGGGCGTCGAGGGCGGTCACCTGCGCGATCAGGTAGTCCTCCTCGATCCGCGTCTCGAGCGGGCGGTCGAGCGCGGCGGCGATGCCCTCGCGCAGCGTCGCCAGCAGGCCGGGCCAGGGCGCGCCCTCCGCCTCCGGGCCCAGCGCGCGGTCGGCAGCGTCGAGGCGCGCGGCGAACGCTGCCCAGGGCAGGCCATCGGCCGGCACCGAGAGCGCCAGCGACACCGCGCCGAAATCGTAGAGCCGCGCCGTCGCCTCCACCTCGAGGCGCCGGCCGTCCAGCACCAGGGGCAGGCTGCCGAGCGGCAGCAGCAGCGGCGGCACGCCGAAGGAGACCGCCTTGGCCGGGGTCGAGCTCAGCTGCCGGCGCGCGCCCGTCCCGCGGTCCAGGGCGGCCCAGAGCGCCTCCGCCCGGCGCAGGTCGATGCCGTTCGCCAGCTCGACCAGGCGAAGGGCGAGGATGCGGCCGGCGCGGATCCCGGGCGGCGGCTCGCTCATCCGCCGCCGCGGCTCAACCGGCGCCGAGCGCCCAGAGCAGCACGCCCTTCTGCGCGTGCAGCCGGTTCTCGGCCTCGTCGAAGACCACGCTCTGCGGCCCGTCCATCACCTCGTCGGTGATCTCCTCGCCGCGATGGGCCGGCAGGCAGTGCATCACGATCGCGTCCGGCGCCGCGTTGCGCATCAGCGCGGCGTTGAGCTGGTAGGGCGCCAGCATGTTGTGCCGGCTGAGCTTCGCCCCGTCCTGCTCGTCGGACATGGAGACCCAGGTATCGGTCACGACGCAGCGCGCGCCGCGCACGGCGGCGACCGGGTCGGCGGTCAGCTCGATCCGCGCCCCTTCCTTGCGCGCCCAGTCGATCAGCTGGGCGGGCGGCGCGAGCTCGGGCGGCGTGGCGATTCGCAGCGTGAAGCCGAAGCGCGCCGCGGCCTGGATGAAGCTCTGCGCCACGTTGTTGCCGTCGCCGGTCCAGGCGACCACCTGGCCGGCGATGGGGCCGCGATGCTCCTCGAAGGTCATCACGTCGGCCATCAGCTGGCAGGGGTGGGAGACGTTGGTCAGCCCGTTGATCACCGGCACCGTCGCATGCGCGGCCAGCTCGCGGATCTTCGCGACATCGGCGGTGCGCAGCATCATGGCGTCGACATAGCGCGACATCACGCGGGCGGTGTCGGCCGCGCTCTCGCCGCGGCCGAGCTGCATGTCGCGCGTGGTCAGCACCAGCGGCTCCCCGCCGAGCTGGCGGATGCCGACCTCGAAGCTGACGCGCGTTCGGGTCGAGGGGATCTCGAAGATCAGCGCCACCGTCTTGCCGGCGAGCGGCCGGCCCGGGATCTCGCCGCGCTTGGCCTTGGCGCCGAGATCGAGCATGCGCCGCAGCGTCGCCGCGTCGTGGTCCATCAGCTCGAGGAAGTGGCGGGGGGCGCCTGTCCCCCCGCCTTCGATCGCGCGCAAGGCGGCGCTCATTGCGCCGCGACCTTCTCCGCCCCCACCTTGCCCGCCTCGGGCGTCATGCGCAGGCAGGCGCGGTCGAGCAGGCGGATCGCCTCGTCCGCCTCGGCCTCCGTGATGATCAGCGGCGGCGCCACGCGCAGCACGTTCATGCCCGCCGCCACGGTCAGCAGCCCCTCGGCCACCGCGGCGCCCTGCATCTCGCCGTTGTTGACCTCGGGCCGCAGCTTGAGGCCGAGCAGCAGCCCCGCGCCCTGCACGCCCTCGATCACCGTCGGGTGGCGCTTCGCAAGCTCGAGGAAGCCGCGCCAGAGATGCCGCGCGACGCGGTCCACCTGGTCGAGGAAGCCGGGTGCCAGGATCACGTCCAGCACGGCATTGCCGGCGGCGCAGGCCAGCGGGTTGCCGCCATAGGTCGAGCCATGGGTGCCGGCCTTCAGGTGCTTCGCCACCTTCTCCTTGGCCAGGATGGCGCCGAGCGGGAAGCCGCCGCCGATGCCCTTGGCCGAGGACATCACATCGGGCTCGATCCCCGCCCACTGGTGCGCCCAGAGCTTGCCGGAGCGGCCCATGCCGGTCTGCACCTCGTCGAGCGCCAGCAGCAGCCCGTACTCGTCGCAGGCGGCGCGGAGCGCGCGCAGGAAGTCGAGCGTCGCCGGACGCACGCCGCCCTCGCCCTGCACGGGCTCGACCAGGATCGCGCCCACCGAGCCGTCGATCGCGTCGCGCACGGCGTTCATGTTGCCGAACGGCACGTGCCTGAAGCCCTGCACCGGCGGGCCGAAGCCGGCCAGGTACTTCTCGTTGCCCGTGGCCGCGAGGGTGGCCAGGGTGCGGCCGTGGAAGGCGCCCTCGAAGCAGATCACGCCGAAGCGCTCGGGGTGGCCTTCCTCGGAATTGTACTTCCGCACGGCCTTGATCATGCCCTCGTTCGCCTCGGCGCCCGAGTTGCAGAAGAACACGCTGTCCGCGAAGGAGGTCTCGACCAGCCGCGCCGCCAGCTTCTCGGCCTGCGGGATGCGGTAGAGGTTCGAGGTGTGCATCACCCGCGCCGCCTGCTCGGCAATGGCCTTGACCAAGTGCGGGTGGCCGTGGCCGAGCGAGGCGGTGGCAATGCCCGAGCCGAAATCGAGGAATCGTCGCCCGTCGGCCGTCCACAGCCAGGCGCCCTCGCCCCGCTCGAAGGCGAGGTCGGCGCGGTTGTAGGTCGGCATCAGGGCGGGGATCACGGCATCGCTCCCACGGGGTCCTCCGCGGCGTCCGGCGGCGGCGCCTCTGGCGCAGCGCGGCAGCGCCTCTCCTCGGGGGCCGGCCCATCCGGCCTTCCGGGCGGAAGAAACCGCGAGATAAGCGGAAAGGAGCCCGCGGGAAAACCCCCCGCGGGCCGTTTCACTCATTGATCATGCGGGCCGGGGCCTCGGCGGCCCCCGCCCGGGGCGGGGCGCCTCAGCCGCGCCGCTCGCCGCCGGCCGCCTCGTAGTTGAAGGTCGGCAGGGCGTTCAGGCTCTCCTTCGTGGCGCCCGAGAGCGTCCAGCGGTTGCGCTCGGCGTTCATCTGCAGCCGGTCATAGGGCACCGCGACCAGCTTCGCGCCGATGCCGAGGAAGCCGCCGACCGAGATGATCGCCACCGGCGCCGGCACGTTGCCGCCGCTGGCCGAGGCCGGCGCCGGGATCATGATGTCCTCGACCTCGCCGATGCTCTCGTTGTTCTCGTTGTAGATGTTGGAGCCGATGATCTTGCTGGCGCGGCGGCCGTTGCGCAGCGCCTGGCTGTCCACCGCCATGGCGCCGCTGGAGGCGCCGGCCGTCGTCGCGCTGTCGCGCGGCGTGACGGTGGTCGTGGTGGTGCGGCCCGGGGTGGTCTCCGTGGTGGTGCCGCCCGCGCCGGTGGTGTTGGTGCCGAGGTTGCGGTCCATCGCCCGGCCCGCGGCGGTGCCCGGTGGGTTGCCCGGCGTGCCGTCGGCCGGGGTGCGCTCGCCGGTCGCGCTGTCGGCGGCGCGCTGGGTGGCGGTGCTCGGCGGGTTGCCCGGCGTGCCGTCGCGCGGCGCCGAGGTCTGGCCGCCCTGCGCCATCACGCCGCCCGAGGCGTCGCGCGTGCCGGTCGTGCCCTGCGCCGTGCGGTCGGAGGGGGCGGCCTGGGTCGGGCCGGTGCCGCCCGGCGTGGCGCCGGCGCGCGCGCCCGGCGTGCTCGAGACCGCGCCCTGCTGCGGCGTGGTCTGGGTTGTCGTGCCCTGCATCGAGCTGCCGCCGGTGGCGCTGCCGCCCTGCTGCGCGAGCGCGAGTGCGGGGGCGGCGAGCAGCGCGGCGGTCGCCGTCATGGTCAACAGGTTCTGTCGCATGGTCATCGGGCGCTTCTCCTTGTCCGTGCCCCGGCGCGGGGGCGCCGGGTCCGGGGCAGAAACGCCACGCAACGATGCGGAGTTGCGCGCGCGCCGGCCCATCGCCGTGCCGTGCGACGCGGGCCGCGCGGTCTTCTTGCGGCCGCGGATCCTTCCGCCGGCCCGGCACCAGGCGGCGCGGGCCGATGTGCCTTGCATGGCGGGCCGCCCGATTCAGCCCTCCGCGCCGCCCGCCGCTCTGGCCATCAGGCCGCCTTGCGTGGCGGGCGGGCCGATTCAGCCCTCCGCGCCGTCCGGCGCTTCGGCCATCGGGCCGCCTCAGGCCGGGTCG
>CAYNYQ010000093.1:0-14771 GCA_964401305.1 uncultured Acetobacteraceae bacterium | reverse complement strand
GCGGATCTCGACGCGGGCGAAATCGGCGGGGTCGATGGTGTCGGCCATGCTCAGCCCTCCCTCTGCGGCGCCGCGGTCATGGGCTTCTCCAGCACCAGGTGGAAGCCGGAGATGCAGAGCTCCGCCTCCGCCTTCTCGCGGAAGGGCGGCGCCATGCGCGCGCGTGGCAATGGCAGCGCGGCCCAGCGCTCGCGCCAGGCGACATGCGCGCGGAATCCGGCGGCGCGGGCCAGGGCGAGGAATTCCGGCTCGCGCAGCCGGTTCGTGTAGAAGCCGGAGGCACGGGCGAACCAGGGCGCCTCCCAGAGCCGCTCCCCGAAGCGGAGGTTGTGCAGCCCGCCGCCGAGATGATCCATCAGGTCCACCGCATGCCAGCCGAGGCCGCCCGGCGCGGTGACGCGATGGAGCTCGGCCAGCAGCCGCGCCATCTCGTCGCGGCGGACGTGCTCGAGCACGCTGGTCGACCAGGTGAAGCCGACCGAGCCCGTGGCGATGCCGGCGAGCCCCGCGACGCCGGTGGTGACGTAGCGTCCGCCGATGGCCTCCAGCATCGCCGTGCGGTCCGCGCCGAGCGGCCCGGGCAACGGCGTGCCGCGCTTGGCCAGGATCGCCGCGACCTCGGCGTAGTGCGCCATGTCGCGCGTGGCGAAATCCCCGACATCCATCAGCAGCGGATGCCGCACGCCGGAGGCGGCGGCGGCGAGGGCGCTGCCCAGGCTGTCGCCGGGTCCGAGTTCCAGCGTGGTCCCGGGCGGCGTCGCGCCGCGCCGGGACGTCCACTGGCCGAGCGCCCATTTCCAGGCGCCGACCGGGCGGTAGTGGTCGCGGTCGCGCGCCCCGTGCCGGAACAGGCCGAGCCTCGCCCAGGACCGGTAGCCGATCGGCAGCCGGGCCAGCAGGAGCTTGCCGCCGATCTTGGCCCACCACGGCACCCGCACGCCCCGCCCCGAGCCCTCGGGGCGAAGCTCGACGGGAATGGCGGGGGCGTCGGTCAAGGCCGCGGGCTCCTCGGCGCGGTGGGGGACGGGCGGGGCCCGGGCCGGCGCCCGATGCCGCCGCCCGTTGCCGACGCCCCTGGGGGGGTTGGCGCGGGGCGGCGTTGTGATTAAGCCAGCGGGATCGGCTTCGGAAAGGGGCCCGTGCCGGGTTTCGGCCCGTCGCGCCTCCCGCCGTCCGGCCCGCCGGGACGCGCGGACACCGCCGCCGAGCCCCGAGGACGCCAGGACCCGAAGCATGAAGCGCGATTTCCACGCCCCCGGCCGCAGCGCCGTCCTGGCCAGCCACGGCATGGCGGCGACCTCCATGCCGATCGCCACCCTGACCGCGCTCGACGTGCTGCGCCAGGGCGGCAATGCGCTGGACGCGGCGATCGCGGCGGTCGCCGTGCTCTGCGTGGTGGAGCCGCAGAGCACCGGCATCGGCGGCGACTGCTTCTGCCTCTATGCCCCGGCCGGCGCATCGCGGCCCGTCGCGCTGAACGGCTCCGGCCGCGCCCCGGCCGCCGCGACGCCGGAGGCGCTGCGCGCCAGGGGCGTCGACCGGCTGCACAACACCGCGCCGCATGCCGTGACCGTCCCCGGCGCCATCTCCGCCTGGGAGATGCTGAACCGGGCGCATGGCCGCAAGCCACTGGGCGAGCTGCTGCAGCCGGCGATCCGCTGCGCCGAGGAGGGCTTCCCCGTGCATCCGCGCGTTGCCGCGGACTGGGCGGCCTCGGTGGAGAAGCTGCGCGGCCACGAGGCGGCCGCCCGCCGCTTCCTGCCCGGCGGCGAGGCGCCGCGCACCGGCGACCGCTTCGTGCAGCCCGAGCTCGGCCGCACCCTCCGCGCCATCGCCGCGAAGGGCGCGCGCGCCTTCTACGAGGGCGAGGTCGCCGCCGACATGGTGGCGACGCTGCGCGCCCTCGGCGGCCTGCACACGGAGGAGGATTTCGCCCGCGGCGCCACGGTGGCGGAGTTCGTCGAGCCGATCTCCATCGGCTGGCGCGGCATGGAGGTGTTCCAGTGCCCGCCCAACGGCTCGGGGATGCATGTGCTGCAGATCCTCGGCATCCTCGGCGGGCTCGAGACGCCGGAGCAGGGGCCGATCAGCGCCGAGCGCTACCACCGCCACATCGAGGCTGCGCGCCTGGTCTACCGCGACCGCGACGCCTTCCTGGCCGATCCCTCGCAGGTGGACGTCCCGGTCACCAGGCTGACCGACCCCGCCTACCTCGCCGCGCTGCGCGGCCTGATCCGCGACGACCGCGCGATGAAGGAGATGCCGCCGGCCGGCCAGGCCGACTGGGCCCGCCACAAGGACACGGTCTATCTCTGCGTGGTGGACCAGGACGGCAATGCCTGCTCCTTCATCAACTCGCTCTTCGAGGGCTTCGGCAGCGGCATCCTGGCCGAGAAGTCCGGCGTGATGCTGCAGAACCGCGGCTTCGGCTTCCGCCTGCAGGAGGGGCACCCGAACTGCATCGCGCCGATGAAGCGGCCGCTGCACACCATCATCCCCGGCATGGTGATGAAGGACGGCGAATGCATCATGCCCTACGGCGTGATGGGCGGGCATTTCCAGCCCATGGGCCAGACGCTGTTCCTTGCCAACCACTTCGAATTCGGCCTCGACGTGCAGGAGGCGCTGGACTGCCCGCGCCTCTTCCCCGCGCCGGGCACGGGCGTGGTGCAGGTCGAGCGCGGCATCCCGAACCCGATCCTGGACCGGCTGACGCGGCTCGGGCACGAGGTCGCGGCGATCGACAAGCCGCATGGCGGCGGCCAGGCCATCCTGATCGACCGCAGGCGCGGCGTGCTGATGGGCGGCAGCGATCCGCGCAAGGACGGCTGCGCGCTGGGCTTCTGATGCGACTGCGTGCCGTCCGGGCGGACATCACCACGCTGGCGGTGGACGCCATCGTCAACGCGGCGAACGAGGAGCTGCGCCAGGGCGGCGGCGTCTGCGGCGCCATCTTCCGCGCCGCGGGGCCCGCCGAGCTCGCCGCGGCCTGCGCGCCGCTGGCGCCCTGCCCCACGGGCGAGGCGCGGCTGACCCCGGGCTTCGCCCTGCCGGCGCGCTTCGTCATCCATGCCGTCGGCCCGGTCTGGCACGGCGGCGGGCAGGGGGAGGCGGCGCTGCTGGCCAGCGCCTATCGCGCGAGCCTGGGCTTGCTGCGTGTCGCAGGCGGGCGGTCGATCGCATTTCCCGCGATATCCACAGGAATCTTCGGCTATCCGCCGGCCGAGGCGGCGCGAACCGCCGTCGCCGCGATTCGTGACGATCTCGCCATGAAGGGGGAGATCGAGGTCGTCCTCGCCTGCTTCGACGACGCGATGCTGGCGCTCTACCGGAAGGAGCTGAACCCGTGACCGAGCCCTGCGACCTCGATGCGCTGGCGGCGCGGCGGCTGATCGGGCGCCGCGCGCTCTCGCCGGTGGAGCTGCTGGAGAGCTGCCTCGGGCGCATCGCCGCGGTCGATCCTGCGGTGAATGCCATGGTCGCGCTGGATACGGAGCGCGCCCGCGCCGCGGCGAGGCAGGCCGAGGCCGCGGTGATGCGCGGCGATCCGCTGCCGCCGCTGCACGGGTTGCCGGTCGGCATCAAGGATCTCGAGGAGACGGCCGGGCTGCGCACCACCTATGGCAGCCCGATCTTCCGCGACCACGTGCCGGCCGCGGATGCCGGCATGGTCGCCGGGCTGCGGGCCGCGGGCGGCATCGTCATCGGCAAGACCAACACGCCGGAGTTCGGCGCCGGCGCCAATACCCGCAACGCCGTCTACGGCGCGACGGGCAATCCCTTCGACCCCGTGCGCTCGGCGGCCGGCTCCTCCGGCGGCTCGGCGGTGGCGCTGGCGACGGGCATGGCGCCGCTCTGCAGCGGTTCCGACATGGGCGGGTCGCTCCGCAACCCGGCGGCCTTCTGCGGCATCGTCGGCTTCCGCCCGAGCCCCGGCCTGGTGCCGGCGGAAAAGCGGCCGCAGGGCTGGTCCAACCTCGGCGTGCTGGGGCCGATGGCCCGCACCGTGCCGGATCTCGCGCTGATGCTCTCCGTCATGGCCTCGGACGATGCGCGCGACCCGCTGGCCTATACGCTGCAGGGCCGCACCACCCGCGCCGACCCCGCCCTCTACCACCCGCTCGAGCCCGCCGACCTCGCGCCGCTGCGCCTGGCGCTGTCGGAGGACATGGGCGAGGCGCCGGTCGAGAACACGGTGCGCGAGGCCTTCCGCAGGGTCGCCGCGGCGCTGCGCCCGATCTTCGCCCGCAGCGCCGAGGCGCACCCGGACTGCGCCGGCGCCGACGATGCCTTCCAGGTGCTGCGCGCCAGCAACTTCCTCTCGGCGCATCTCGAGAAGGTGCGCACCCGGCCGCAGGATGTCGGCCCCAACGTGGTGGCGAATGTCGAGGAGGGGCTGCGCTACAGCCTCGAGGACCATGCCCGGGCGGCGACGGCGCAGACCCAGCTCTACCGCCGCTTCCAGGCCTTCTTCGAGGAGCACGACCTGCTGGTGACGCCGGCCATCACGGTCAGCCCGCGGCCCTGGCGCGAGCTCTACCCGGCGGAGATCGACGGCCGGCCGACCCGCAGCTACGTCCACTGGCTGGCGCTGGCCTACTACGTGACGCTGGCCGGGCACCCGGCGCTCTGCCTGCCGGTGGGGCGCGACGCCCGGGGCATGCCGTTCGGCCTGCAGATCGTCGGGCCGCGCGGCGGCGATGCGCTGGTGCTGCGGGCCGGCGCGGCGATCGAGGCGGCCTTCGCCGGCGACGCCACGCTGGGGCGGCCCGTGCCCGACCTGGCGCGGCTGCGCGCCGCGCCGCCGATCAGCGGCATGGAGGGGTTCCTCGGGTTCGGTTGAACCGTTTCCCGCCCGCACAGGCGGGCGTCCGGGGTCCACGCCGGACCGGATGAGGCTGGCAGCGGGGGTGGGAGAGGGCGCCATGGCCCATTCCCGCCGGCTCTCGAATGCATTTGCCGCCTGCATTGGCCCGTGCCGGTATCGACCCGTAACTTCGGCGCATGTGACGGTCCGAGAGGTGGCTTCCATGGCCCGAACTGCTGCGCGATCCGCCGACAGGCCGACGAGGCTCGCAGGCGACTCCGCGGACAACCTGTTGACCGCGATCTTCTTCCAGTCATCGCAGATATCGGGGCTGGACGGGAACGACACCCTGACCGGCTCCTATCGCGCCGACACCATCGACGGCGGCCGCGGCAACGACGTGATCGCCGACGGCGACACGGCCTTCATCTTCGCGGCCGACCGGATGACCGGGGGTGCCGGCGATGACCGCATCACCACGGGGGGCGGGGCGGACACCATCGATGGTGGCGCCGGCATCGACCGGGTGACCATCCAGCTCGGCGCGAGCACCGCCGACATCGTCATGTTGGGCAGCTTCGGCACCGGGCGCACCGCCAGCTTCAGCAACGGCCTGACAGTCACGAATGTCGAGCAGGCGACGATCTTCACGGGCGGTGGCAACGACTACGTGCTGCTGGGCGATCTCGGCGGGTTCCTGACCACGGTGCTCGGCGACGACACGGGCATCGGCGGGTTGGGCAACGATACACTCGATCTCGGCCCCGGCGACAACCTCGCCACCGGGGGCGCCGGGGCCGACCTGTTCCTTTGCCTGAATGGCACGACGACCATCACCGACTTCTCCGTCGCGGCGGGCGACCGCGTCCAGGTGGTGGTCGAGGGCTATGTCTCCGCCGCAGCCGCGATCGCGGATGGCTTCGTCAGGCTCGTGGACGACGCGGCGGGGGTGCAGGTGCAGGTGGACTTCGACGGCCCAGCCGGCAGCGGCGCCTTCGTCACCGCCGCCATCCTGCAGGGGCTGACTGCCGATGCGGTCGGCACGGAGTTCCTTCTGGTCTGATACCTGGATCGTGGAGGGCTGACGCACGGCGCGCCGCTGGGCCGGCGGTCGGAAGCCTTTCTTCCGACCCGGCTGCCTGGCCCCCTGCGACGTCTTGCGACGGGTGCGCGCGCTCATCTGGGCCACGCCTGGCCGCCGCTGCGGCGGGAAGGGGCTATCCCTGCGCCGCCGCGCAGGGTTCCAGGGCGTCGACGGGTCCGGGCGTAGCCCCCGGCGGCATCGTGCGTCGATGCACGGACCGGGCGGCGCGTTCCTCCCACGCCGTTCCGTGGGAGGGCACCGACGGCACCGCGCGGATGGGGCGGAAGCGCCGCCTGCCGTCCGGCGTCACCAATGGGCGTGCCTGCCATAGCCGTAGCCGTAACGGGGCGGCGGGCGATACCCGTAGCCATGGCCGCCCGCGTAGTGCCGCGGCCGACTGCTCGCAGCACCCGCCACCAGAGCAGTCGCCGCGCCGACGCCGGCGCCCAGCAGCAGCGTGTTGCCGACGTTCAGCGACCCGTCCGGGTTCTGGCACCCGCCGAGCACCAGCGCGGCGGAGACGGCGAGCGCGGACAGCAGCGTGCGTGGGTGGCGCATGGGGAACCTCCTCGGGGCCCCCATGCTGTCCCCGCCGCAAGGCGCCACGCGGGCGGGATCGCGGCGTGGCGCGGCGCCATCGTGGCGAAGCGAAGGCGGCGTGCTGCCCGCCGGCCTCGTATCAGCGGCCGCCGCCCGAGAAGGCGTTGAAGGTCTGCAGCGTGTAGGTGTCCTTCACGCCGGGCACGCTCTGCACCTTCTCCACGACGAAGAGGCCGATGTCCTGCTCCGGCGCCAGGTAGAACTTGCCCAGCAGGTCGTACTGCCCCGAGATCGAGTGCATCTCGGAGAGTTCCTCGATCGCGTCGGCCATCTCGCGGGCGACGCGGTAGGCCTGGCCCATCTCGCATTTGATCATCACGAAGATCGCGCGCATCCAGGCCTCCCCGCGGCTGCGGCGGCAGTGTAGCGGCCGGCGCGGCGGCGCGCAGCCTCGGCGGCCCCGCCCCGGCCACGGCCTTGCCCCGGCGCGCGCGGCCGTGAATGCTCGGCGCCCAGGGCCAGGCGGAAGGGGCGCGCATGCATGACGTGATCGTGGTCGGCGCCGGGTCGGCCGGCGCCGCGCTCGCCGCCCGCCTCTCCGAGGATCCCGGGCGTCGCGTGCTGCTGCTGGAGGCCGGGCGGGACTGGCGCGCGGCGGAGGCGCCGGCGGCGCTGCGCAGCCCCAACATCATCCCCTTCATGCACGACCCCGCGCACCAGGCCGCCTGGCAATGGCCCGGCCTGACGGCGCGCCGCACCTGGGCCCAGGCGCCGCGCTTCTACTGGCGCGGCCGGGCGCTCGGCGGCTCCTCCGCCGTCAATGCGCAGATCGCCATCCGCGGCGTGCCGGCGGCCTTCGACGCCTGGGCGGAGATGGGCTGCGAGGGCTGGTCGGCCGCCGCGGTGCTGCCGCTCTACGACGCGATCGAGGACGACCTCGACTTCGGCGCGGCGCCGGGCGTGCGGCGGGGCGGCCCGATCCCGGTCTTCCGCATGCCCGAGGAGCGGTGGGGCGCGGTCGACATCGCGCTGCGCGACGCCGGACTTGCCGCCGGCTACCGCTGGAAGGCCGACCTGAACGCGCCGGAGGGGGAGGGGATCTCCTGCAACCCCATCAACCTGCGCGACGGAATGCGCGTGACCACCAATGACGGCTACCTGGAGCCGGCGCGCGGCCGGCCCAACCTCGTGATCCGCGGCGAGGCGCTGGTCGACCGCGTGCTGTTCGACGGCCGCCGGGCGCGCGGCGTGCGCGTGCGCTTCGGCCCGGGCGGCGCCTGGGAGGAGGTGGCGGCACGCGAGGTCGTGCTCTGCGCCGGCGCCATCCACAGCCCCGCGATCCTCATGCGCTCCGGCATCGGGCCGGCGGTGGGGCTGGCGGCCCTGGGCATCGCCGTGCTGCACGACCTGCCCGCGGTCGGCCGGCACTTCATGGACCATCCGATCCTGCGCGCGAGCCTCGCCCTGCGGCCGGCGCACCAGGCGCGCGGGCGGGACGCGCGCCACACCAATTGCTGCCTCACCTACAGCAGCGGCCATGGCGGCGAGCGCGACATGATCATGATCGCCTACAACCACCGCGGCCTCGGCGAGGACGGGGAGCCGGCGGGGCAGGGCGCGATCGGCGTCGCGCTCTACGACGCGCTCTCCCGCGGCGAGCTCCGCCTCGCGTCGGCCGATCCGGAGGTCCAGCCGGTCGTCGAGGAGAACATGCTCGACCACCCGGCCGACCGGCTGCGCCTGCGCGACGGCGTGCGGCGCCTGGCGCGGCTCGTCGCGCTGCCGCCCGTCGCGGCCATCGCCGAGGCGATCACCTTCGGCGAGAGCGGCCTGGCCATGGCCGAGGCCGCCGCGCTGCCGGACGACGCGCTGGATGCGCTGATGCTTGAGGAGGCGGCCGACATCCAGCACGCCGCCGGCACCTGCCGCATGGCCGCCTGGGAGGATCCGCGCGGCGTCGTGAACCCCGACCTGACGGTGAAGGGGCTGGCCGGGCTGCGCGTCGCGGATGCCTCCATCATGCCCAGCGACTGCCGCGCCAACCTGCACTTCACCTGCGTCATGATCGGGGAGATGGCGGCGCGGCGGATGCGCGGCGGCTGATCCCGTCGCGGACGGGCCCGGGCCCTGCAGGATGGCATGGCCTTTGCTTCAACGGAGGCTATGATCCGACGCATGAACGCCATCGACGACCCCGATGACCGCGGCGGCCCCGCCCAGCCGCTGCTGAAGGTGCGGGGGCTGAAGAAGCACTTCCCGATCCGCGGCGGCATGTTCGGCGGCGCCGTCGCCACGGTGCGCGCCGTCGACGGCGTGGAGTTCACCGTGCGCAAGGGCGAGACGCTCGGCATCGTCGGCGAATCGGGCTGCGGCAAGTCCACCACCGCGCGGCTGCTGATGCGCCTGATCGACCCCAACGAGGGCGAGATGATCTTCGATGGCGAGGCGGTGGGCGCCAATGCCCAGGCCGGCGGCATCACGCTGAAGGAATACCGCCGCCAGGTGCAGATGGTGTTCCAGGACAGCTACGCCTCGCTGAACCCGCGCCTGCCGATCGAGGACAGCATCGCCTTCGCGCCCAAGGTGCACGGCGTGCCGGCGCGGGAGGCCGCCGAGCGCGCGCGCGACCTGCTTGCCGCGGTCGGCCTCGCGCCCGCCACCTTCGCCCGCCGCTATCCGCACGAGCTCTCCGGCGGCCAGCGCCAGCGCGTGAACATCGCCCGCGCGCTCGCCCTCTACCCGCGCCTGGTGATCCTGGACGAGCCGGTCTCCGCCCTCGACAAGTCGGTCGAGGCGCAGGTGCTGAACCTGCTGATGGACCTCAAGGAGAAGTTCGGCCTCACCTACGTCTTCATCAGCCATGACCTCAACGTGGTGCAGTACATCTCGGACCGCGTGCTGGTGATGTATCTCGGCATCGTGGCCGAGCAGGGGCCGGTGGACGCGATCTACGACCGCCCCGCGCATCCCTATACCCAGGCGCTGCTGGCCAGCCGGCCGGCCATGGATCCGGGAAAGCGGCGGATGGAACCGCCGCTGACCGGCGATCCGCCGAACCCGGTGAACCCGCCCTCGGGCTGCCGCTTCCGCACCCGCTGCCCCTTTGCCGAGCAGGTCTGCGCCGACAAGGTGCCGCCGCCCTCCGACCTCGGCGGCGGGCACGAGGCGGCCTGCCACATGGCCGTGCCCGGCAGCGGGCATTCCCAGGCCCGGAGGCTTGCGGCATGAGCGCCACCATGACCCTCGACCGACCCCTGGCGACCGGCACCGGCGCCGCGGCCGGCGGCGCCTCGCCGCTGGTGCGCATGACCGACCTGCATGTGCGCTTCGTCTCGCGCGACCGGACCGTGCATGCGGTGAACGGCGTCGACATGAGCCTCGCCGCCGGCGAGGTGCTCTGCATCCTCGGCGAATCCGGCTCGGGCAAGTCGGTCACGCTGCGCGCGCTGATGCGGCTGCTGCCGAAGACGGCGAAGGTGACGGGCGGCCTCGAGGTGGCAGGGCGCGACGTGCAGGCGATGGATGAGCGCCAGCTCGCCGATTTCCGCGGCGGCGACGTCGCCATGATCTTCCAGGAGCCGATGACCGCGCTCGACCCGGTCTTCACCATCGGCCGGCAGATCGCCGAGACGGTGCAGCGGCACGAGAAGGCGAGCCGCGCCGCCGGCATGGCCCGCGCGCTCGAGCTGCTCGAGCTCGTGCAGATCCCCTCGGCCAAGCGCCGGCTCGACGCCTATCCGCACGAGCTCTCGGGCGGCCTGCGCCAGCGCGCGATGATCGCGGTGGCGCTGGCCTGCCGCCCGAAGCTGCTGCTGGCCGACGAGCCGACCACGGCGCTGGATGCCACGGTGCAGATCCAGGTGCTGCTGCTGCTCCGCCGGCTGCAGGAGCAGATGGGCATGGGCGTGATCTTCGTCACGCACGACCTCGGCGTCGCCGGCGAGATCGCCGACCGCGTGGCGGTGATGTACGCCGGCAAGGTGGTGGAGGAAGGCCCGGTCGAGGCGATGATGAAGACGCCGGTGCATCCCTATCCGAAGGGGCTGCTCGGGGCGACGGTGCATGCCGGGCTGCGCGGCAAGCGGCTGACCACCATCCCCGGCGCGCCGCCGGCGCTCGAGACGCTGCCCGTGGGCTGCGCCTTCGCGCCCCGCTGCACCGAGGCCGAGCCGGCCTGCACCGCCGCCCCGCCCGAGCCGCGCAGCCCGGCGCCTGGCCGCATGGCGCGCTGCATCAAGGTCGCCGGCGCCGCCTGAGCCCCCTGCCGCGCCTGGTCCTTCCGGGCCAGACTGGCGCCGTGCCGCGCCGGCGCCGGGGTCGCTTCCGGCCCCGCGCCGCGCGGCGCATGGGGAGGACGGCGATGACGGAACGGGAGATCCGGCTGGTGGCGGCCGGGGCGGGCGAGGTGCTGGACGTGCTCGGCGCGCCCATGGTGGTGAAGGCCGACCCGGCGACGATGGGCCTGCTGCTGCTCGAGCACGTGGTGCCGCCGGGCTACGCCGTGCCGCCGCATACGCACGATGCCGAGGACGAGGTGTTCCAGGTCCTCGCCGGCACCCTGACCTTCGCCACCGATGCCGGGGAGGTGCGTGGCGGCCCGGGGACGACCATGCTGCTGCCGGCCCGGATGCGCCACGCCTTCCGCAACGAGGGCCCGGAGCCGGCGCAGTGCCTGATCATGGTCACGCCGGGGGTGCAGGCCGTGGCGCTGTTCCGCCATCTCGACCGCGCCGGGCGCGCCGGCCCGCTGGTGCCGGAGCAGGTCGGCGCGATCTGCGCGCAGTACGGCGTGCGGATCGGGTGAGGCCGCCCCGGTGGCTCAGGTGCTCGGCATGCCCGCCGGCACCCGCACCAGCAGCCGGCGATTGACGTAGGAGACGAAGAGCCGCCGGTTGAGCAGCCAGGGCGTGCCGATGACGAACTCGGCCAGCCCGTCCTGCCCGACCAGCGCGGGCACGTTGCGGTGCATCTCGGGCCCGATGCGCAGCGTCGCCAGCCGGATCGCCGACTGCTCGACCTGCGTGTTGTTGATGCCGCGCACGCGCTGCTTCGGCGCCGCGGCAAGCTCCGCCTCCGTCACGCCGAGCGACAGCGCGCGCGAGCGCGAGAGGTGCACGAGGTTCGCGCCGGTGTCGATGATGGCCTCGGCCGGCCGGCCATTCGCCTCCACCGCGGCGATGATGTGGTTGCGCGCGACGCGCATCGGCAGCTCGTAGGTGGGGCCGGGGAAGGGCGCCGCGGCGAGCTGGCAGGGTCGCGCCGGATAGAGCGTCAGGCGCCGCGCCGGCAGGTCGAGGTCGAGGTCGTGCTGCGCCAGCACGTCGCCGCCGAGCACGAGCTGCGGCGGGTTGCCGTCCGGCGCGCGCATCCCCGGCGGTGCGACGACGCCGACGCCGAGGCTGGTGAGCTCGAGCGCGCCGAGCCGCACGCGCGGCAGGTAGGCGACCGGCCGCGCCTCGGTATTGCCGGTGACGCCGGTCTGGAAGGCGCGGCGGCGCGGGTCGACCGGCAGGCCGATGCCGGCGAGCAGCGTCTCGGCGACCAGGGTGCGCTCGGCGCCGGTGTCGAGCAGCGCCGTCGCCGGCCAGCCGTTCACCGTCATGGCGACGAAGGGCAGCGCGCCGGTGACGGCCACGGGCACGGCATTGGGCGCGGCGAAGTCGCAGGGGCGGTCGGCCGTGGCGGCGCAGCGCGCGGCGAGCAGCGGCGCCAGCGCCAGCAGGCCGCGACGCGACAGGCGGTGCAATGCGGACATGCGCGCCACCCTGCCGAAGCCGGCGCGGCGGGGCAAGGCGCCCCGGCCGGCCGCGCGCCGCGCGCCGCAAGTTGCGTCGCCTGGGCGTCATGCCGTGCGCGGCAGATCTTGCGTCGCCTGCGCTGCGTCGCCTGCACGTCATGCCGCATGCAGGACCCGGCTTGCATGGAAGGTCGAGACGATGGAAGCGATTTCGTCGGCGCCGAGGTAACCGCCATGCAGGCCGCATCGTATCGGGGCCGCACCCACAGGGAGGTCCTCGACGTGCAGCATTCCCCGACCCGCCGTTCCCTCGCCACGCTCGCGCTTGCATCCGGCGTCGCCGGCACGTTGCTGGCGACGACGCGCCAGGCGTCCGCCGGCAACCAGCTCGCCGTGGCCGTGAGCGGCTACGACGTCACGTCCTACCAGTCCGGCACGCCGCAGCGCGGCATCCCGCGCTACAACGCCACCTACAACGGCGCGATCTGGTACTTCCAGTCCGAGGCGACGCGCGATCTCTTCAAGGCCGATCCCGCGCGCTACGCGCCGCAGTACGACGGCTACTGCGCCTGGGCGGCGTCGCAGAACTACAAGGCGCCCGGCAACCCCGAGGTGTGGCGCGTCGTCGACGGCAAGCTCTACATCAAGGTGCACGAGCAGGCGCAGCAGATGTGGCTGCGCGACGTGCCCGGCAACATCGCCAAGGCCAACACGAACTGGCCGCGCATCCACCCGTTCTGAGCCTGCGCCCGGGGGCGGCCGCCGCGCCGCCCCCGGATGACGGCGCCCCGCCGCTGCCCTAGACTCCGTGCCGCGGAATTCGCGGCGTCGAGGGAAGGGAAGCAGCGCATGGCGTCACAGGGGAACCGGGCGGCGGAGGCGCGGCTCGGCGGACATATCCTGGCCGATGCCCTGGTGGCGCAGGGCGTCACGCACGCCTTCTGCGTGCCCGGCGAGAGCTATCTCGACCTGCTCGACGGGCTCTACAACCAGCGCAACCGCGTCCAGCTCGTCACCTGCCGCTTCGAGGCCGGCGCCGTGCACATGGCCGAGGCCTACGGCAAGCTCACCGGCCGGCCCGGCGTCGCCATCGTCACGCGCGGGCCAGGCGCCTGCCATGCCGCGATCGGCGTGCACGTGGCCTTCCAGGATTCGACGCCGCTCGTGCTGATCGTCGGGCAGATCCCCTTCGAGGAGACCGACCGCGAATCCTTCCAGGAAGTCGACTACCGGAAGATGTTCGCCCCCCTGGCGAAGTGGGTGACGCAGATCGACGACGCGGCGCGCATCCCCGAGCTGATGGCGCATGCCTTCGACGTCGCCACCAGCGGCCGCCCGGGGCCCGTGGTCGTGGCGATCTCCGAGGAGATGCAGCGCGAATTCGCGCGCGTGCCCGATATCGGCCCGGCCGAGGTGCTGCCGCCGCATCCGGCGCCCGAGGCGATCCGGCGCATGATGGACATGCTCGCCCAGGCCGAACGGCCGCTGGCGGTGCTCGGCGGCAGCCGCTGGAGCGCCGAGGGCCGCACCGCGATCCGCGACTTCCTCGTCGCCAACGACATCCCCGTCGCCGTCGGCTTCCGCCGCCAGGGCCTCTTCGACGGTACCCACCCTAACTTCGTGGGCGACCTCGGCGTCGGCGCGGATGCGGCGCTGGTCGCGCATGCGAAGCAGTCCGACCTGCTGCTGGCCATCGGCACGCGCATCGGCGAGACGGTGAGCCAGGGCTACACCCTGCTCGACATGGCGGGGCGCGGCTCGACGCGCATCGTGCATGTCTATCCCGACCAGGCGGAGATCGGGCGCGTCTATCGCCCGGCGCTCGGCATCGCCTGCGACCTCAACGCCTTTGCGCTGGCCCTGCGGGCGACGAAGCCCGTCGAGGCACCGGCCTGGGCGGGCTGGCGCGCCGAACTCCGCGCCGCGCGGGAGGCGCAGGCCCGCGCCCCGTCCTATGACGGCCCGCTGAACCTCGCCGAGGCGCTGCAGGCGCTGGAGAAGGCGCTGCCCGCGGACACGATCTTCACCACCGATGCCGGCAATTTCGCTACCTGGCCGACGCGCTTCATGCATGTCGGCGAGCAGCAGGACTTCCTCGGCCCGACCAACGGCGCCATGGGCTATGCGGTGCCGGCGGCGGTCGGCGCGAAGATCGTGCATCCGGACCGGCCCGTGGTCTGCTTCGTCGGCGATGGCGGCTTCCTGATGACGGGGCAGGAGATCGCCACCGCCTTCCACCACGCCGTGGCGCCGGTGATCCTGGTCTTCAACAACCAGATGTACGGCACCATCCGCATGCACCAGGAGCGCACCTATCCGGGCCGCGTCTCCGGCACCGCGCTGACCAACCCCGACTTCGCCCGCTTCATCGAGAGCTTCGGCGGCCATGGCGAGGTGGTGGAGCGCACGGAGGAGCTGGTGCCCGCCGTGCAGCGGGCGCTCGCCAGCGGCCGTCCCGCGGTGGTCGAGGTGCGCACCAACCCCGAGCAGGTGACGAACCGCGCGACCATCGCCGATCTGCGGGCCCAGGCGGAGAAGGCGGCCGCGGGCGCGCCAGCGCCGCAGCCGGCCGGCGCGCAGCCGCTGCGCGCCGCGCCGCCGCC
>CAYNYQ010000092.1:13037-14799 GCA_964401305.1 uncultured Acetobacteraceae bacterium | reverse complement strand
GCACCCCCGCCATGCCGCCCGGCGAGGCGCCGACGCCCGCCGTCTCGGCGGCGCTCGCGGCCGATCTCGAGGCGGCCATGGCGCTCGACGCCGGGGGCCGCGGGCTGCTGGCGACGCGCAACGCGATCCGCGCGCGGGATGCGCTGGTGAACTCGCTGGTGCCGGGCTCGCCCTCGCTCGGCGGCAATTTCCGCGCCGATACGCGCGGCTTCAACACGGCGCGGGAGGGCGAGCTCGAGATCGCCGCGCCGGTCTGGCTGCCGGGCCAGCGCAGCGCCCTGGCCGGCACCGTCGATGCCGGGGTCACCGAGGCCGAGCGGCGCTTCCGCCAGCGCCGGCTCGAGGTGGCCGGCCTTCTGCGCGACGCCTACTGGGCGGTGGGTGCCGCCGAATCCGAACGCCGCGTGGCGCAGGACCGCCTGGCGACCGCGCGCGACATCGCCCGCGACTTCGACCGACGGGCGCATTTCGGCGACATCGCCGGCACCGACGCGCTGCTCGGCCGCAACGAGCTGCTCTCGGCCGAGATCGAGCTCGCCCGGGCCGAGGCTGCGGTGGAGCTGGCGCGCGCGGCCTACCGCACCCTGACCGGCGGCAGCGGCCAGGCGCTGGCGGCGCCGCAGCCCGGGGCGGGCGGCATGGCCGGCGTCCGGCCGGAGCCCCTGCCGCCGCGCGCCAACCTGCAGGAACACCCGGCCCTGGCCGCCGCCGCGGCCGCGCTGGAGGCCGCCGAGGCCCGCGCCCGCCTGGTGGAGGCGACGCCGCGCGACAACCCCGAGATCGGCTTCTTCGGCCGCGCGCAGTATGGGCCGGTCACCGAGGAAGGCGTCTCGCTCGGCCTGCGCTTCCGCCTGCCGCTGGCGACCGAGGCGCGCAACGCCCCCCGCCGCGCCGAGGCCGAGGCCGAGCGCACCCGCGCCCTCGCCGAGCTCGAGCAGACCCGCCGCACGCTGGAGGGCGAGGCGGCGCAGGCGCGGGTGCGGCTGAGCGCGAGCGAGGCGGCCCGGCGGCTTGCCGCGCAGCGCCGGAGCCTCGCCGAGCAGCAGCTCGCCGCCGCGCGCACCGCCTTCGCCAATGGCGAGATCGGCGCCTTCGACCTGTTCCGCGTGCGCCAGCTGCAGCTCGAGGCGCAGGCGGGGGAGGCGCAGGCGGCGATCGCGCTCGGCCGCGCGCGGTCGCTGCTCAGCCAGGCGCTCGGCGCGACGCCGGGGGAGTGAGCGCCGCGCGGCCGGCGCTCAGGCCCTGTGGGCCAATCGACCTTGCGAAGGAACGCCCGTCGGCCTCACGGGAAATGTTGCCGCGATATCGAGGCTGACAGGCGTTCTTCCGCAAACTCTCAGGCGCCGAGCAGCTTGTCGGTGCGCTGGCGCAGCTCGCTCACCAGCCGCTCCGCGCCGCCGGCGCGCAGGATGGTGGTGAACTCGGCGCGGCGGCTCGCCAGCTCGCTGATCGTGCCGGTCAGGTAGATGTCGACGATCCGCCAGGCGCCGCCGAAGTCGCGCAGCAGGTAGTTCAGCTGCACCGGCGCATCCCGCGTGCGCACCAGGCGCGTCGCCACCAGCCGGTCGCCGTTCGGCAGCGTGTTCTCGCCGGTGATCTCGAAGCGCTCGCCCGAATAGCCGTCGAAGCGGTGGGCGAAGGTGGCGATCGACCAGTCGGAGAAGGCGCGGGTGATCTCCTGCTGCTCGGCCGGCTGCATGCGCGTCCAGGGCTGGCCGACGGCGATGCGGGCCATGGCGGGCAGGTTGAAGGCGCTCTCCAT
>CAYNYQ010000092.1:0-12937 GCA_964401305.1 uncultured Acetobacteraceae bacterium | reverse complement strand
AGGGCTGGCCGACGGCGATGCGGGCCATGGCGGGCAGGTTGAAGGCGCTCTCCATCACCGGGCGGATCCGCGCCTCCCGCCCGCGCACGCCGAGGCGCTCGGCGTTGCGCATCACCTCGAGCAGGGTGGCGTGGAAGCCCTCCACCACGGCCTGCGGGCTGGCCTGGGCGATGGCGGCGCCCGGCAGCGCGGCAAGGGGGACGGCGAGGAGGGAACGGCGGGGGATCATGGCGGGGTCTTCCTGCCGGGGGGCTGCGTCGGGGGCAAGGGTCTCGCGCGGCCTGATCGGGCACCGCCCGCGGCCGGGCGGCATGGCCGGTTCGGAACCCGGCGGCGCGCCGCGGCCCGCCCCGCCCGCATGTTCCCCGATCCTTCGCCGCGGCGAATCGGCAGATGGCGCAGCGGCGGCGGGGCTGCCAGGGCGCGCCGCTGGATTCCCCGGCCGCTTCCGGCCACAACGCCGCGCGCCGCCCGAGGAGATCCATGGCCAGCCCGACCGACACCGGCCCGCGCCCGGCCGTGATGCTGACCGGGGCGACCGGCTTCCTCGGCTCGGCCATCGCCCGAGCCCTGGTGGCGCGCGGCCATGCCGTGCGCGCCCTGGTGCGCGAGGGGACGCCGCGCGACGTGCTGGAGGGCGTGCCGGTGGACTGCGTCCCCGGCGACCTGACCGACCCCGCCTCCATCGCCCGCGCCATGGCGGGCTGCGGCGCCGCCATCCACTGCGCCGCGGACTACCGGATCTGGGTGCCCGACCCGGCGCGCATGGCGGCCGTGAACGTGGAAGGGACACGGGCGGTGATGCGGGCTGCGCTGGCGGCCGGGCTCGGGCGGGTGGTGCATGTCTCCTCCGTCGCCACGCTCAAGCCCCGCGCCGACGGCGCACCGGCAACCGAGGCCGACGCCGCCCGGCCGGAGGAGGCGATCGGCCCCTACAAGCGCAGCAAGACCGAGGCGGAACGTGCGGTGGAGGCCATGGTCGCGGCGCAGGGCCTGCCCGCCGTGATCGTGAACCCCTCCACCCCGATCGGGCCGCGCGACCGGCGGCCGACGCCGACCGGGCGCGTCATCCTGGAAGCCGCGCGCGGGAAGATGCCGGCCTATGTCGATACCGGGCTCAACCTCGTGCATGTGGACGACTGCGCCGCCGGCTGCGTCGCCGCGCTCGATGCCGGCGCGGTCGGAGAGCGGCACATCCTCGGCGGGCAGGACGTGCCGCTGGGCACGCTGCTCGGGCATATCGCCGGGCGCTTCGGCCGGCGCGCGCCGCGGCGGCTTCCGCGTGCGCCGCTCTGGCCGCTGGCGCTGGGGGCGGAGGCGGCGGCGCGCCTCACCGGGCGGGAGCCGACGCTGACGCTGGACGGGCTGCGCATGGCCGGGCACCGGATGTACTTCTCCTCCGCCAGGGCGGAGCGCGTGCTGGGCCATCGCGCCCGGCCCTGGCAGGCGGCGGTCGACGACGCCATCGCCTGGTTCCAGGAGCGGGGGATGCTGGCGTGATCCTGGCCATCGCGCTCGCGGCGCTGCTCGCCTGGTCGGTGCTGCTCCTCGGCCGCGGCTGGTTCTGGCAGGCGCGCGACGACGATGCCGACGCGGCGCGCCTGCCCGACCCGCAGGCCTGGCCCGCCGTGACCGCCATCGTGCCGGCGCGCGACGAGGCGGAGACCATCGCCGAGACCGTGCGCAGCCTGCTGGCGCAGGACTACGCGGGTCCGTTCCGGCTGGTCGTGGTGGACGACCGCTCGACCGACGGCACGGGCGACATCGCCCGCCGGGCCGGGGCAGGGGATGCGCGGCTTGCCGTCGTCACCGGCGCCGCGCGGCCGGCGGGCTGGACGGGCAAGCTCTGGGCGCTGCAGCAGGGGCTGGAGGCGGCGGGGCCGGTGCAGGGCCTGCTGCTCCTCACCGACGCCGATATCCGCCACGCGCCGGACAGCCTGCGCCAGCTGGTGCGGCGGCAGCAGGCCGAGGGGCGGGTGCTGGTCTCGCTGATGGCGCGGCTGCGTTGCGCGAGTGCGGCCGAGCGCTGGCTGATCCCGGCCTTCGTCTTCTTCTTCCAGATGCTCTACCCCTTCCGCTGGTCGAACGACCCCGGGGCGCGCACCGCCGCCGCCGCCGGCGGCTGCGTGCTGCTCGACGCGGCGGCCTTCGCCCGCGCCGGCGGCCTGGCGCCGATCCGCGGCGCCATCATCGACGACTGCGCCCTGGCGCGGCGGATGAAGGCCGTGGGCCCGACCTGGATCGGCCTGACCGAGCGCGTGGAGTCGATCCGCCCCTATGAGAGCGTGGGGACCATCCGGCGCATGGTGGCGCGCACCGCCTATGCGCAGCTCGGCTACCGGGTGGCGGCGCTGGCCGGCATGATCGCGGCGCTCGCGCTGGTCTTCCTGGCGCCGCCGCTGCTCGCCCTGCTGGCGCCGGGGCCGGCGGGCTGGCTCGGCCTGGCCGCCTGGGCGGCGATGGCGCTGGCCTATGCGCCGATGCTGCGCCGGTTCGGCCTCTCGCCCTGGCGCGGCCTGGCGCTGCCGGCCATCGCGGCGGCCTACATGCTCTTCACCCTCGACAGCGCGCTGGCCGAATGGCGCGGCCGCGGCGGGCTGTGGAAGGGCGAGGCGGGCCCGCGGGCGGATGGCCAGCCCGGCCCCGTTGCGCGTATGGACCGGACCACACACCCGACCTAAATCGTGTCCTTGGGGTAACAGCACCCTTCGCATCTGCGAAGCTTGGACGTATTCGGCAGGGTCGAATCGTCGCCGTGGGATTACCGTCCCGCGGCGAGGGGCTCGCATAGGGACCACAGCGCTTGTCCATATTGCAGGATCTCGGCGGCGCCGCGCTGCGGCCGGCGCCGTTCCCGCCGATCGCCAGCCTCGCCGAGGATGCCCTGGAGGGCGCGGTCGACCGCGCCGCGGAGCACCTGCTGGCACGCCAGCGCCCGGACGGCCACTGGGTCTTCGAGCTCGAGGCCGACGCCACCATCCCCGCCGAGTTCGTCATGCTGAAGCGATTCTTCGGCATCGTCGAGCCGGAGCGCGAGGCGCGCATCGCCCGCTACCTGCGCCGCGTGCAGGCCGGGGAGGCGGCGAATGCCGGTGGCGGCTGGCCGCTCTTCCATGGCGGGCCGCTCGACATCTCCTGCTCGGTGAAGGCCTATTTCGCGCTGCGGCTGATCGGCGACGCGCCGGAGGCGCCGCACATGCGCCGCGCGCGGGAGGCGATCCTGGCCGCCGGCGGGGCGGAGCGCAGCAACGTCTTCACCCGCGCCGCCCTCGCCCTCTTCGGCCAGGTCCCCTGGCGGGCCGTGCCGGTGATGCCGCCCGAGATCATCCTGCTGCCGCGCTGGTTCCCCTTCCACCTCTCGAAGGTGTCCTACTGGGCGCGCACCGTGCTGGTGCCGCTGATGGTGGTGATGGCGCGCCGGCCGAAGCCGGTGGCGCCGATCGGTGTCGACCTCGGCGAGCTGTTCCGCACGCCGCCCGAGCGGGTGAAGCGCTGGCCCGGTGGCGCGCATGCGGCCGAGCCCTGGCGGTCGGTCTTCGGCGCCATCGACCGCGTGCTGCAGCGCGCGCATGGCCTCTTCCCCGGCCCGGTGCGGCGCCGCGCCGAGGCCGCCTGCGAGCGCTTCGTCACCGAGCGCCTGAACGGCGAGGACGGGCTCGGCGCCATCTACCCGGCCATGGCGAACGCGGTGCTGATGTACCACTGCCTCGGCCTGCCGGCCGACGACCCGCGCCTGGTCACCGCCTGGTCCTCGCTCGAGAAGCTGGTCTGCGACCGCACCGAGGGCCCGCATGCCGGCGAGACCTATGTGCAGCCCTGCCTCTCCCCGGTCTGGGATACCGGGCTGGCCGCGCATGCGCTGCTGGAGGCCGGCGGCGAGCGGGCGGAGCGGGCGGTCGCGCGCGGCATCGAATGGCTGCTGCCGCGGCAGGTGAACGACCTCGTGGGCGACTGGGCCGAGACGCGCCCCGGCGTCCCGCCCGGCGGCTGGGCCTTCCAGTACGCCAACCCGCACTACCCGGATGTCGACGACACCGCGGTGGTGGTGCTGGCGATCGACCGGGCGCGCCGCCAGTCCGGGCACGAGGACCCGGCCTGGGATACGGCGGTCGACCGCGCCACGGACTGGGTCGTCGGCATGCGGTCCCGGGGCGGCGGCTGGGGCGCCTTCGACGCCGACAACACCCACCACCACCTGAACTCCATCCCCTTCGCCGACCACGGGGCGCTGCTGGATCCGCCCACGGCCGACGTCTCCGGCCGGTGCCTGGCGATGCTGGCGCAGCTCGGGCGGGGCATGGACGACCCCGTGGTGCGGCAGGCGGTCGACTACCTGCTGGCCGAGCAGGAGCCGGACGGCGCCTGGTACGGCCGCTGGGGGGTGAACTACGTCTACGGCACCTGGTCGGCGCTGACGGCGCTGAACGCCGCCGGACTGCCGCACCACCACCCCGCCATGCGCCGCGCCGTCCATTGGCTGAAGGCGACGCAGAACGCCGATGGCGGCTGGGGCGAGGACGGCTTCACCTATCCGCGCCGCGGCGGCACCCGCGCCGATGCGGACCGCACCATGGCGCCCTCCGCCGCCAGCCAGACCGCCTGGGCCATGCTGGCCCTGATGGCCGCCGGGGAGGCCGAGGACGAGGCGGTGGAGCGCGCCGCCGCCTGGCTGCTGCGCCACCAGCAGCAGGATGGCGGCTGGGCCGAGCAGGACTACACCGGCACCGGCTTCCCGCGGGTCTTCTACCTTCGCTACCACGGCTATGCGCAGATCTTCCCGCTCTGGGCGCTGGCGCGGCTGCGCAACCTGCGGCGCGGCAACAGCCGCGAGGTCGCCTTCGGCCTCTGAGCCGCCCCCGGCCCTTGGCATTCCGGCAGCGCGGGTTCCATACTGCGCTGCAACACGGGAGATGCCGCCGCCATGACCGCCGTCCCCGTCATCCTTGCCGTGGTCGGCATGCAGTCCGAGGCGGCGCTGCTGCCGCCCGGCCTGCGCACGGTGGTGACGGGCGGTGACCCCAAGCGCGCCGCCGCGATGCTCGCCGAGGAGAGGGGCGAGGTGGCGGGCGTGCTGAGCTTCGGCATCGCCGGCGGGCTCGACCCCGATCTCGCCCCGGGCGACCTGGTGGTGGCGACGCGCGTGCGCGGGCACCGCGGCGCCTGGGGGGCCGACATGGTCTGGGCCGCGGCCCTGGCGCGGGCGACCGGCGCGCGGCTCGGCACGGTGGCCGGCGCCGCCGGGGTGGTGGCCGACCCGGCGGCGAAGCGGACCCTGCACACCGCGACCGGCGGCGCCCTGGCCGTCGACCTCGAGAGCGAGGCGGCGGCGGCCTTCGCGGCGGCGCGCGGCGTGCCCTTCGCAGCGCTGCGCGCGGTGGCCGATACCGCGGCCGAGAGCGTGCCCCGCGCCGCGGCGGACGGGCTGACCGCGGATGGCCGCCCGGCGGCGGGCCGCGTCGCGCTCTCCCTGCTGCGCCGGCCGAAGGAGCTGCCGGCGGTGCTGCAGGTTGCCAAGCGGACGAAGCTCGCCCTTGCCGCGCTCGAGCGTGCGGCCAAGGCCCTGCCCGGCCGCTGAGCTGGAGGCCGCGCCGCCCGTCCTGCCGCTGATCCTGGGCGCGGCGCTCGGCGGCTTCGTGCAGGGGCTCTCGGGCTTCGCCTACGGGCTCGTAGCGCTGGCCGTCTGGGCCTGGGTGATGGAGCCGCAGGTGGCCGGGCCCATGGTGGTCTTCGGCTCGCTGGTCGGGCAGGTGCTGGCTATCCCGACCATCCGCCGCGGCTTCTCCCCCGCGCGCACCTGGCCCTTCGTGGCGGGCGGGGCGCTCGGCATCCCCTTCGGCGTGGCGGCGCTGCGGGCGATCGACCCGCTGGGGTTCAAGGCGGCGCTCGGGGCCTTCCTGGTGGTGTGGTGCCCGGCGATGCTGCTGCTGCGCCAGCCGCCGCGCATCCGCTGGGGCGGGCGCTGGGCCGATGCCGCGGCGGGCCTCGGCGGCGGCATCGGTGGCGGCATCGGCGGCCTGACCGGGCCGGTGCCGATCCTCTGGGCCGCGCTGCGCGGCTGGACGCCGGACGAGAGCCGCGGCGTCTTCCAGGCCTACAACCTGGCCATGCACGCGCTGATCATGGCGGCCTATGTGGCGACGGGCACGGTGACGGGCGCCTTCCTGCCGCTCTTCGCCGTGGTGGCGCCGGCGATGGTGCTGCCGGCCTGGGCCGGCGCACGGCTCTACCGGCGGGTCAGCCCGCCGATGTTCCGGCGCCTGGTGCTGGGGCTGCTGACGGCCTCGGGCGTGGCGTTGCTGGCGGCCAGCCTGCCGCGGCTGCTCTGAGATCCTGCAAGAGAATGCCCGTCAGCCTCGGTATCGCAGCAGAATTCGCTGCGCTGCCAACGGGCGTTCTTTCGTAACTTCGATAGAGGCCCGAGCTCCGGGCCGATCGCGGGCCGGCGGCTATTCCGCCGCCATCGGCGGCGCGGTGCCGCCGTGCTTGGCACCGCGTACCTTCTTCCCCTGGGGCGCCTCGTGCGCCATCTCCGCCATCGCCTGCTCGACATGGCGGCTGAAGACGTATTCGGCCGGGCGCTGCTTCGAGAGATCGATCTCGGGGGCGAAGTCGCCCGTCGTGCGCGGCCCCCGCATCTGCACGGCCAGGGCCTTCCAGGGGCGCTTCACCGCATCGACCACCGCCGTCGCCTCGAAGCCCGAATGGACCATGCAGTCGGCGCATTTCTCGTAGTTGCCGACGCCGTACTTGTCCCAGTCCGTGGTCTCCATCAGCTCCTGGAAGGTCTTGGCGTAGCCTTCGCCCAGCAGGTAGCAGGGGCGCTGCCAGCCGAAGACGTTGCGCGTGGGATTGCCCCAGGGCGTGCAGGCATAGGTCTGGTTGCCGGCCAGGAAATCGAGGAACAGCGGGCTGTTGCCCATCTTCCAGCGCTTGCCCGTGTTGCGCGCGAAGATGCCGCGGAACAACTCCTTCGTCTTGCGACGGTTCAGGAAGTGCTGCTGGTCCGGCGCGCGCTCGTACGCGTAGCCCGGCGAGACCATGATGGCGTCGATGTCCATCGCGGTGACGTCGTCGAAGAAGCGCGCCATGCGCTCGGGGTCGGCGTTGTTGAACAGCGTCGCGTTGATCGCCACGCGGAAGCCGCGCGCCTTGGCGTCGCGCAGCGCGGCCACGGCGCGGTCGTAGACGCCCTCCTGGCTCACCGCCCAGTCGTGCTGCGCGCGGTCGCCGTCGAGGTGGATGTCCCACGTGAAACGCGGATGCGGCTTGAAGGCCTCGATGCGCTTGCCCAGCAGCAGCGCATTGGTGCAGAGGATGACGATCTTGCCGCGGGCCAGGATGCCCTCGACGATCTCCGGCATCTCCTTGTGCAGCAGCGGCTCGCCGCCGGCGATGGCGACGACCGGCGCGCCGGTCTGGTCGGCCGCGTCCAGGCACTCCTCGACGCTCAGCCGCTTGTTCAGGATCGGGTCCGGATAGTCGATCTTGCCGCAGCCGGCGCAGGCCAGGTTGCAGCGGAACAGCGGCTCGAGCATCAGCACCAGCGGGTAGCGCTTCCGCCCCATCAGGTGCTGCTTGAGGATATAGGCGCCGACCTTGACCTGCTGGCGCAGCGGAATGCCCATCGGACCGGTGTTTCCCTAGGCCGCCGCGCTCGACCGCTCGTCGGTCAGCGCGGCGGGCAGCTTGAATTGCACGTCCTCGACGATGCCCGGCAGGGCGGCCACCTCGGCCCCGGGCCACCAGGCGGCGAGCCGTTCGACCACCGCCTGCACCAGGCTCTCGGGCGCCGAGGCGCCGGCGGTGATGCCGATCGTCGCCGCCCCGGCGAACCACTCCTGCCGCAGCGCTTCCGCATCTGGGATGAGATGGCAGGGCTTGCCACCCTCCGCCCCGATCTCCTGCAGCCGGTTGGAGTTGGAGCTGTTCGCGGCCCCCACCACCAGCACCACGTCGGCCCGCCGCGCCAGCTCGCGCACCGCCACCTGGCGGTTCTGCGTGGCATAGCAGATGTCGCGCGTGTCGGGGCCCTGGATGTCGCGGAAGCGCCGGCGCAGCGCATCGATCACGGCGCGGGTGTCGTCGACCGAGAGCGTCGTCTGTGTGACATAGGCAAGCTTGCGGTCGGCGGCGAGTTCCAGCCGCTCGACATCGGCGACGGTGGCGACGAGGTGCACCTCCCCGTCCACCTGGCCGAGGGTGCCGACCACTTCCGGATGGCCGGCATGGCCGATCAGGATCAGCGCGCGGCCCTGCGCGATGTAGCGCCGCCCCTCCGCATGCACCTTCGAGACGAGGGGGCAGGTGGCGTCCAGCACTGGCAGGCCGCGCCTGTCGGCCTCGCGCTCCACGCTGCGGGCGACGCCATGGGCGCTGAAGACGGTGACGGCGCCAGCGGGCACCTGGTCGAGCTCCTCGACGAAGCGGGCGCCCTTGCGTTCCAGCGATTCGACGACATGGCGGTTGTGGACGATCTCGTGGCGGACGTAGACGGGGGCGCCGAACCGCTCGAGCGCCCGCTCCACGATGTCCACCGCCCGAACGACGCCAGCGCAGAAGCCGCGCGGCTGCGCCAGGATGATCCGCATCAGAGTCCCCCTCGTGGACGGCGGACCCCTCGTCCGTCGCCCCGCGCCGGTTCGCGCCCTGGCAAGTGTTGTGGCAGGTTGCGGGCAGGTTGCAACACGGGATTGCGCCAGCGGGCGCTCTCCCGCCCGGTACTTCGTTCCGCCCGCTGAAGAGAGTTACCCCAAGGTGACACCGATAGCTGCGACCCCGCAGGTCGACCGGATTTCCGCCACCCGCCGCCTGCTGATGCTGGCGCCGCTGCTGGCCATGCCGGTGCGCCCGGCCCGCGCGCATGCCCTCGTCGTCGCCTCGGACCCGCCGGCCGGGGCCCGCCTCGCCGCCGCGCCTTCGCGCGTGGTGGTGCGCTTCAACAGCCGGATCGATGCCGCGCGCTCCCGCCTCGCGCTGGTCGCCGCCACGCGGGGCGCCGCCGCGGCGGAGACCCTGCCGCTCGAGATCGCGCCGGCCACCGACCCGACCCTCTTGGAGGCACCCTGCCCGCCACTCGCGCCCGGCCCCTGGCGGCTGCGCTGGCAGGTGCTGGCGGTGGACGGCCACATCACCCGCGGCGATATCGCCTTCGAGATCGCGGCCGGACCGGGCCGCTGACCGGCAAGGCCGCCCCATCGTGGACCTCCTCTTCGACCTCCTCGGCTTCCTCAGCGTGCTCGTGCAGGCGGCCGAGCTCGCCTCCCGCGCCGTCCTGCTCGGCGGCGTCGCCTTCTGGCTCGGCATCGCCCTGCCGCTGGCCGGCCGGCTCTACGCGCCCGACGCGGCGCGGCTGCCGGTCATCGCCCGGCGCGCGGTGCTCTGGGGCGGTGCGGGCGCGCTGGCGACGGGGCTCGGGGGCGCGACGCTCAACGCGCTCCTGCTGCAGGGCGCGCTGGAGCTGCCGCTGGATGCGGTGGTCGGCGCCGCCTTCATGCGCGTCGCGGCCGTCGGCGCCGCGGCGACGCTGCTGCTGCTGGCACTGGCCTGGCCCGGCGAGCGGCCGGGGCCGGCGCGGGCGGCGGGGCTGCTGGCCGCGGCGCTGCTGATGGTCGCGGCCGGCACCGCCGGCAGCCACGCCATGGCGCGGACCGAGGGACGGCCGCTCCTGCTGGCCGCGACGGCGCTGCACCAGCTCGGTGCCGCACTCTGGCTCGGCGGGCTGCCGCCGCTGCTCGCCGCGCTGCGGCTGGATGCGGAGACGGCGCGGGCGACGGGCCGGCGCTACTCGGGCTTCGCCGCCGCCGGGGTCGGGCTGATCCTGCTCGGCATCGCCGGCTTCTGGCTGGCCTATATCGGCGAGGGGGCGGCACTCTACGGCACGGCCTATGGGGCGATGGCGGCCACCAAGGGCGCGCTGCTCGGCCTGCTGCTGCTGCTGGGCCTCGGCAATTTCCTGCTGCTGCACCGGCTCGGACCGGCGCCGCGGGCGGTCGGCGCGGCCGCGGTCGTGGCGCCGGATGCGCCCCTGCAGCGCGTTCGCCGCCTCGTCGAGTGCGAGATCGCGGTCGGCATCGCCGTGCTGGCGCTGGCCGCCTCGCTCACCTCCGTGCCGCCGGCGACCGACCTGCCGGACGACCGCGTCACCTGGGCCGAGGTCACCGAGCGCTTCACCCCGACCTGGCCCCGCCTCTCGAGCCCGGACCCGGACGACCTCGCCATGCCGCAGCTGCAGGCGCAGCTCGATGCCGAATGGCAGGCGCGGGCGGCGGGGGACCGGCCGCGCGCCTATACCCCCGGCGAGGGCCTGCTGCCGCCGCGCAATGCCGAGGACATCGCCTGGAGCGAGTACAACCACCACTGGGCCGGGCTGCTGGTGCTGCTGGTGGGCGTGGCGGCGCTGCTGGACGCCACCGGGCGCGTGCCCTGGGCGCGGCACTGGCCGCTGCTCTTCCTCGGCCTCGCCGCCTTCATCCTCATCCGCTCCGACCCCGAGACCTGGCCGCTCGGCCCGATTCCGCTGCGCGAGAGCCTGCGCGACCCCGAGGTGCTGCAGCACAAGCTGGCCGGGCTGCTGGTCGCCGCCTTCGCGCTGGCGGAATGGGCGGTGCGGCTCGGCCGGCTGCGCGGATGGGCGCGGCTGGTCTTCCCGGTGGCGATGCTGGCCGGCGGCGTGCTGCTGCTGGCCCACACCCACGCCATCGCCAATGTGAAGGAGGCGCTGCTCATCGAGCTCTCGCACCTGCCGCTGGCGGTGCTGGCCGTCGCCGCCGGCTGCGCCCGCTGGGTGGAGCTGCGCGGGCCGGCCGTGCTCGCTGCGCCGGCGCGCTGGGTCTGGCCGGTCTGCCTGGTCCTGGTCAGCGTGCTGCTGGTGATCTACCGCGAGGCCTGACGGCAGGCCCGCGGTGCGGGAGCACTCCTTATTATAGGTGACAGCGTCGCATGGCGTGGCGCCGGTCCCGCAGGGCTGGCCCCGGGGCGGGTGTCCCGGTGCCGACACCTCCCTTGCCTTGGGCGGCCCGCCGGTCCCCCTCCGCTCGCGGGCGGGCCCTCGAGCCTCGCGCCCGGGCCGCCACGGCAGCCCCCCGCTCCGACGAAGACCGCCTTTCCGCGCACCAGCCGACCCGATGGGTCCAACGGACCGGATATTGCTCTAGGCAGCCGCGCCGGCCCCATGCTCTAGCTGCGCCGTGTTCACGCGATTCCTCGACCGGCTCGGGGGCCTTGCCGGATGGCGGGCCCTGCTGGCCGCCTTCGCGCTCGGCGCCGCCGGTGCCCTGGCGCTGCCGCCCGTGCATGCCGTGCCGGTGCTGCTGCTCTCCTTTCCCGGGCTGCTCGCCCTGCTGGGCGGCGCGGCGCGCTGGCGCCGTGCGGCGGCGATCGGCTTCGCCTGGGGCTGGGGGCATCACCTCGCGGGCATCTACTGGGTGACGCACGCCATCCTGGTGGATGTCGAGACCTGGTGGTGGCTGGTGCCGCTCGCCGCGCCCGGCCTCGCCCTGCCGCTGGCCGCCTTCTGCGCGCCGCCGGCGGTCGCCGCCTGGGCCTTGCCGGCCGGCTGGCCGCGCCTGCTGGGCTTCGCCGGCGCCTGGGTGCTGGCGGAACTCGCCCGCGGCGTGCTGTTCACCGGCTTCCCGTGGAACCTGATGGGCTCGGTCTGGGCCTTCGCCGCCCTGCCGGTGCAGGGGGCGGCCTTCGTCGGCGTGCATGGGCTCTCGCTGCTCACCGTGCTGCTGGCGGGCCTGCCCATCCTCGGGCGGTGGCGGCCGGTGGCGGCGGGGGCCGCGGCGCTCGGGCTGCTCGCCGGCTTCGGTGCCTGGCGGCTGCAGGCGGCCGCCCCGCGGGCGGCGCAACCCGGCCTGCACCTCGTCCTCGTTCAGGGGAACGTGCAGCAGTCGATGAAGTGGCGGCCCGAAGAGCGAGTGGCGATTTTTGAGACATACCTTCAGTTGACAAGGCATGGGCTTTTTCGCCTTGCTGGGGCAATGCAAGGGAATGATCGCGTCGTCGTCGTGTGGCCGGAGACGGCAAGCCCCTTCCTGCTGGCGCAGGATGCCGAGGCGCAACGCCTGGCCGCGGCCGCATTGGCCGAGGCGGACGCGACCCTGCTCGCCGGCACGGTGCGCGCGGAATGGGACCAGGCCGGGCGCCTCCAGCGCGTGTTCAACAGCCTGATCAGCCTCGATTCGCGCGGGGTCGTCGGTGCCGTCTACGACAAGGCGCACCTCGTGCCCTTCGGCGAGTACATGCCGCTCGCCGGCCTGCTGCCGGTGCGGCTGGCGGCGGGGGGGATGGATTTCTCCGCGGGGCCCGGCCCGGTGACGCTCGACGCCCCCGGCCTGCCGCCCTTCGGCGCGCTGATCTGCTACGAGGTGATCTTCCCCGCGGCGGTCACGCCGACGCCGCGGCCGGCCTGGCTGGTCAATGTGACGAACGATGCCTGGTTCGGCATGTCGGCCGGCCCCTGGCAGCACCTGGCGACGGCGCGGCTACGGGCGGTCGAGGAAGGGCTGCCCCTGGTTCGCGCGGCGCAGACCGGGATCTCGGCGGTCTTCGACGCCGAAGGCCGCCTGCAGGCCATGCTGCCACTGGGCGTGGCGGGGACGCTCGCGACATTGCTACCTGCGGCGCGTTCGCCGACCCTTTTCGCACGCACAGGGTTGGCGATCCCCTTGGGGTTGTCCTTCATGGCTGTTTTGCTGAGCCTGGCACTCCGTCCGAGGGTCCGGGACGTGCCGCCCGCTTAGGAGACGACAATGGCGCGATTTTTATTGAGAAATCTCAAAACTATTGACGCGAGGTTTCCGTCCCCGTATAGGTCTCTGCGCGAGCCGAGCGGATCCTTCCCCCGCTTGGCGGGTGGGTCAGGGTCCATGGCGGCTCAAACCCTTTCGTGGAGGTCGGGAGTACCGTGAGTATGGCAGCCGACGACGTGACCGAA
>CAYNYQ010000091.1:0-14859 GCA_964401305.1 uncultured Acetobacteraceae bacterium | reverse complement strand
CATCCGCCGCTTCGTCCATGCCCGCCAGCGCGAGGAGAACCAGCAGCAGGGCCGCGCCGCCATCGCCAAGGCCTTCCGCCAGGAGGGGCTCGACTTCTCCGAGAAGCTGCTGGCCGAGGCCCTGAAGGCGCTGAAGCAGTCCGGCCTCGACGAACTCTACCTGGCCGTGGGCTCTGGGCAGATCCCGCCGCGCGACGTGGTGCATGCCGCGGTGCCGGAGCTGCGCAGCCCGCCGCGCGCCGCGGACCCGCTGCCGCTGGTGCGCCCGCGCGGGCGGCTCGGCCAGGGGCCGATCCTGGCGCGCTCCGAGGGCGGCGGCGGCGGCCCCGCCCGCGGCAACGGGCACAGCCGGGCCGGCGGCACGGCGCTGATGCCGGTGACCGGCCTCGTCGCCGGCATGCCCTATCACTTCGCCGGCTGCTGCCACCCGCTGCCGGGCGAGCGCATCCTCGGCATCGTCACCACCGGCAAGGGCGTCACCATCCACGCCGCCGACTGCCACACGCTGGAGAGCTTCGCCCAGACGCCCGAGCGCTTCCTCGAGATCGAGTGGGACGAGACGGCGGCGCTGCGGCATGTCGGGCGTATCCTGGTGGAGACGAAGAGCCGCGCCGCCTCCATCGGCACGCTGACGGAATCGGTGGCGCAGCAGGACGGCGTGGTGACCGGCCTCAAGGTGCTGCGGCGCGACGGGGAAGGCTGCGAGCTCGCCCTTGACGTCGAGGTGACGGATGTGCGCCACCTCGAGCGCATCATGGCGACCCTGCGCGCCGCGCCCGAGACCATCCGCGTCGATCGCGGGCGGAGCTGAGCCGTGGCGGTGGCGGGCGCCGCCCGGTGATCCTCGGCATCGGCAACGACATGGTGGACATCCGCCGCATCGAGCGCGCGCTGGCGCGGCACGGCGAGCGCTTCACCGAGCGCGTCTTCACCGCCGCGGAGCGCGAGACGGCCGAGCGGCGCGGCGAGCGGACGCGCGCGGCCACCTATGCCAAGCGCTTCGCGGCGAAGGAGGCCGCGGCCAAGGCGCTCGGCACCGGCATCGCGGCCGGCGTCTTCCTGCGCGACCTCGGCGTGGTGAACCTCGGCTCGGGCCAGCCCACCCTGGCGATGACCGGCGCCGCCGCCGCGCATCTTGCCCGCCTCGCGCCGCCGGGGACGGAGGCGCGGGTGGCGCTGAGCATGACCGACGAGTATCCCTATGCCAGCGCCTTCGTGGTGATCTCCGCCGTGCCGCTCCGTTGAGCCCGGCATGCGCGCCGGTCCGTCCTGGCGCGGTGCCGCCGTCGCCCGGCCCGTCCGGCGGCCTTACGCCACAGCGCCGCTTGCTTGACACCCCACCCCCCGCCGCGCTTCATGCCGCGGCTCCGTGCCGGCCCCAGGGGCGTTCCCAGGCCGGCCCCGGATACACCCCGATGGACAGGCGCCCGTGAGCTCCTCGATGGCGAAGAAGAAGGCGGGCGGCTGGTCCGAGACGGTGAAGACCGTCGTCTACGCGGCGCTGATCGCCGTCGGCATCCGCACCGTGGCGTTCGAGCCCTTCAACATCCCCTCCGGCTCCATGGAGCCGACGCTGCTGGTCGGCGACTATCTTTTCGTATCGAAATACGCCTACGGCTATTCGCGGCATTCGATGCCCTTCAGCCCGCCGCTGTTCGAGGGCCGCATCTTCGGCCGCCTGCCCGAGCGCGGCGACGTCGCCGTCTTCAAGCTGCCGCGCGACACCAGCCAGGACTACATCAAGCGCATCATCGGCCTGCCCGGCGACCGCGTGCAGGTGCGCGGCGGCATCCTGCACCTGAACGGCCAGCCGGTGCGGCGCGAGTTCGTCGGCACCTTCACCGCCGACGGCGAGTTCCGCGGCGCCCCGGCGCGCGAGTACCGCGAGACCCTGCCCAGCGGCGTCACGCACGCCATCATCGAGAAGAGCGACGACGGGCCGCTCGACAACACGATCGAGTTCCGGGTGCCCGAGGGCTACCTCTTCGCCATGGGCGACAACCGCGACAACAGCCTCGACAGCCGCGTGCAGTCGGAGGTGGGCTTCGTGCCGGTGGTGAACCTGGTCGGCCGGGCGGAGTTCATCTTCTTCTCGGTGGACGGCTCCGCCGCCTGGTACGAGGTCTGGCGCTGGCCCGGCGCGATCCGCTGGTCGCGCCTCTTCTCCGCCGTCAGGTAGGGGGAGGCGGTCGGGCGCGGGGCGGCATGGACGAGGACGGCGCGGCGGCGGAAGGCGACTTCCAGGATCGGATCGGCCACCGGTTCGCGCGACCCGCGCTGCTGCGCCAGGCGCTGACCCACCGCTCCGCCGCCGATCCGCGGCGCGCCCAGCTCGATTCCAACGAGCGGCTGGAATTCCTCGGCGACCGGGTGCTGGCGCTGCTCGTCGCCGAATGGCTGGCCGAGCGCTTCCCGGAGGAGCGCGAGGGCGATCTCGGCAAGCGGCTCGGCGTACTGGTGGCCCGCGAATCCCTGGTGAAGGTGGCCGAGGCGCTGGAACTGGCGGCGCTGGTGCGCGTGCCGGATTCCGAGGGCCGCACGGGGCTGCGCGAGCGGACGACGGTGATGGCCGATGCGCTGGAGGCGGTGCTGGGCGCGATGTACCTCGATGCCGGGCTGGAGCCCGCGCGGGCGCTGGTGCGGCGCGCCTGGGCGCCGCTGCTGGAGGCCGATGCACGTCCGCCGATGTCGGCCAAGAGCCGGCTGCAGGAATGGACGCTCGGCCGCGGCCAGGGCCTGCCGGAGTATCGGCTGGTCTCGGCCAGCGGCCCGCCGCACCAGCCCGTCTTCGTGGTGGCCGTCGCCGCGGCCGGGCGCGAGGCCGAGGGACGGGGCGAGAGCAAGCGCGGCGCCGAGCAGGCGGCCGCCGAGGCCTGGCTTGCCGGCCTGGCGCGGGAGGGTGGCGGGCGATGAGCGGCGGCACGGAGGAGGGGCGGGACCAGGGGCCCGACGATGGGGCGGGCCAGGCGGCGACGCGCTGCGGCCTGGTCGCGGTCGTCGGCGCGCCCAATGCGGGCAAGTCCACGCTGGTGAACGCGCTGGCCGGCACCAAGGTCTCCATCGTCTCGCCGAAGCCGCAGACGACGCGCTTTCGCATCCGCGCCGTGGTGATGCGGGGCGCCGCGCAGATCGTGCTGGTCGACACCCCCGGCATCTTCGCGCCGCGCCGGCGGCTCGACCGCGCCATGGTGGCGGCGGCCTGGGGCGGCGCGCAGGATGCCGACCTCGCGCTCTTCATCGTCGACGTGCGCGCCGGGATCACCGACCCGGTGCGCGCCATCGCGGAGAAGCTGGCCAAGGCGGTGGCGCGCGTGCCGGTCTGGCTGGTGCTGAACAAGGTCGACCTCGTCCCGCCGCCGACGCTGCTGCCGCTGGCGGCGGAGCTGAACGCGCTGATCCCCGGCATCGGCGAGACCTTCATGGTCTCGGCCGAGAAGCAACGCGGCCTCGACCGGCTGCTCGACCGGCTGGCGGAGGTGCAGCCGCCGGGGCCCTTCCTCTTCCCCGAGGACGAGCTGACCGACGTGCCGAACCGCATGCTCGTCGCCGAGATCGTGCGCGAACAGGTGCTGCGCCTGACGCATGAGGAGGTGCCGCACCACGCGACGGTCGAAACCGAGCAGTGGACCGAACGCTCGGATGGCAGCGTGCGGGTGGACTGCACGATCTACGTCTCGCGCCCGACGCAGAAGGCGATCCTGATCGGCGACGGCGGGCGGAAGATCCGCGAGATCGGCCGGCGGGCGCGGCTGGAGCTGACCGGGCTGCTGGAGCGGCCCGTGCACCTCTTCCTCAACGTCAAGGACCGGCCGGGCTGGGACGAGGAGCGGGGAAGGCTCAGGGCGCTGGGGCTGGAAGATCTCGAGTGAAGCACTGGGGAAGGGAGGGAACTCCCTTCCCCAGGCCCCAACCCTCCTTTTTCTGCCAGTTGGCGCGCGCAGACGGGGGGCGATCACCTACATCCGCGAGCTCGGGCGGTAGTAGGGCTCGTGCCGCGCCGGATCGATCCAGTCGGCGTAGAACCGTCGCACATGCGGCAGCAGCGCCGCCGAGAGCCTGCGCCGCTCCGCCTCGTCATCGTGCAGCGCCCGTGTCAGGTCCTGATGCAGCGCCTGAAGCGCCGCGTCGCGATCGACGCGGGTGAAGCGCCCATCCTGGTAGATCGCCTCGCCGTCGCACAGCACGGTGCGCACCGCACCCGACTTCGCGCGCAGGATCACGGCATCCAGCGTCGAGGTGAGCGGGTCGAGATAGGGCCAGGCGACGCCGTTCCAGTCGATCAGCGAAAGGTCGGCGGGCTTGCCCACTTCCAGCGTGCCGAGCCCGTCGCGCCAGGGCGTGGTGCGCGCCCCACCCACGGTCGCCATGCGCAGCACCTGGCCGGTGGCCGGCACGTCGGCCTCCTCCATGCCGGGGACGCGGTGCGCGCGCAGCACGAGCCGCATCTCCTGCAGCATGTCGCGGTCGTCGTTGATGCCGGCCTCGTCGATGCCGATCGCCGTGGTGATGCCCGCTTCCTCCCAGCGGTTCAGCGGCGCGACGCCGGAGCGCAGGCGGAAGTTGGAGGAGCAGTTGTGGCAGATGCAGGTCCCGGTGGCGGCGACCGTCTCGATCTCCCGCTCGCTGAGCCAGACGCCGTGGCCAAGGGTGAGGTTCGGCCCCAGCATGCCGAAGCGCGCCAGGTGGTCCAGCGCCGTGCCGCCCCCGGTGCGCCGCCGCGCATATTCCTTCTGGTAGGCGGTCTCCAGCAGGTGGATGTGCATCGGCGCGTCGTAGTCCCGCGAGAGATCGGCCAGCGCCGTGAGTGCTGCGTCGGAGCACCAGTGCAGGTTGGCCGGCGCCAGCTGCACCCGCACCCGCCGCTTGCCCGCGTGCTGCGCGTGCAGGCCGCGGAAGACGTCGCAGTTCTCCTCGAGCGTGAGCTTCAGCCGCGCATACCAGCGCGCCATCGGCCCGCGCAGCTCCTCCGGCAGGCTCGCCAGGAACTCCTCGTCCGCCCGGTAGACGAGCCGGTTCTGGTCGCGCAGCGCCAGGCAGTAGGAGACGCGCATGCCGATCTCCTCATAGGCGGCGATCACCTCGTTGCAGCGCGCCATCACCTCGTTCTGGGTGCCCGGCACCCAGCCATGGATGTGCTGCACCGTGGTGACGCCCGAGGCGATCATCTCGAAGGCCGAGTAGAGCGTGTCGAGCCGGTAGTTCACCGCCTTCATCACCATGCGCGTGACGAACCAGAGCTCGAGCGGCATGTCGGGCGAGCCGAGCTGCACCGGCGTCATGCCCACATGGTGGTGGGCGTTGACGAAGCCGGGCAGCGCGACCTCCCGGCCCGTGCCGGTCACCGGCAGGGTCGGGTGCTGCCGCTGCAGCGCCTCGAAGCTGCCGATGGCGGCGATGATGCCGTCCTCGACCAGCAGCGCGCCGTCGGCGATCTCCTCCCAGTCGCGGGGCGAGGTAGGGCGCGTCAGCATGGCGCGGCTGCGGATCAGGAAGGCGCCCATGGCGGCGGTCCTCGGCAGGGGGACGGGCACTCTGCCACGCGGCGGAAGGCTTGGCACCGGGGCTCGCACCAGGCCGCAAAGCCCGCCATGATCCGCACGCTGGCGGGCCGCCGCGTGGCGGCCGCCGCGAGGGAGGCATCACGCCATGCGCATCGCCGAGGACATGACGGCGCTTATCGGCAACACGCCGCTGGTGCGGCTGAACAAGGTCACGGCCGGCTGCGCCGCCCGGGTCGTGGCGAAGTGCGAGTTCTTCAACCCGCTCTCCTCGGTGAAGGACCGCATCGGCCTGGCCATGATCGAGGCCGCCGAGCGCGACGGTCGCCTCAGGCCGGGCATGACCATCGTCGAGCCCACCAGCGGCAATACCGGCATCGGGCTTGCGGGCGTCGCCGCGGTGAAGGGCTATCGCTGCATCCTGGTGATGCCCGACAGCATGAGCCTCGAGCGCCGGGCCCTGCTGCGCGCCCTCGGCGCCGAGCTGGAGCTGACGCCGGCGGCGCTCGGCATCAAGGGCTCGCTGGCGAAGTGCGAGGAGATCATCGCCCGCGACCCGGCGACGCATTTCATGCCGCAGCAATTCGAGAACGCCGCCAACCCCGAGGTGCACCGCCGTACCACCGCCGAGGAGATCTGGCGCGACACCGACGGCACGGTGGATGCGCTGGTCGCCGGCGTCGGCACCGGCGGCACCATCACCGGCGTGACCCAGGTGATGCGCGACCGCCGCCCCGGCTTCCGCTCGATCGCGGTGGAGCCCGCCAACTCCCCCGTGCTCTCGGGCGGCGCGCACAGCCCGCACAAGATCCAGGGCATCGGCGCCGGCTTCATCCCCGGGATCGTCGACGTCGCGATGTTCGACGAGATCGTCAAGGTCACGAACGAGGACGCCATCGCCACCGCGCAGCGGCTGATGAAGGAGGAGGGGATCCTGTGCGGCATCTCCTCCGGCGCCAATGTCTGGGCGGCGCTGCAGGTGGCGCGCCGGCCGGAGATGGCGGGAAAGCTGGTGGTGGTGATCCTGCCCTCGACCGGCGAGCGCTACCTCTCGACCGACCTCTTCGCCGACTACCGCGGATAGAGCAGATCGCCGAAAGGCCGGAGTGGCTGGAGGCGTGAAACTGCGCTGAGAACAAGGAGCTGGAGCAAGGTGCCGAACCGAAATTCCGGCACGTCGCTCCAGCCCCCATATAGGGGGCATGGAGTGGCAGGCCCCCGCGATCGTCCTCTCGGCGCGCCCGCATGGCGAGGGCGGCGCCGTCGTCTCGCTGCTGACCGAGGCGCAGGGGCGGCATGCCGGCCTCGTGCGCGGCGGCGCCTCGCGCGGCCAGGCGGCGACCTGGCAGGTGGGCAACCTGGTGGAGGCGCGCTGGGTGGCGCGGCTTGCCGAGCAGCTCGGCGCGCTCTCCGGCGAGCTGGTGCATCCTGCCGCGGCGCTGGCGATGGAGGAGCCGCTGGCGCTCGCCCTGCTCGGCGCCGCCTGCGCGGTGGCCGAGGGTGCGCTGCCCGAGCGCGAGGCGCATCCCGGCGTCTTCCGCGGGCTGCTGGCGCTGGTCGTGCGGCTGCGCGACGGCGCGGCGCCGGTGCTGGCCGACTACGTGCGGTGGGAGGCGGCGCTGCTGGCCGAGCTCGGCTACGGGCTCGACCTCGCGCGCTGCGCCGTGACGGGAGCGGCGGAGGGTCTCGTGCATGTCTCGCCGCGCACGGGCCGGGCGGTGAGCGAGGCCGCGGCCGGCCCCTGGCGCGAGCGGCTGCTGCCGCTGCCCGCCTTCCTGCTGGCGCCGTCCGAGCGCCCCGGCGCCAATGACCGCGCCGGCCCGGCGGAGTGTGCCGCGGGGCTGCGGCTGACCGGGCATTTCCTGGCGCGCGATGCCTTCGGCCAGTTCGGCCGGCCGCTGCCGGTGCCGCGCCTGCTGCTCGCGGACCGGGTGGCGGCGCTGGCCGGCTGATCAGAGCGGAATGGCGAGCAGCGTGTCGAAATTCGGGCTGTCGCAGATCACCTCGCGCGCGGCGAACAGCAGCCTGCCGTCGCGCTCCACCAGCCGATCGAGGTAGCGGCCGGCGGCGAAGAGCGACATGGTGCCGTCGCGCATGGTGCGCACCACCAGGAAGGGCGCCTCCGCCCGGATCGTCCCGTCCGGGTCGCGCCCCAGCAGCTGCGGCATGCCGACGACGTGGCGGTAGGACTGCGCCTCGTAGATGTTGGCGCGGCGCAGCGCGAAGACGCGGTCGTGCAGCATGTCGCGGCTGTCGGCATAGACCACGCCGGCGGGCCGCCCCTTCGCGTGGTTGCCGGCGCTGGTGATGCGGTAGAAGGCGTCCTCGGTGAAGAAGTCGGGCCAGGCCTCCAGCCGGTCGGCATCGATGGTGCCGGCATAGGCGGTGTTCAGCCCGGCGATGCGCATCAGCAGCGCGGCATCGGCGTCCATCGGCTCAGAGCCCGGTGAGCTGGCGGTAGAGCTGCCAGAAGCCGCGCACCGCCACTTCGGTGGCGCGCGTCGCCACGGTCTCCACCGTGCGGCCGCCCATCTCCACCACCGCCTCCTCGGCCTCCGCGGTCTCGACGGCGCGCTGGACGAAGCCGCCGATGCAGCCATCCTCGAGCGAGATGAAGCCCGCGGGCCCGACCAGGTTGGCCTGCTTCAGGCGCCGGCGGCGCATCTCCGGCGGGTCGTCGGCGAATCCGAGATAGGTCCATTCCAGCGTCATCTCCCCGGTGCCCTTCGGCAGGAAATGGCGGATGGCCAGCGAGTTGTGCGTCTGCTGCACGACGAGGCTCGGGAAGACGGTCAGGATCTGCAGCTGGATGCCGTCGCCGAACTCGTCCACCGCGTCGAGGAAGGACATGTCGCGCAGCTTGAGCCCGTCATTGTCGGAGCGGATGCCCTGCTGCCGGTAGGCGTCGTCATTGCCCTCGACCCTGGCGATGGTGGCCGAGGCATGGTGGCCGCCATTCTCGCTCAGCGTGATGCCGCCGGCCTGGCTGAAGCGGGTGATGCGGAAGGTGGTGAAGAAGCTGTGCAGCAGGCTGGCGTGGTAGGTGTCGCGCACGTTCTCCGCATAAAGCTTCCAGTTGTTGGGCATGGGCTGGCTGAAGCGGCCGAGGATCTCCACCGGCCGGTTCAGTACGCGCCTGAGCTTCGCGGCGACCCCGGCGCCGAGATAGGTGTCGATGTCGGGCGTCGCGTCCGACAGCGTGCCGAAGACGAGGCCGCCGATGGTCGTGGTGCGCAGCCGCCGCGGCCCCTGGCCGGCGACGCTGAAATCGGCCGGCATGCCGCCCTTGCCGTTCACGCCGCGCTGGAAGGCGACCGAACAGAGATGCCCCTCCAGGTCGTAGCGCCAGGCGTGGTAGGCGCAGGTGAAGTCCTTCGCCGTGCCGGCATCGTCCAGCACGATCAGCGCGCCGCGATGCACGCAGCGGTTTTCGAAGGCGTGGATGGCGCCGGCCTCGCCGCGCACCACCACAACGGGCATGGAGCCGACGAAGGTGGTGCGGTAGTCGCCGCGCTGCGGGATCTCGGCCTCGAGCGCGAGGAAATTCCAGACCGGGCCTTCGAAGACGGTCTTCTGCTCGTGCCTGAGGACCTCCGGGTCCTGGTAGACGCGGTAGGGGATGCGGGTGATGCCGGGGGGCCAGTCGAGCCGCGCCGCGGCGGGCGCATTCGTGTCGGGCATGGCGCGTCCTCCTCCGGCGTCTCGGCCGCGCCGGTCCGGCGGATGCTACCGCGCCGGGCGGGCCGGTCCAATCACCGCGCCGGGGCCGCTGCGGGGAAGAGTTCGGGCCGATACTCGAAGTGCATCGTGTCGAAATGCCACCACTTGCCGCCCCAGATGAAGCGCTCCGCCTCGAAGGCCGCGACGATCTCGAAGGGGATGCGGTTGCGCCAGGGCGCCTCGCCGCGGCCGCCGGCCCAGACCCAGTAGTCGGAGTGCCGCGTGGCGATGTCGATGGCCGCGCCGTACGCATGCATGCTGGGCAGGCCGGCATCGGCGGTGACGCGGCAGGCGAAGCTGCCCGCCGAGGGGAGGAGGTAGGCCTTCACCCGGTCCGGCAGTGCCTCCAGCGCCTCGATCACCCGCTCGAGGCGCCCGGCGACGTCGTTCACCGTGGTGACCTGCAGCGGCTGCGGCCGGGTGCGCGGCATCCAGGTGACACGGCGGAGGCGCGGCGCGACCCCGCCCCGCGCGCACGCCCCGTACATCGCCTGGAAGAAGGCGGTGTTGCGCAGGCGGCCCGGGCTGTGCTCGCGCGGCGGCGGGCCCGCCATGGGGCCGGGCGCGTAGTCCTGGCGCAGCTGGTCGGCGATGCTGGCCGAGCGGAGCATGGTCTCGAAGGGCCGGGCCGGCTCGGCCGCGCCGATCGGCAGGCGCGTGCCGTCGTGCCAGACCAGCGCGTCGCCCTCGATGCCGGCCAGGTGATCGGGGTAGGCGGCGACCAGACGCGCAAGCCGCGCCGGGTCGAGCCCCGTGGCGCCGCGGCGCGGGCCCCCCGCTTCGGCAGCGGGCGGCGGCGGCACCGGCGCGCAGCCGGCGCCGAGGGCCATGGACGCTGCCAGCACGCGCCGCCGTCCCAGCATCCATCCCCCCGTCGCATCGATCCGCCAGTGTCGCGGCGCCCCGCGCCCGCGCAAGGGCCGGTCGCAAGGCTGGCTATCGAGGCGCCCTTGCAGTATGCCGCGGGCTTCAGGAACAAAGTGCGAATCGCTGCGGGAGTCCCATGCCCGACGACGTGAAGACCCCCCCGGCCGCCGGCGGCGGCGAGGGCGGCGAGATCCGCGACACCGGTCTCGCCGACGCGCTGTCCGAGCGCTACCTGGCCTATGCCCTCTCGACCATCATGTCGCGCTCGCTGCCGGATGTGCGGGACGGGCTCAAGCCCGTGCATCGCCGTCTGCTCTGGGCCATGCACCAGCTCAAGCTCGACCCCGCCGGCGGCTTCAAGAAATGCGCTCGCGTCGTCGGCGACGTCATCGGCAAGTACCACCCGCATGGCGACGTCGCGGTCTACGAGGCGCTGGTGCGGCTCGCGCAGGAATTCGCCGCGCGCTACCCGCTGGTCGAGGGCCAGGGCAATTTCGGCAATATCGACGGCGATAACGCCGCGGCGATGCGGTACACCGAGGCGCGGCTCACCGCCGTGGCGCAGGCCATGCTGCGGGCGATCGACGAGGACACCGTCGATTTCCGCACCACCTACGACGGCGAGGAGCAGGAGCCGGTGGTGCTGCCGGCCGCCTTCCCGAACCTGCTGGCCAACGGCGCCAACGGCATCGCGGTCGGCATGGCGACCTCCATCCCGCCGCACAATGCGGGGGAGGTCTGCGCCGCTGCGCTGGAACTGGTCCGCAACCCGGCCGCCACCACCGACGACCTGCTGAAGCACCTGCCCGGCCCCGACTTCCCGACCGGCGGCATCCTTGTCGAGCCGCCGGAGTCGATCCGCGAGGCCTACGAGACCGGCCGCGGCGGCTTCCGCCTGCGCGCCAGGTGGGAGGTGGAGAAGCTCAAGGGCGGCACCTGGCGGGTGCTGGTCACGGAAATCCCCTACCAGGTCGCCAAGGCCAAGCTGATCGAGCAGATCGCCCAGCTGATGGAGGAGAAGAAGCTTCCCCTCCTCGGCGACGTGCGGGACGAGAGCACGGACGTGGTCCGCCTGGTGCTGGAGCCGAAGGCGCGCACCGTCGAGCCCGCCGTGATGATGGAGACGCTGTTCCGCGCGACGCAGCTCGAGACGCGCTTCTCGCTGAACATGAACGTGCTCGACGCCGACCGCACGCCGCGGGTGATGGGGCTGCGCGAGGTGCTGCGCGCCTGGCTCGACCACCGCCATGTCGTGCTGGTGCGCCGGACCGAAAACCGCCTGGCGGCGATCGCCCGGCGGCTCGAGATCCTCGACGGCTACCTCGTCGTCTACCTGAACCTCGACGAGGTGATCCGCATCGTGCGCGAGGAGGACAAGCCGAAGGAGGCGCTGATGGCGGCCTTCTCGCTCTCCGACGTGCAGGCGACGGCGATCCTCGACATGCGCCTGCGCAGCTTGCGCAAGCTCGAGGAGATGGAGATCCGCAAGGAGCACACGAAGCTCACGAAGGAGCAGAAGGCGCTGCAGGGCCTGATGGCGTCCGAGGCGAAGCGCTGGGAGGCGATCGGCGCCGAGATCGAGGCCGTGCGCGCCGAGTTCGGCGACGGCCCGCTCGGTGCCCGCCGCACCGAGACCGGGCGGCTGCTGCCCGCCGTGCTGGTCGACGAGACCGCCTTCGTCGAGCGCGAGGCGATCACCGTCATCCTCTCCGAGAAGGGCTGGATCCGCGCCCAGAAGGGCCACCTGCCGCCCGAGACCGAGTACCGCTTCAAGGAGGGCGATGCGCTCAAGGTCTGGCTGCATGCCGAGACGACCGACCGCATCATCCTCTTCGCCACCAACGGCAAGGCCTACACCATCAGGGCCGATGCCCTCCCGCGCGGCCGCGGCGACGGCCAGCCCGTGCGCCTGATGATCGACCTGACCAACGAGGACGACATCCTCGACCTGCATGTCCACCGGGAAGGCCAGCGCTTCCTGGTGGCGTCCTCCGACGGCCGCGGCTTCGTGGTGAAGGGCGAGGATCTGCTGGCCGAGAAGCGCACCGGCAAGCAGGTGCTGGTGGTCGAGGGGGGCAAGGAGGCCGCGCTCTGCACGCCCGCCGAGGGCGACCTGGTCGCGGTCATCGGCGACAACCGCAAGCTGCTGGTCTTTCCGCTCGAGCAGGTGCCGGAGATGGCGCGCGGCCGCGGCGTGCAGCTGCAGACCTACCGGGACGGCGGCCTCGCCGACGCCAAGGTGTTCTGGCGGAAGGAGGGGCTCAGCTGGTGGCTCGGCGACCGGGTCAGGACCGAGACCGACATCCAGCCCTGGCGCGGCAACCGCGCCGGCGCGGGCAGGCTGCCGCCGAACGGCTTCCCGCGCAGCAACCGCTTCGCGTAGGGCGGATCAGACGCTCGGGCCGAGCCGCGTCGCCTGGCTGACCGCCAGCTGCCAGTCGCCGCCGACCCGGACATAGACCTGCACCCAGCGGAAATCGTAGTTGCGGTTCTCGCTGCGGTTCAGGATCGGGCTCTTGCCGGTCACGATCGCGGTGTCCGGATGCGGGATGCGGATCGTCAGTTCCTCGACCGGCGCCAGCTCGATCACCGGCTCCCCGGCCAGCAGCGAGACGATGCGCGCATCGCGCCCGTCCACCTTGCCGCTGCCATGGGTATGCGTGAAGCCCGGCGAATAGAGCGCGCGCAGCGCGACGACGTCCTTCGCCTCCACGGCCCGGCGGATCGTCGCGCGCGCCAGCATCACCTGCTGCTCGACCTCGCTCTGCCGCTCGGCGGTCAGCGTCTCGTGCGGATGCGCGCCGGCGATGGCCGGCGGGAGGACGATGGCGGCCAAGGCGGCGAGGAGGGCGGCGCGGCGCGTCATGGCTGGATCCCAGGTGTGGCCTTCGATCCTCTACCGCGCCGCGCGGCCGCGTCAATCACGCCGCGCGGCGTCAGCCCGCCGATTGCGGCAGCTTCGTCCGCTGCTCCAGCGCGGCCGGCGCGCCGGTGGGCTCGGCCACGTCGCGGAGCACCCGCCAGGCGCCGCCGGCCAGCACCTCGCTCGGGCGGAAGCGGCTCTTGTAGGCCATCTTCCGGCTCTCCGGCACCCAGTAGCCCAGGTAGACGTATGGCAGGCCGAGGCGCCGCGCCCGCTGCACCAGCCAGAGGATCGCCCAGGTGCCGAGCGAGCGGCGCTGCTCCGCCGGGTCGTAGAAGGAATAGACCGCCGAGAGCCCGTCGGAGAGCCAGTCCGTCAGGCAGGCGCCGACGAGCCGGTCGCGCGCGTCGCGGAACTCGACGACGCCGGTGGTGATCGGCGTGTCCTCGACCATGGCGCGGTAGTCGTAGAAGCCCATCGCGGCCATGTCGCCCTCGGCGTGGCGGGCCTGCTGGTAGCGCTGGAACAGCGCGAATTGCTCGGCGGTGGCCCGCGCCGGCGCCTCGAAGGCGGTGATGTCGAGGTTGAGCTTCTCGATCTTGCGCTGCACCCGGTTGGGCTCGAAGGCGCCCGCCATGATGCGGATCGGGACGCAGGCGTTGCAGCCCGGGCAGACCGGCGAATAGGCGATGTTGTGGCTGCGCCGGAAGCCGGCGCGGGAGAGGCGGTCGTGCAGCGCCTCCGCCTCCGGCCCGGTCAGCTCGGTCACGATCTTCCGCTCCGTCCGGCCCGGCAGGTAGGGGCAGGGCAGGGGGGCGGTCGTGTAGAAGAATTGCGGGCGGCGGTTGGGGCGGTGGAGCATCGTGTGCTGGACAGTCTCGGGCGGGCGCGGCGCGGAATCAACCGCCCGGATGGATGAAGGTTCGGCCGGCTCCGCGGGGCCTGATCGCGGCGGGCGGGCGCCCCTGGGCCTGCGGCGCCCTCACGCGGCCACCGGGCGAGGCGCCGCCGCGGCCTCCATCGCCCGCCGCACCCGCACGGCCTCGGCCGCGTCGTCCACCGCCACGTCCGCCCACCCCAGCGTCGCCCCCCTGGCCACCGCCCGCGTCAGCCGCACCCCATGCGCCAGGCCGATCGGCAGCGCGCCCTCGGCCAGGCTCCGCGCCGCCGGCACGCACTTGCCCCAGACCATCGCGCCGCCCTCGCCGTCCAGCACCTCGCCCACCCGCAGGTCGCGCTTGGCGGTCGCCACCACGTCGCCGCGCCAGGCCTCGGCGCTGCCCGTCGCCTCCCCCCGCAGCGCTGCGCTGGCCACCGAGACGCCGAGCTCCAGCCCGATGAAGTGATAGGGCCGCCACAGCGCGGCGTAGTGGCCGGAAGGATCGGTTGCCACGCCGTACTCGGCGAAGCAGCGGCGGATGTAGTCCGTCTCGCCCTCGATCACGGCATAGACGCCCCAGCGCAGGTCGCCCGCCACCGGCCGCCCGTCCCGCTCCTGCGAGGAGATCACCTCCACCACCCCCTTGCCTGCCAGCACGCCGCCTTCCGCGCGCGGCCGCATCAGGAAGGGCAGGTCCTGCGTGCCGCAGGGCGGGAAGAGCAGCCCGTCCTCGGGCGGCAGCAGGCCGGTGGCGTTGGCGATCGCCGCCATCTCGATCCCGCTCTTGGTGCCGTCGAGGAAGCTGTTGAACATCTGCGGGTTCATCCCCCCCGCCGCGGCCTGTTCCGGCGTCAGCCCGTAGAAGCCCCAGACCGTCTCCGGCGTGCTCTCGTGGTAGGCGGGCTGGTACTTCGTGCCCTTGCCGGCCGCCACCACCGGGAAGCCCGCCGTGCGCAGGGTGTCGACCATCTCGCAAACCAGCGCCGGCTGGTCGCCATAGGCCATGGAGTAGACCACGCCCGCCTGGCGCG
>CAYNYQ010000090.1:0-14928 GCA_964401305.1 uncultured Acetobacteraceae bacterium | reverse complement strand
CCGAGCGAGGTCGGCGCCGTCGCCCCCTGCGGCAGCGCCCAGAGCTGCAGCACGCGGTCCGACGGCACCTGCTGCGGGTTCAGCGCGGCGAGGCGGATCGCGCCGTCGCGCTCGGCCTCCACCAGCCAGGCCGGCTGGTCGCGCGCCGCCAGCAGCACCGTCATCATGCGCGGCGGCTCCGGCGCCGGGCGCAGCACCAGCAGGGCGGCGAGGCCTGCGGCGACCGCGCTGGCGCCGATCGCCCAGCCCCGCCACCACGATCGGGCCGCGGGCCGCGATGCGGCGGGGGCGGCCGGTGCCGCGCCGGGCAGCGCCGCCTCGATCCGCTCCCAGAGCCCGGGCGGCGGCGCCTCGGGCGGGGCCAGCGCGGCGAGCGGGGCCAGCCGCGCCTCCCAGGCCTCGACGGCGGCGCGCAGCGCGGGATCGGTCGCCATCGCCCGCTCCACCGCGGCGGCGGCGCGGGCGTCGAGCGTGCCGAGCACGTATTCGCCGGCCAGCGCCTCGCGCTCCTCCCCGGTGCCCGCCCCGCTCATGCCAGGCAGGCCCGGAGCTGCAGCAGGCCGCGGCGGATCCAGGACTTCACCGTCCCCAGCGGCAGGTCGAGCCTGGCCGCCACCTCCGCATGCGAGAGGCCGTGCACGAAGGCGAGGACGATGCCCCGGCGGTTCTTCTCCTCGAGCGTCGCCAGGCAGTCGCGCAGCCGCCGCCCCTCCGCCGCCGCTTCCACCGCCTCGAGCGCCTCGGGGTCGACGGCCCGGTCGCCCAGCGCCGGGTCGTCGCTCGGCATCTCCCGCCCGCGGCGCCGGGCGAGGTCGAGCGCGGCGTGGCGGACGATGCCGGCCAGCCAGGCGCCGGCCTCGCCCCGGGCGGGATCGAACTGCCCGGCGCGCTGGCTGACGCGCAGGAAGGCGTCCTGCAGCGCGTCGGCGGCGGCCTCGCGGTCGCGCAGGATGGCGTTGGCGATGCCGAAGAGGCGCACGGACTGGCGCTGGTAGAGCGCGCGCAACGCGGGGCGGTCGCCGCGCGCGACGGCGACCAGCAGCTCGGCCAGCGGAACCTCGGCGTCCATCGGCCTAGGAGGGGTGGCGCGGGGCCGGGCCCGCCCCCGGGCGCGGCGATGCCCACCGGCAAGGGCGGGCGCGGCCTCCCGTCATGCCGGCGGCCGCGCGCCGGGGCGGGCCATCCTGCAGGCCTGGCATCGCTGGCCTCCCCCTCAGTTGAACAGGCCGCGGAAACGCTGCAGCAGCTGCTGCGGGTCGAGGGCGGGCGGCTCCGGCTGCGCCGGGCCGGGCGGCACCAGGCGGCGGAAGCGCTCCATCGCCTCCCGCGTGCCGGCCAGTGGCAGCTCGGTCGGCTCGGCCGTGCTGCTGCCCCCGCCCGTCGCCACCACCCGCAGCAGCACCCGCTCCGCGCCGGGCAGCTCCTGCTCGGCCCGCGCCGCATCCTCGCCGCGCGGGGCGCAGACCAGGGAGCGGCCGTCGAGGCCGCACGGCAGCTCGATCAGCCGGTTCGGGGGCAGGCGCAGCTGCACCGTGCCGGTGATCGCCAGCAGCCCGCGCGAGGCGCTGTCGAGCGTCAGGTCGCGCGCCGTGACGGCGGGAACCAGGCGGCCGCCCCGGTCGATGATCTCGAAGGCGAGCGAGGGGCGGCCGGGTTCGCTGCGCTCGGCCGGCTGCTGGTGCAGCAGCGTGCAGGCGGTGCGGTCCGTCATGCGGTCCGTGGCGCAGGCCAGGCGCCAGGTGCCGATGGTCTCGTTCACCCCCTGCGCCGGGGCGGCGCCCGGCAGGGCCAGCAGGGCGAGGAGCGGGAGCAGGCTTGCGGCGCGGGTCATGGCGCCGAGAATAGCCCAAAGGCGGAGGCTTTCGAATGACAGGCGTGCGGCTGCCGGACGGCACGGAGGTTCCCGCCCTGGGCCAGGGCACCTGGCACATGGGCGAGCGCGGCGCCGACCGCGGGCGGGAGGCGGCGGCGCTTCGCCTCGGCCTCGACCTCGGCATGACGCTGATCGACACGGCCGAGATGTATGCCGATGGCGGCGCGGAGGAGGTGGTGGCCGAGGCGATCGCCGGCCGCCGCGACGAGGTCTTCCTCGTCTCCAAGGTCTATCCGCACAATGCCGGCGGCGCGAAGCTGGAGGCGGCCTGCGCGCGCAGCCTCAGGCGCCTGCGGGTCGAGACCATCGACCTCTACCTGCTGCACTGGCGCGGCTCGATCCGTCTCGCCGAGACCGTCGCGGGGTTCGAGCGGCTGCGCGCGGCGGGGAAGATCCGGCGCTGGGGCGTCTCCAACCTCGATGTCGAGGATCTCGAGGAGCTCGGGCCCGGGCTCGCCGACTGCGCGGCCGACCAGGTGCTCTACAGCCTCGAGCATCGCGGCATCGAGCACGACCTGCTGCCCTTCTGCCGCGGCCGCGGCCTGCCGGTGATGGCCTATTCGCCGGTCGGGCAGGGCGGCGCGCTGCTGCGCCACAAGGCGCTGGCCGAGGTGGCCCGGCGCCATGCGACGACGCCGGCGCAGGTCGCCCTCGCCTGGACGCTGCGGGCGCCCGGCGGCGTGATCAGCATCCCCAAGGCCGCGGACCCCGCGCATGTGCGCCAGAACGCCGCGGCGCGCGACCTCGCGCTGACCGGGGAGGACCTGGCCGCGCTCGACGCTGCCTTCCCGCCGCCGCGGCGCAAGCGGCCGCTGGCGATGCTGTAGGACGATACCGTAGGACGGGGCGCCGATCCGCCCTATCCTGCGCGCATGGACCCAGCCGCCACGCCCCTGCTCGAGGTCACCGCCGTCTCCGCCGGCTACGGCGCCGTGCAGGCGCTGGACGAGGTCTCGCTGCACGTCATGCCGGGCGAGATCGTCACGCTGATCGGCGCCAACGGCGCGGGCAAGTCCACCCTGCTGATGACCCTCTGCGGCGACCCGCGGGCGCGCGCGGGCAGCATCCGCCTCGACGGGGAGGAGATCACGGCCCTGCCGACGCACGCCATCATGCGGCGGGGCATCGCCCAGGCACCGGAGGGGCGGCGGATCTTCCCGCGCATGACGGTGCGCGAGAACCTGCTGATGGGCGCCGAGGCGCTGACCCGCGAGGATCCCGGCCCGCAGATGCAGCAGGTCTTCGCCCTCTTCCCCCGCCTGCAGGAGCGGCTGGCGCAGCGCGGCGGCACGCTCTCGGGCGGCGAGCAGCAGATGCTGGCGATCGGCCGCGCGCTGATGTCCCGGCCCCGCCTGCTGCTGCTGGACGAGCCCTCGCTCGGCCTCGCGCCGCTGGTGGTGCGGCAGATCTTCGGCGCCATCCGCCGGCTGAACCGCGAGACCGGGCTGACCGTGCTGCTGGTCGAGCAGAACGCCAACCTGGCGCTGCGCCTGGCGCATCGTGGCTACGTGCTGGTGACCGGGCGGATCACCATGGAGGGCCCGGGGGCGGAGCTGCTGGCCCGGCCGGAGATCCGCGACGCCTATCTCGGCGAGACCGCCGCGGCCTGAGGGGGCGCACCGCCGGACGGGGGTGCGGGCGCCGACATTGATGCGGGCAGGGGCCGTCTCTAGGTTGTTGCTCCGGCAGCCCGGCCCCCCGGGCCCGAATCGCGGGAGAGCAGCATGATCGAGAGACGTCTATTCCTCGGCGCGGCGCTGGCCGGCGCCGTGGCGGGCACGGCGCGCGCACAGGGCGGCTCGGGCCCGATCCGCATCGCCACCGCCGGGCCCATGACCGGCCAGTACGCCGCCTTCGGCGCGCAGATGAGGGCCGGCGCCGAGCAGGCGGTGGCCGACATCAACGCCGCCGGCGGCGTGCTCGGTCGCCAGCTCGCGCTCGAGATCGGCGACGATGCCTGCGATCCGCGCCAGGCCGTCTCGGTCGCCAACCAGCTCGCCAGCCGCGGCGTGCGCTTCGTCGCCGGGCATTTCTGCTCCGGCTCCTCGATCCCGGCCAGCAAGGTCTATGCCGAGGAGGGCGTGCTGCAGATCAGCCCCGCCTCCACCAACCCGCGCTTCACCGACGAGGGCGGCTGGAACACCTTCCGCACCTGCGGCCGCGACGACCAGCAGGGCCAGGTCGCCGGCAAGTACATTGCCGAAAAGTTCAAGGGCCAGCGCGTGGCGATCCTCCACGACAACTCGGCCTACGGCAAGGGCCTCGCCGACGAGACGAAGAAGTCGCTGAACGCCAACGGCGTGACCGAGACGCTCTACGCCGCCTATACGCCGGGCGAGCGCGACTACTCGGCCATCGTCTCCCGCCTGCAGCAGGCCAACGTGCAGGTCGTCTATGTCGGCGGCTACCACACCGAGGCCGGGCTGATCCTGCGCCAGGCCAAGGAGCGCGGCATGAACGTCACGCTGATCGGCGGCGACGCGCTGGTGACCAACGAGTTCTGGCAGATCACCGGCGGCGCGGGGGAGGGCACGCTGATGACCTTCAGCTCCGACCCCCGCAAGCGCCCGACCGCGGCCGAGGTGGTGCAGCGCTTCCGGGCGAAGAACATCGATCCCGAGGGCTATGTCCTCTACACCTATGCCGCGATCCAGATCTGGGCCGATGCGGCGCGGAAGATCAACGACCTCGATCCGCGCAAGATCGCCGCGGCGCTGAAGGCGCAGGGCCCCTGGCAGAGCGTGCTCGGCCCGATCAGCTTCGACGCCAAGGGCGACGTGACGGTGCCGGACTACGTCTTCTACGTCTGGAAGAACGGCAGCTACGCCGAGATCTGAGGGCGGCGCGGCGCCGGGCCCCCCGGGGTCCGGCGCTTCGTTGCCGGGCGGATCGAATCCTTGAAATCGCCGGCGGCGAGGTGCATCTTCCCCGCAGTCGTCAACAACCGAAAGGAGGTGATCCAGTGTCTCATTGCCATACGCCGCGTGCCCTGTCGGCGGCCTGGATCATCGTCTCCGCCACTGTGGGGACGGCTTCCTGAGCACCGCATCGGCCGGCACAGGCTGACGCAATGGAAGGGCCCGGGGGGAGACCTCCGGGCCCTTCGGCGTTTCGGCGGCCGGCGCGTCGCTTTCCTCTCCGTCCGGCGCCGCTATCCTGGGCGGCGGGAAGCGCCAGGGGCCAGGACCGCATGTCCACCATCCGCAACGTGCTCTTCGTGATGTGCGACCAGCTGCGCTGGGACCACCTCTCCTGCGCCGGCCATCCCTATCTGCGGACGCCGGCGATCGACGCGCTGGCGGCGCGCGGCGTGCGCTTCCCCAATGCCTTCGTGCAGTCCGGCATCTGCGGCCCCTCGCGCATGTCCTTCTACACCGGGCGCTACGTCGCCTCGCACGGCTCGACGCACAACCGCGTGCCGCTCTCGATCGGCGAGGTGACGCTGGGCTGGCACCTGCGCGAGGCCGGGCGGACCCTGGCGCTGGCCGGCAAGACCCATGTGCTGCCGGATGCGCGCGGCATGAAGCGCCTGGCGCTGGACGGCCAGCACGATCTCGCCGCGCTGCTGCGCGAGGGCTGGTTCACGCTGATCGACGGGCGCCACGACGGCCACCATGCCGAGCCCGACAGCGCCTATGCGCATTGGCTGCGCGCCCGCGGCTACGACAGCCGCGACCCCTGGACGGATTTCGTCATCGCCGCCGAGGGGCCGGACGGCAAGCCGCGCTCGGGCTGGAAGATGCGCCATGCCAACCTGCCGGCGCGGGTGAAGGAGGAGCACTCCGAGACCGCCTACACCACGGACATGGCGATCGACTTCATGACGCGGCAGGGCGACGCGCCCTGGGTGCTGCACCTGAGCTACGTGAAGCCGCACTGGCCCTATATCGCGCCGGCGCCCTACCACGCGATGTTCACCCCCGACCAGTGCCTGCCCGTGCGGCGCCACGAGGCCGAGCGCGGCGCCGGCGCCCACCCGGTGCTGCGCGAATTCCAGAACGAGGAGGTCGCGCTGAACTTCCAGCGCGACGAGACCATCCGCACCGTGCGCCCCGCCTACCAGGGGCTGATCCGCCAGGTGGACGACCACCTCGGGCGCGTCTGGGAGGCGATGGAGGCGCTCGGGCGCTGGCGCGACACGCTGGTGATCTTCACCGCCGACCATGGCGACTACCTCGGCGACCACTGGCTCGGCGAGAAGGAGCTGTTCCACGACTGCATCCAGAAGGTGCCCTTCCTCCTCTACGACCCCGATGCGGCGGCCGATGCGACGCGCGGCACCACGGATGCGCGGCTGGTCGAGGCGATCGACGTGGTGCCGACCATCCTGGAGGCGACGGGCGGCGATCCGGCGGAGCACCTGCTGGAGGGGCGCTCGCTGCTGGCGGCGACGCGCGGCGCGACGGCCCGGGCGGACACGCCCTGGCGCGAGGCGGCCTTCAGCGAGCTCGACTGGACCTTCCGCGGCGCGCGGCGGCGGCTCGGCCTGCCGACGGGGCAGCACTACGCCTGGATGGTGCGCACGGCGCGGTGGAAATACGTCGAGTGGTCGAGCGGCTTCCGCCCGCAGCTCTTCGACCTGGCCGCCGACCCCGAGGAGTTCCACGACCTCGGCGCCGAGGCGACGCACGAGGCGGTGCGGGCGGAGATGCGCGCGCGGCTGCTCGCCTGGTTCGAGGGGCTGAAGCGCCGCACCACCATCACCTGGGCCGAGGCGGAGCAGCGCACCGACAGCTATAAGAAGGCGGGGGTGTTCCTCGGCGAGTGGTGATCAGCCGCCCGCCGGCCTTCCCACGCCGTGGTAGTCGCGCCCGAAATAGATCAGCGCATGCTCCTCCGGCGCGCCGAGGCGGATCGCCTGGACCTCGGCGAAGATCACCAGGTGCGTGCCCTTCTCGACGATCTCGGCGACGCGGCAGTCGATCGATTCCAGCGCCCCATCCAGCGCCGGCGCGCCGGTGGCGAGCTTCGTCCAGGTGCCAGCGAGGAAGCGCTCCTCCATCGGGCACTTGGTGACGCCGGCGAAGACCATCGCCGCTTCCCGCTGCGAGGTGCCGACGACGTTCACGCAGACCGTGCCGTTCTCCTTCAGCCGCGGCGCCGCGGTGGCGTTGCGGTTCATGCAGATCAGGATGGTTGGCGGCTCGTCCGTGACGCTGCACACGGCGCTGGCGGTGAAGCCGCCGATGCCGGCCGGCCCGTCCGTTGTGATGATGTTCACCGCCGCGCCCAGCCGCGCCATCGCGTCACGGAATTCCTGCTGCGAGACCGCCATCCGGGCCAACCCCTCTTCCCGCGTCGATATAAGCACGGTCCGGCCGGAGGGGCACGGGGGGGATCCCGGCACGGCGCCGCCCGGCGCGTGGCGGGAACCGTCATGCCATCCCCGGTGTTGCGGCGGCAGCACGGAGGATCGCCGCCATGATGCCCCGCCTCTTCGCCGCCGCCCTGCTCGCCGCGCCGCTGCTCGCCCTGCCGGCCGCTGCGCAGCCCGATGCCGCGCGCCTTACCTACAGCCAGGCGCTCTCCGAGCAGGGGGTGCGGGCGGTGCAGCAGCAGCTGCGCGACGCCGGCGCGTATGCCGGGCGGGTGGACGGCGTCTGGGGCCCGGACAGCCAGCGCGCGCTCGAGCAGTACCAGCAGCGCAACGGGCTGCAGGTCACCGGCCAGCTGAACCAGGCGACCGCCGCGACCCTCGGCCTCGAGCCGTCGCGGCTGCTGGCCGAGCGCGGCAGCGCCGCAGGCGCGGATGCCGGCGCGGCGGCGGCGCTCTCGGGCGTGCCCGGGGAGGCCGCGGTGCGCCGCGTGCAGGAGCGCCTGCGCGCGCTGAACTTCTACGACGGCAACCTCGACGGCCTCTGGGGCGCCAACACCCAGGCCGCGCTGCAGCGCTTCCAGCAGGGCCGCGGCCTGCAGGCGACGGGGCAGCTCAACCCCGCCACCGTGCAGGCGCTCGGCCTCGACCCGGCGAACCTCGCGCGCTGATCAGCGCGGCGCCGGGCGCACCCCCATGGCAATGGTGCGCTCGTCCATGCGCGGCTCGTGCGTCAGCCCGCGGCGGTGCGCCCAGGTGTTGAGGTACTGCAGCAGCTGGATCATCGGCACCTGCTCGGCGTAGTAGGCGACCGCCTCCTTCCAGATCGCCTCGCGCATCTCGTCGTCCATGGTGGCCGAGCCGCGGGCGACGAAATCGTCGATACGCGGGTCCGAGTGGCGCGTCATGTTCGACGCACCGGTGAGCCGCGAGCGGTCGTAGGTGGCGACGATCGCCAGAAGGTAGTTGCTCGCCTCGCCGGTGCTGCTGCCCCAGGCGCCGAGCTGGATCGCGTGCTCCTGCCGCGTGCGGCGGGGGACGAAGGCGGTGAAGGGCATCGCGTCGATGCTCGTGCGCACGCCGATGCGGCTCCACATCTGCGCCACGGCCTGGGCGATGCGCGCATCGTTCGGCCAGCGGTCGTTCGGCGTCGCCAGCGTCAGGCGGAAGCCGTCGGGGAAGCCGGCCTCGGCCAGCAGGCGCTTTGCTCCCTCGGGGTCGAAGGCCATCGGCCGCGCCGCAGGGTTGTAGCCGAAGGCGCCCCCGGGCAGCCATTGCGCCGTGGCGGTGGCGGCGCCGTCCATGCCGCGCTCGACCAGCGCGTCGCGGTTGATCGCCATGGAGAGCGCGCGGCGCACCCGCACGTCCTTGAACGGGTTCTGCGCCAGCGGCTGGCCGGCATTGTCGGTGACCAACGGGTGGCCGCCCGCGCGCGAGTAGTCGGGCGAGATGAAGAGCGTGCGGAGCGAGGCGATCTCGGTCACCACCAGGCGGTTGTCGCGGCGCAGGCGCGCGAGGTCGGTGGTCGGGATCTGGTCGATCAGGTCGACGTCGCCGGCCAGCAGCGCGGCGGTGCGCGCGCCGTCGTTCAGCAGGAAGCGCACGGTCACGCGCTGCCAGGGCTCCTGCCCGCCCCACCAGCCCTCGTTGCGCGCGAGCTCCACCCGGTCGCCCGAGCGATAGGCGACGAGCCGATAGGGGCCGGTGCCGATGCCGGCGCGGCCGGTATTGAACTCCTCCGTGCCGGCGCCGGTGGCGGCGTGGCGGGCGATGATGGCGACCGAGGCGAGGTCGAGCGGCAGCAGCGGATGCGGCTGCTTGGTGTGGATGCGGATGGTGTGCGGGTCGATCACCTCGGTGCGGGCGATGGCGCGCAGGAAGCCGCCGAAGCCGCCCGGGCTGTTCGGCACGTTCGGTGCGCGCTCGAAGGTGAAGACCACGTCGTCGGCGGTGAAGTCGCGCCCGTCGTGCCACTTCACGCCGCGGCGCAGCTTGAACTCCCACACCGTCTCGGAAAGCGCGGTGTAGCTCTCGGCCAGCGCCGGATGCGGGCGGGCGCGGGCGTCGCGCTCAACCAGCCGGTCGAAGATGTGCATCCCCAGCATGTTGTTGGGGCCGAGGTTGTGGTAGTGCGGGTCGATCGTCGTGACCGTCGCGGCATAGCCGATGGTCAGGCCCTGCGCGGCGGTGGGCGAGGGGGCGAAGGCGGCGGCCGCCAGGGCGGCCAGGCCCAGGGGCGCTGCGAGGTGGCGCGGCAGGGTCATCGATGCTCTCCCGGTCGTCGGCCTGGTGCAGGGCCCGTCCAGGGGGCCGTGCACAGCGTGGATGCTAGCATGCGCCATGCCAGGGGCGCGCAGCGTCGGCCCGGGCAGGGCGCGTCGGGGACCGCGCAGGCAGGCCCGGATTGTACGATTTCGTCGCCTTCGCCAACCGATGATTGACGCTGGGTAATGTTGCCGCCATTCGGCGGCGTGAGAAGCCGGTCGGGGGGTCGTACGCATGTCCGCAGAGGCGCTGGCCTTGCCCGCGACCGAGGCCCCGCCCGCCGCCGGCGCCCCGCAGGGGCCGGGACGGGTCTGGGCCACCAAGGGGATCGCCTTCTGGGCCGTGCTGTCGGCCATTCTGGTGAAGGCCAGGCCCGAAAGCCTGCTGGAACTCGGCAGCGGCCGCAGCACCACCTTCCTTGCCGACTACGCCTTCCGCTTCCGCAAGCGCTTCGTCTCCATCGAGCAGGACGCCGCCTGGCATGCCAAGGTGGCCGAGGACCTGCGCTGCATGAACGTCAAGGGCAGCTACGTGCACCACGTGCCGCTCGACACGCGCGAGACGCCGCCCTGGTACGACCGCGAGAAGCTCGCTGCCGTGACCGGGGACAAGGCCTTCGACCTCGTCTTCGTCGACGGGCCGCAGGGCGCGGGGCGCCGCAACCCGGAGGGCCGCAAGGCGGTGCGCCGGGCCTGCCGCGCGGCGCGGCTGATCATCGTCGACGACGTGCACCGGCCCTACAACCTGACGATGTTCCGCGAGCTGGCGCAGAAGCGCTTCCCGACCGGCGGCGTGGCCTATCATCGCTACGCCAACAACGTGATCGGCCTCGCCGCCGCCGAGGAGTGGAAGGGCCTGCTGACCGGCTGCTTCGACTTCCTGGACCAGCCCTGGACACCCGAGATGCCCGACCTGCCCAAGCCGGTCGGCAAGCAGGAGGCGCGGGACGATGACGCATGAGGCGGAAACGCTGACGGCCGCCGAGCCGGCGGGCGCCGGCCCGGGCGTGGGTGAGGGCATCGTCGCCGACAATGCCCGCTGGAGCTTCGACGGCATCGCCGGGTCGTTCAACGACCATGTCCGCCGCTCCGTGCCGCTCTACGAGGAGGGGCACCACCTGACCTGCCGGCTGAGCGACTACTTCGTCTCGCCGGGCTCGGTCGTGTACGACATCGGCACCTCCACCGGCGTGCTGGCGCGCAAGCTGGCGGACTGGAACCGCGGCAAGGCCGGGCTGCGGGTGATCGGCATCGACCCGGTCGCCTCGATGATCGAGCAGTGCCGCCGCACCCATGCCGGGCGCGACGACCTCGGCTTCGCCTGCGCCGACGCGCTGACCTACGAGTTCGAGAAGGCGAGCCTCTTCACCTCGTACTACGTGGTGCAGTTCATCCACCCGCATGTGCGCCAGGCCGTGATCGACCGCATCTACGAGCGGCTGCACTGGGGCGGGGCGCTGATCATGTTCGAGAAGGTGCGCGGACCGGATGCGCGCTTCCAGGACTACATGAGCCAGATCTACGCCGACTTCAAACTCGACAACGGCTACGACGAGAAGGAAGTCGTCGGCAAGACGCGCAGCCTGAAGGGCGTGCTGGAGCCCTTCTCCACCAACGGCAACATCGAGATGCTGCAGCGCGCCGGCTTCAAGGACATCATGACGGTGCAGAAGTGGGTCTGCTTCGAAGGCTTCCTGGCGATCAAGTGAGCACGGCTGCGACTCTCGACGCGCCTGCCGGCGGCCGGGACGCGGCCGCCGCCCGCACCGCCCGCGTCGCCTGCTTCATGATGCAGAAGAACGAGGAGCTGCTGCTCGGGCCCTGGCTGCGCTACCACGCGCATCTCTTCGGCGCCCGGAGCCTCTTCGTGCTCGACAACGGCTCCACCGTGCCCTCCGTCCTGGCCATGCTCGAGCAGGCGGAGGCGATGGGCGTCACGGTCCACCGCCAGTACGCCGAGAAGGAGCATTTCGAGAACAAGGGCACCGTCTTCCGCGGCCTCATCCGCGCGCTCGACCCCGCGGCCTTCGACTTCGTCATGCCGCTCGACTGCGACGAGTTCGTGGCGCACCAGGCGCTGGACGGCCGCGTCTCCTGCGAGCCCGAGGCGGTGACCGGCTACCTCGCGGCGCGCCACCTGCGCGACCCGCGCGTGCTGCTGATCCGCGGCTCCTACTTCAACGTCCCGGACCGGCCCGGCGACTACTTCTTCACGGCCGAGCGCAAGTGCTTCTTCGCGCAAGGCATGCTGCGCGCCTTCGGCATGGGCTTCCACCACGGCACCTCGCTGCATTCCGACATGGAGGTGCGCACGGAACTCGTGCACTTCCACTACCGCTACAAGCCCTTCGCCAGCTTCGACGCGCATGCGCGGGAGAAGCTGGCCGCGCGGCTGGCGGATTTCGACGCGGAGAAGGTCCGCGCCTATCGCGGCAAGGGCAGCCACCTGGCGCGCTTCATGGCGCTGGGCCCCGAGGGCTACGCGGCCTATTTCGACCGCTACGCCCAGGCGCCGCTCGCCTCGCTGCGCGACGTGCTGGCGCGGCTCGGCACCCCCATCCCCTTCTGACGCCCGAGGCGCGCCGCGCCGGCGCGCGAACCCCCGAGGAGCTGCCGTGCACGGCCTGACCGAAGACGATGACGCGATGTTCGTCGAGCAGCAGCCCGTGGAGGCCGTGCAGCGCGAGCGCGCCGGCCAGCGCGGCCGCGCCGCCCGCGTCGCCGTGGTGATGATGCAGCGCGACGAGGCCGTGCTGCTCGACCCCTGGCTGCGCTACCATGTCGATGTCTTCGGCGCCGCCTCCGTGGTGGTGCTCGACAACGGCTCGACCGACCGCGGCGTGCTCGAGCGGCTCGAGCGCGCGGAGGCCGACGGCGTGCGGGTGATCCGCGACTATGCCCGGCCCGAGCATGCCGCCCGGCGCGGCGCCATCGTCACCGAGGTGATGCAGGGGCTCGCGCCGGAGCACGACTTCCTGATGCCGCTCGACTGCGCCGAGTTTGTCGCCCACCAGGCGCCGGATGGCCGCATCGAGTGCCGCGCCGACCCCGTGCTCAACCACCTCAGCAAGGAGTACCGGGACGAGACCGGGCTGCTGCTGATCCGCGGCTCCTACCTCAACATCCCCGGCCTGCCCGGCTTCTACGTCTTCAAGAACGAGCGGCGCTGCTTCTTCGCCGCCGGCGCGCTGGGCAGCCTCGGCAACGGCTACCACGAGGGGCAGACGGCCGCGGGCGGGCCGGAGAAGCGGACCGCCATCATCCACTTCCACTACCGCTTCCCGCCCTTCGAGCGGCTGACGCCCGAGCGCCGCCAGGCGCTGGACGCGCCGCCGAAGGACTATGCCGCCGAGGGGCTGCGCGGCTTCCGCGGCGCCGCGGCCGCCACGGGCGGGTCCTTCGCCACCATGGACCAGGCGCAGTACGAGGGCTTCTTCCGCCGCTTCGACCGCGTGCCGCTCTCGCCGCTGCGCAACGCGCTGCGCCGCCTCGGCACCGACCTGCCCTGGTGAGGGCGGGGGCGGCGGCGCCGCCGCCCCTCCCGCGCGAGGCGGCTCAGCTCTGCCGCTCGACCATCATCTGCTTGATCTTGCCGATCGCCGCGGCGGGGTTCAGCCCCTTCGGGCAGGTCCGCGCGCAGTTCATGATGGTGTGGCAGCGGTAGAGGCGGAACGGATCCTCGAGGTTGTCGAGCCGCTCGCCGGTGTACTCGTCGCGGCTGTCGGCGATCCAGCGATAGGCCTGCAGCAGCACTGCCGGGCCCAGGTAGCGGTCGCCGTTCCACCAATAGGAGGGGCAGGCGGTGGAGCAGCAGAAGCAGAGGATGCACTCCCAGAGCCCGTCGAGCTGGGCACGCTCCTCCTTCGACTGCCGGCGCTCGGCATCGGGCGGCGGCGGCGTGTCGGCCTTCAGCCAGGGCTCGATGGAGCGGAGCTGGGCGTAGATGTGCGAGAGGTCGGGGACCAGGTCCTTGACCACCGGCATGTGCGGCAGCGGGCTGATCTTCACGTCGCCGCCGACATCCTCGATGGGCTTGAGGCAGGCGAGCGTGTTCAGCCCGTCGATGTTCATCGAGCAGGAGCCGCAGATGCCCTCGCGGCAGGAGCGGCGGAAGGTGAGGGTGCTGTCGACCTCGTTCTTGATCTTGATCAGCGCGTCGAGGACCATCGGCCCGCACTGGTCGAGATCGACCTCGAAGGTGTCGGTGCGCGGGTTCTCGCCGCTGTCCGGATCCCAGCGGTAGATCCGGAACGCCTTGACGTTCTTCGCGCCGGGCGGGGCCTTGTGGGTCCTGCCCTCGCCGATGGTGCTGTTCTTCGGAAGGGTGAAGGTGGCCATTGTCGGTTCCTCAAGGGCAACCCGGCCGGCGCCTCCGGGCCCGCGGGCCCTCCGGCGACCGGGCTGCCGGTGTGCTCAGTAGACGCGCGCCTTGGGCGGGAAGACCTGCACCTCGTTCGTCAGGGTGCGCATCTTCACGTCGCGGTAGTCGAGGCGCGTGGCGTAGCTCTCGTCGACCCAGGCGAGGGTGTGCTTCATCCAGGTCTGGTCGTCGCGGTCCGGGTAGTCCTCCTGCGCGTGGGCGCCGCGGCTCTCCTTGCGCGCCTCGGCGCCGACGATCGTGGTCAGCGCGTTGCCCAGCAGGTTGTCGAGCTCCAGCGCCTCGACCAGGTCGCTGTTCCAGATCAGGCTGCGGTCGCCGACCTTCAGGTCGCCATAGCCGGCCGCGACCTTGCGCATCTTCTCGACCCCCTCCTTCAGCAGGTCGGAGGTGCGGAACACCGCGGCATGCGCCTGCATGGTCTTCTGCATGCTCAGCCGCAGCTCGGCCGTGCCGGTCGAGCCCTTGGCGTGGCGCGTGCGGTCGAAGCGGTCGAGCGCCTTCTCCCCGGCACCCGAGGGCAGCGGCGGCTGGCTCGCGCCGGGCTTGATCGTCTCGGCCGCCCGATGCGCCGCGGCGCGGCCGAAGACGACCAGGTCGAGCAGCGAGTTGGTGCCGAGCCGGTTGGCGCCATGCACCGAGACGCAGGCCGCCTCGCCCACCGCCATCAGCCCGGGCACCACGCGGTCCTGGTCGCCGCGGGTCGGGTTCAGCACCTCGGTGTGGATGTTCGTCGGGATGCCGCCCATGTTGTAGTGCACGGTCGGCAGGATCGGGATCGGCTCCTTCGTCACGTCGACGCCGGCGAAGATCTTCGCCGTCTCCGAGATGCCGGGCAGGCGCTCGTGCAGGATCTCGGCGCCGAGGTGCTCGAGATGCAGGTGGATGTGGTCGCGCTCCTTGCCGACGCCGCGGCCCTCGCGGATCTCCATCGACATGGCGCGGGAGACGACGTCGCGGCTGGCCAGGTCCTTGGCGGTCGGGGCGTAGCGCTCCATGAAGCGCTCGCCCTCGGAGTTCGTCAGGTAGCCGCCCTCGCCGCGCGCGCCCTCGGTGATCAGGCAGCCGGCGCCGTAGATGCCGGTGGGGTGGAACTGCA
>CAYNYQ010000089.1:0-15011 GCA_964401305.1 uncultured Acetobacteraceae bacterium | reverse complement strand
GGTCACCCTCGGCGGCACCGAAGCCGCCCTCGTCGCCGCCGAGCACTACCGCACCCTGCGCCGCCTCGGCCTCACCGTGCGCAAGCCGGTGGATTGCCTGATCGCCGCCTGGTGCATCGCCCATCGGGTGCCGCTGCTGCACAGCGACCGCGATTTCCTGCCTTTCGTCGAGCACTGCGGCCTGCTGCAATTCGCGCCGACGGACGTGCCATGATCCGTTGCGCTGGCGCCGCCCTCGTCGTGGGCCTGTGCTTCGCCGCCGGCCCCACCGCGGCGCAGGCTCGGGGCGGGGAGGAGTCACTCGGCTTCCTGAGCCGCCCGTCGCTGGAGCAGCAGGTGCTCCGCTTCGAACGCGAGGGCGTGCGCCTGGACATTCCGCGCAACTACCTGATCGGGTGGTGGCCGACGCGGATGACGCAGGGCGCCCCGAGCTTCATGGCCATGGCGGCCTTCCCGGGTTTCGAAGGCGCGACGCGGGCGACGATTCACTGCTTCGACGTGCTCGGCGTCGCCGACGTCCGCGGGTGCGACGTTGTTTTGTTCATCGCGCAGCAGGCGGTCGGGCCTGCGACTGTCCCCGGACGGCCCTACTGGTTCGACTACGACCCTGACAGGCAACCCGAGCCCGCGGAGCACGGGCTGCTGCGTAACCCGAAGTTACGCGACTCCTACGTCTGGATCGGTCCCGACAGCCACCGCACGGGGGCCGTCAGCTGCCCGCGACAACTGCACCGCTGCGACATGGTCCTGATCGCATCCGGGCTGCGGTGGCGGGTCCAGTTCCCGCACCGCCTGTTGCCGCAATGGCGCGCCATCCGGGACGGGCTAACCGACCTGCTGGCATCCTTCCAACCCGACCGACCGAAGCACGAGGCCGCCCGATGATGGACACCGCCCCGCTGGCCACCATCCAGCGCCAGATCCAGTGGAACCGCCTGATCGCGGTGGTCGAGGAGCAGGCGCAGACCATGATCCGCACCGCCTTCAGCACCACGGTGCGCGAGGCGGGCGACCTCTCCGCCGGCATCTTCGACCTCAAGGGCCGCATGCTGGCCCAGGCCGTCACCGGCACGCCGGGGCACGTGAACTCAATGGCCGAGAGCGTCGGGCATTTCCTGGCCAAGTTCCCCGCGCACGGCATGCAGCCCGGTGACCACTACATCACCAACGACCCGTGGCTCGGCACGGGTCACCTGCACGACCTCACCGTCGTCACGCCCGCCTTCCGCCGCGGCAAGATCGTCGGCCTCTTCGCCAACACCGCGCACATCATCGACATCGGCGGCCTCGGCATGGGGCCGGAGGGGCGGTCCGTCTTCGAGGAAGGCCTCTACATCCCGATCGTGAAGTGCTTCGACCGCAACGCCCCGAACGAGACCTTCTTCGACTTCATCCGCGCCGGGTCCCGCACCCCGGTGGAGCTCGAGGGCGACATCTACAGCCTGTGTGCCTGCAACGACGCCGGCGCCAAGCGGCTGGTCGAGATGATGGACGAGTTCGCCATGGACTCGATCGACCCGCTCGCCGAGTACATCTTCGAGAGCAGCCTGCGCGCCACGATCGAGGAGATCCGCAAGCTGCCGCGCGGCACCTTCCGCGCCCTCATCAGGTCGGACGGCTACGAGGCGCCGGTCACGCTGAACGCCGCCATGACCATCCACGAGGACCGGATCGAGGTGGACTATGCCGGCACCTCCGGCCTCTCCACGCGCGGCATCAACGTCCCCCCCGCCTATTGCCGCGCCTATTCCTGCTTCGGCATCAAGTGCGTCGTGGCACCCGAGATCCCGAACAACTGGGCGAGCCTCTCGCCCTTCCACATGCTGATCCCGGAGGGCTGCATCCTGAACGCGCCGCGGCCCTACCCGGTCAGCGTGCGCCATGTGGTCGGCCAGCTGCTGCCCGACCTGATGATGGGGTGCCTGCACCAGGCCGTGCCGCACCGCGTGAACGCCGAAGGCTCCTCGGCACTGTGGAACCCGCCGCTGCGGGGCGGCGCGCAGGTCTCCGGCCAGGCCGCCGAGACCGAGGATTTCGAGATCATCACCTTCAACTCCGGCGGCACCGGCGCGCGGCCGACGAAGGATGGCCTCTCCGGCATCGCCTTCCCCTCCGGCGTGCGCACCATGCCGGTGGAGGCGACCGAGAACGTCGCCCCCGTGATCTTCTGGCAGAAGCAGCTCCGCCCCGACAGCGCCGGCCCCGGCCGCACCCGCGGCGGCTTCGGCCAGGTGATGGAGATCGGCGCCAAGGGCGACGCCGAATTCGCGGTGAACGCCATCTTCGACCGCGTGGCGAACCCGCCGAAGGGCCGCGAGGGCGGCGGCGACGGCGCCGCGGGTTGGGTCGGCCTGAACGACGCCAACGGCACGCCGCTGCGCACAAAGGGATTCCAGGTGATCCCCAAGGGCCGCCGCCTGCTGCTGAAGCTGCCCGGCGGCGGCGGCATGGGCGACCCGCGGCAGCGCGACCCCGCCCTGGTCAAGCGCGACGTGGCCGACGGGCTCGTCAGCCCGGCGGCGGCGCGCGACCTCTACGGCGTCGAGGTGTAGCGGCCCTCATCCGCGGGCGTCGTGCCGGCGACAATCCGCCCCGCGGCCCGGCACCGCTGACCCTGGTGTGACCATCATCGGTTGCGCGCGACGATTGATCGGCACGATGCGCGGGTGATACGCAGGCTTCGAAGCCGGGCCGCATGAGCCCGGCGCGGGAGGAGCCTCCATGCGCTGCACGCGACCCCTTGCCCTGGCCCTCGGTCTCCTGGCGCTCGCCGTGCCTGCCCTGGCGCAACCCTCGCCGGAGCAGGTCCGCGCCGCCGCCGGCCAGGTGGACCAGGCCTTCATCCGCGCCAACGCCGCGACCGGCCGCGACTGGCCCAGCTACGGGCTGAACTTCAGCGAGAACCGCTTCTCCCCCCTCGCCGGCATCACCACGGAGAATGCCGGGCGGCTTGGCCTCGCCTGGTCCTACGACCTCGGCTCCCGGCGCGGCGTGCAGGCGACGCCGGTGGTGGTGGGCGGGGTGATGTACGTCACGGCCTCCTGGTCCGTCGTGCACGCCATCGATGCGCGCACCGGCGCCCGGCTCTGGAGCTTCGACCCCCAGGTGCCGCGGGAATACGGCGCGCGCGGCTGCTGCGACGTGGTCAACCGCGGCGTCGCGGTGCACCGCGGCAAGGTCTACGTCGCCTCCTATGACGGGCGGCTCTTCGCGCTGGATGCGGCGACCGGCGCGACGCTCTGGGAACGCGACACGATCATCGACCGCGCGCGCCCCTACACCGTCACCGGCGCACCGCGGGTCTTCGCGGGGCGGGTGATCATCGGCAATGGCGGCGCCGATTTCGGCGTGCGCGGCTACCTCACGGCCTATGACGCGGAGACGGGCGCGCAGGCCTGGCGCTGGTTCAGCGTGCCCGGCAACCCGGCGAACCCGCCCGAGGACGCCTCCATGGCCCGCGCGCTCGGCACCTGGGACCCGGCCGGGCGCTGGTGGGAGGCCGGCGGCGGCGGGACGATGTGGGACAGCATGACCTACGACCCGGAGCTCGGCCTGATGTACGTCGGCACGGGCAATGGCAGCCCCTGGAACCGGAACCTGCGCAGCCCGGCCGGCGGCGACAACCTCTACCTCCATTCCATCGTGGCGCTGCGGCCCGAGACCGGCGAATACGTCTGGCACTACCAGCACGTCCCCGGCGAGACCTGGGACTACACCGCGACCCAGCCGATGATCCTCGCCGACCTGGAGATCGAGGGCCGGCCGCGCAAGGTGATCCTGCACGCGCCGAAGAACGGCTTCTTCTACGTGATCGACCGCACCGATGGCCGCTTCATCTCGGCGCGCAACTTCGTCGAGGTGACCTGGGCCACGGGCTACGACGCCGAGGGACGGCCGATCGAGAACCCCGCCGCGCGCAGCCGCACCGAGGCCTTCGAGGCCATCCCCACCGCCTATGGCGCGCGCAACTGGCACCCGATGTCCTTCAACCCGGCCACCGGCCTCGCCTACATGCCGGTGCACGGCGTGCCGCTGACCCTCACGCCGGACCCGGCATGGCGGCACAACGCCACCGCGCCAGGCCGCTTCCAGGCCGCGACGGGCTGGAACCTCGGCTACTTCCTGAACGCGACGCCGCCCAAGGCGCAGCCCTTCGGCGCGCTGATGGCCTGGGACCCGGTGCGCCAGCGCGAGGCCTGGCGCGTCGACCTCGGCGGCCCCTGGAACGGCGGCACCCTGACCACCGCGGGCAACCTGGTCTTCCAGGGCACGGCGGATGGCCGCTTCGTCGCCTACGATGCCCGCAACGGCGCGAAGCTGTGGGAGGTTCCGGTCGGCTCCGGCGTCGTCGCGGCACCCTCCACCTGGGAGGTCGACGGCCAGCAATACGTCTCCGTCGCGGTGGGTTGGGGCGGCGTCTTCGGCATCATCCAGCGCGGCACGGACCGCGTCTCGCCGGGCCGGGTCTATACCTTCCGCGTCGGCGGCACGGCGGCGATGCCCGCGGCGGTGACGGCGGAGCGCCGCCCGCTGGTCTCCGGCATCGCCTACCGGGCGGAGGATGTCGGGCCCGGCACCGGCCTCTACGTGGCGAATTGCGCCGGCTGCCATGGCGTGCCGGGGGTGAACAACGGCGGCAACGTGCCCAATCTCGGCTTCTCCACGCGCGAGACCATGGAGCACCTGCCCCGGCTCGTCCTGGCCGGCGCTTACCTCGAGGGCGGCATGCCGCGCTTCGACGGCAAGCTGACCGAGGCGGAGCTGGCGCAGATCCGCGCCTTCATCCTGGGCACGGCGGACGCGGTCCGGCCGCGCTGAGCCGGCCGCATCGCCGGGGGCATGGCAAGCGGCCCGCGCCGTGCCGGCCGCGACTTGCCGCCGGACCATGATCCGCGGGCACAGACTCGCGGATCGCGGTCCCGCGCCTTGCCTGTTCGCGTGAGGCACGGCTTCGGGCGCTGCGTCCTTCGGCGATCACTCCCTAGACCACGATCCGCGAGGACTGAATCGCGGATCGTGGTCTAGCTCGTTGTTTCATCGCCTGATTCACGCCTGCGGGCGTTACGCCCTTCGGCGATCACGCTCTAGACTTCGGGCCATGACCGACATGCCCCCTCCCCGCCCGCCGCGGCGCGCCCTGCTCGGCGCGCTGCCCCTCCTCGCCCTGCCCGGCCTCGCACGCGCCCAGGCGGCGGACTGGCCGAGCCGCCCCGTGCGGGTGGTGATCCCCTTCCCGCCCGGCGCCTCCACCGACGCCGTCGGCCGCACCACCGCCGCGATCCTCGGCGCGCGCATCGGCCAGCCCGTGGTGCCGGAGAACCGGGCCGGCGCGGGCGGGAACATCGGCACGGACTCGGTGGTGAAGTCCGACCCGGACGGCCACACCCTGCTGATCGCCACCATCAGCGCCATGACCATGGGGCCGCACCTCTACCGCTCGCTGCCCTTCGACCCGCTGCGCGACCTCGCCCCCATCGCGCGCATCTGCCACACGCCGAACTGCATCGCCGCCCGTGCCGACCTGCCCGCCGCCTCGCTGCGCGAGGTACTCGAGATGGCGAAGGCAAGGCCCGGCGCGCTGACCTATGGCAGCCCGGGCAACGGCACCTCCGGCCACCTGATCCAGGAGGCGCTGAACCGCCGCGCCGGCGTGACGATGCAGCACGTGCCCTATCGCGGCACGGCGCCGATGATGGGCGACCTGGTCGCGGGCCGGCTCGACATCGTCTGCGACAACCTGCCGGCCTATGTGCCGCAGGCGCGGGAGGGGAAGGTGAAGATCCTCGCCGTCACCAGCGAGGCGCGCTGGTTCTCCGCCCCAGAGGTGCCGACGGTGACCGAGGCCGGCGGCCTCGGCCCCTTCACCGCGATGATCTGGTGGGGGCTGCAGGCACCGGCCGGGACGCCGGCGCCGATCCTCGAGCGGCTGGCGGGCATGGTCCTCGACGGCGTGCAGGCGGCGGAGGTGCGCGAGAGGCTGCGCGCCTTCAGCATCGAGCCGGCGCCGCTCGGCACGGCCGACTATGCCCGCTTCCTCGCCGCCGAATCGCAGCGCTGGGGCGAGGTGGTGAAGGCGGCGAACATACGCCTCGATTGACGCTGCCCTCGGGTCACCCCGGCGGGCGCCGGCCGGCCGCGGCGACCAGGCCCGCCGCGTCCTCCTCCAGCAGTAGGCGGCGCGCGACCAGCGCCGCCGCGGCAGCCGCCACCGCCGCGGCATGGTCCTCATCCCTCGGCCAGCGCTCCTCGATGGCGGGGCGCGGGTCGCCGGCGGCCTCCCGCTCGGCCCGTGTCGCGGCGAAGGGCAGCAGGCTGCCCTCGCGGTCCGCAAGCTCGCCCTCCAGCCCAGGCGCGGCATAGAGGTTCCAACCCGTATAGGTGCCGCGCGGCACCGCCACCTCCGGCAGCCGCACGCCGCAGCACTCGTTGCCGTCGGCGTCCACCGCCGGCACCAGCGGGCGCCAGGCGTCCTCCGGGCTCCGCGCGCCGGCGACCCAGTCCGTCACGGCTGCGACCGGGTTGGCGAAGCGCGGCAGGCGCGCCCCCGGCAGCGTCGGGAAGGCCCCCAGCACGTCCGAGGCCGGCACCAGCGTACCATCGGCGATGCGCGGTACGGCCGAGGGCGGCGGCGCCACCCCGCGCTCCACCCAGTCCTGCAGCGCCGCGAGCAGCGCGCGCAGCAGCGGGCTCGCCGAATGCGGGTTGTTGGGGTTGTGGGCGATGCCGCGCGCCGTCGTCGCCCCCGCCCGCCCCGCATGGCGCGTGCCGGCGCAGAGATAGAGGCGCGCCCCGGCAGGCTCGGGCAGGTCGCGCCTGCCGGCAGGGTCGGTGTGCGTCAGCGAGGCGCCCTTCTGCCAGTACTCGGTCGAGGTGTTCACCTCCATCAGCAGCGGGTCGGTGGCGGGGCTGCGCAGCAGGGCGTCGGTCCGGCCGCTCAGCGGGTCGGTCGCGGCGGCGGCGGCCATGGGGAACCAGACCTCGGGGAAGTCGCGGTCCTCGTGCCAGCAGGCGGTGCGGTCGGGCTGCGCGAAGCGCTGGTTGATGAAGACGCGCCCCGCCCCGGCGACATGGCTCAGCACGCCGTCGAAGACGCGCCGCCCCCGCATGTCGGCGCTCATGCCGAGGTCGATGTGCTGGCGCAGGTAGCGGCCGGCCTGGGAGACGCCCACCGCATAGGTGTGGCGGATCGCCAGGCCGGCGAGCGGGTTGCCCTCCCCCTCGCCATGGCGCAGCGCGCTGACGAGGTCGCGCGTCGCGGCGAAGGCGGCGCCGAGCGGCCGCGCGCCCGTCGCGGGATAGGTGAAATCGTAGATGCTGCCGGGCTCGAAGGCGGTGCCCTCGGGCAGCAGGCGGATCGCCCGCTCCCCGGCATAGTCCCAGGCATCGGGCGGGATGGCGCGCAGCGCGCCGTCGCGGGTTCGCCGCACGACGAGGCGCGCGCGCGCCTTGTCGCGGTCCGCCACCTTGTAGCTCAGCGGCGCGGTGGGCCGGTCGGCGGGCATGACGCGCGTGCCGAAGACCCATTCGTCGCGGCTCGTCCCGACGATGCCGGGCAGCAGGGGCAGGTCGATGCGCAGCGTGTCGTTGCCGCGCGGCACCTCGGGGTCCCAGCCCGACCAGGCCAGCGTGGTGCCCTCGCGGAGCGGCGTCGCGCGCCCGACCGCGGCGGCGCTACGCAGCGCGTTCTGCTCCGCCGCGGTGGCGCCCGTCGCCTCGAAGAAGGCGCCGAAGACCACCTTCCGGCCGCGATTGGTCACGTCGTAGAGCAGCCGGCCATTGCCGCGCGCGGGGTCGGCCGGGCGGAGGATCACGATCTCCGTCGCGTACTCCACCAGCCCCGCCGCGTTGCGCGGCGCCAGGTCGAGATCGGCGATCGCGGCATGGCGCGCATCGGCCGGGTCGATGGCGCCGTGGAAGCGCCCGGCGATGCGCCGGTAGGGGCCGGCGCCGAAATCCTGCCCGCCGGCGAAGGGCTCGTCCTCGAGGATCTCGAAGCGCGGCATGGCATGGTCCTCCCCGCGGCGATGCTGCCCGCCGGCCGGGGATCAGTCGAGGGGCAGGCCGACGTAGTTCTCGGCCAGCGTGCGCATCCCCGCCTCGCTGCCGCAGATGTAGTCGAGCTCGGCGACCTGCACCTTGTGTTCGAAGGCGTCGCCGGCGTCGAAGCGGTGCAGCATGGAGGTCATCCACCAGGAGAATCGCTGCGCCTTCCAGATGCGCGCCAGGCACTGCGCCGAATAGCCCTCCAGCGCCGCCATGCCGCGGCCGGCGTAGAAGCCCTCCAGCGCCCGGGCGAGGTACCAGACATCGGCGACCGCGAGGTTCATCCCCTTGGCGCCCGTGGGCGGGACGATGTGCGCCGCGTCGCCGGCGAGGAAGAGCCGGCCGCTGCGCATGGGCTCGGCGACGAAGCTGCGCATGGCGGTGACGCCCTTCTGGACGATCGGGCCCTCCTTCACCTCGGAGGGGCCGTCGCGGCGGGCGAGGCGGGCGTGCAGCTCCTCCCAGATCCGCGCATCCGGCCATTCGGCCAGGTCCTCCTCCGGCCGGCATTGCAGGTAGAGGCGGGTCAGGCCCGGGGTGCGCATGGTGGCCAGCGCGAAGCCGCGCTCGTGCCGCGCGTAGATCAGCTCGTGGTGGACGTTCGGCGCCTCGGCCAGGATGCCGAGCCAGGCGAAGGGATAGACGCGCTCGTAGAGGCGGAGGGCGCCGGCGGGAAAGCTCTCGCGGCAGATGCCGTGGAAGCCGTCGCAGCCGGCGATGATGTCGCACTCCAGGCTCCGCGGCGCGCCGGCCTCGGTCCAGGTGATGCGCGGGCGATCGGTGTCGATGCCGTGCACCGCGACCTCCGCCGCCTCGAAGACCAGCGGCAGGCCGGCACCGAGGCGCAGCGCGACGAGATCCTTCACCACCTCCTGCTGGCCGTAGATGGTCACGACCTTGCCGGTGAGATCGGTCAGCGGGATGCGGTGGCTCGCGCCGTCGAAGCGCAGCGCCAGGCCCTCATGCACCATGCCCTCGCGGTGCAGGCGGTCGGCGGCGCCGGCGCCGGTGAGGATGTCGACCGTGCCCTGTTCCAGCAGCCCGGCGCGGATGCGCTCCTCGATATGGGCGCGGGAGCGGGCCTCGAGCACCACGCTCTCGATGCCGCGCAGATGCAGCAGGTGTGCCAGCAGCAGCCCCGCCGGACCGGCGCCGATGATTCCGACCTGGGTGCGCATGGCCTGTCCTCCGGGGGCGCACATCGCAGGCTGGCGCCGCGACCGCAAGCCCGGGCCCGCCGGCCGGCACGGCCGGGCTTGCACGACGGGCGGCGGGCCCCGAGGTTAGCGGCTGGATCGAGGGAGCGGGATCATGGACGACCGCATGACCGAGGACGCCGTCACCCCCGCCTGCGGGCCGGATGGCTGCGAGGTGCCGGGCAGCAGCGCCGGGCCGATGGTGCTGCCGGAGGCCGCGACGCCGCGCCCCGCCGCGCGCCTCGACATCGTCTCCGACGCCATCTGCCCCTGGTGCTGGGTCGGCAAGCGCAACATGGAGGCCGCCATGGCCATCCTCGGGCGCGAGGACGGGGAACGCTTCGAGGTCCATTGGCGTCCCTTCCAGCTCAACCCCGAGATGCCGCGGGAGGGGGTGGAGCGCGCCGCCTATCGCGCCGCCAAGTTCGGCAGCGTGGAGCGCTCGCGCCAGCTCGACGCGCAGGTCGCCGCGGCCGGCGCCGCCGCCGGACTGGAGTTCCGGCACGAGCGCATGCTGCGCACGCCCAACACCGTCGCCGCGCACCGCGTCATCGCGCTGGCCGCCGAGGAGGGCGGGGCGGCCCTGCAGAACCGCGTGGTGGAGGCGCTGTTCCAGGCCTATTTCCACGACGGGCGCGACATCGGCACGGCGGCGGAGCTGGCGGCGATCGCCGGCGAGGCCGGCATGGACCCGACCAGCGTCGCCAACCACCTGGCAAGCGATGCCGGGGAGGCGCAGGTGCTCGGCGAGGATGCCGGCTTCCGCCAGCTCGGCCTTTCGGGCGTGCCGACCTTCGCGCTGCAGGGGCATGTGCTGTTCAGCGGCGCCATGCCGCCCGAGACCATGGCGTCGGCGCTGCGCCAGGCGCTCGGCATCCTGCGCGAGCGGGGGCTGATGCCGGCCTGACCCCGGGCCTGGCGCGTGCCTCAGTAGGTGGCGCGCCCGCCCGAGACGTCGAAGACGCCGCCGGTGGAGAAGCTGCATTCCTCGCTGGCCAGCCAGCAGGCCAGGGCGGCGATCTCCTCCACCTGCGCGAAGCGGCCGGCCGGGATCTTCGAGAGCATGTAGTCGATCTGCGCCTGGGTCATCTGGCGGAAGATGTCGGTCTTCGCCGCGGCCGGGGTGACGCAGTTGGCGCGCACGCCGGTGGTGGCGAGTTCCTTGCCGAGCGACTTGGTGAAGCCGATGACCCCCGCCTTCGCCGCGGAATAGGCGGCGGCGTTGGGGTTGCCCTCCTTCCCCGCGATCGAGGCGATGGTGACGATGCGGCCGTAGTCCCGCGCGCGCATCCCCGGCACGACGGCGCGGCAGCAGAGGAAGACGCCGGTGAGGTCGATCTCGATCACCCGCCGCCAGGCATCGACCGGGTAGTCCTCCACCAGCGCGTTCGGCCCGGTGATGCCGGCATTGGCCACCAGGATGTCGACGGGGCCGAGGGCGGCCTCGGTCGCGGCGAGGGCCGCGGCGATGGAAGCGTCATCGGCCACGTCCACCCGCGCCGCGACGCCGCCGAGGCGCCGCGCGACGGCCTCGGCCTCGGCGAGGTCGAGGTCCCAGATCGCCGGCCTAGCGCCGGAGGCCGCCGCGCGCTCGGCGATGGCGAGGCCGATGCCGCGCGCCCCGCCGGTGATCACGGCCACGCGGCCGTTCAGGTCGAGCTTGTTCATCTCCGGCACTCCGCTGGGGGAAGGAGGCGGGCGGGGTACGCCCACCCCAGGGTCACGGCATGAAGCTGCCGCCGCCGACATCGAGCGTCGCGCCGGAGAGGTAGCCGGCCGCGTCCGAGGCGAGGAAGGCCACCACCTCCGCCACGTCCTCCGGCGTGCCGACGCGGCGCAGCGGCACCTGGGCGAGGAAGGCGTCGTTCACCCCCGCCGCCGCGCCCTGCGCCATGGGCGTGTCGATGCGACCCGGGGCGACGCTGTTGACCGTGATGTTGTCGGGGCCGAGCTCGACCGCCAGGCTGCGCGCGAAGCCCATCAGCCCGGTCTTGCTGGCGGCGTAGTGCGCGCCGGCGATCTGGCTCTTCGCCCGCGCCGCCTGGCTGGTCATCATCACGATCCGTCCCCAGCGGCGGGCGCGCAGGGCCGGGATGCAGGCCTGGGAGACCAGGAAGGCGCCGGTCAGGTTCACCGCGAGGACGCGGTTCCACTCGTCCAGCGGCATCTCGCGGATCGGCCGGGCGCGGCCATCCACCTTGGGCGAGATGCCGGCATTGTTCACGACGACGCCGAGCCTCTCCCACCAGTCGCCGAGCGCGCGCGGCAGCGCGGCGACGGCGGCGGGATCGGCGACGTCGAGGCGGATGGCGCGGGCATTGGGCAGCGCCGCCGCCGTCGCCTCCACCTCCGGGATGACGTCGGCCAGCACCACGGGGTGGCCGTTCGCCGCGAGCTTCGCCGCGCAGGCGGCGCCGATGCCGCGGGCGGCGCCGGTGACCAGCGCGACGCGGTCCGCATTCGGGTTCATGGCGTCAGGATCACCTTGCTGGCGGCGCGCTGGCGGGCGAGCTCGAAGCCCTCCAGCCCGCGGTCGAGGGACATGCGGTGCGTGATCATCGGCCGGAACCCCTCCGGGTCGCCGGCGAGATGCGCGACGACGCGGTCCCAGGTGCGGCGCTCGGCGCCATGGCTGGCGCGCAGCTGGTGGCGGTTGCGCACGAACTCGGTCAGCGGCAGCGTCACCGCGCCGGCATGGATGCCGACGGCGACGCAGATCCCGCCCTTCTTCAGCACGCCGATGCCGTCGTTCAGGGTGGAGGGCACGCCGGTCGCCTCCAGCACCAGGTCCACGGGGCGGCCGCCGGTGGCCTGCATCACCAGATCCTGCAGCGGCGCCTCGGCGACATCGAGCAGCTCGGTGAAGCCCAGCGCGCGGCAGACATCGAAGCGCGGCGCATCGGCGCGGCCCGAGATCAGCACCCGCGCCGCCCCCGCCTTGCGGGCGAAGAGGGCGATGGCCTGGCCGATCGTGCCCGGGCCCATCACCAGCACCGTGTCGCCAAGGCCGACCGCGCCGGTCAGCACCGCCTCGGCGCCGACGCCGAGCGGCTCGACCAGCGCGCCGAGCTCGGCATCCACCGCATCGGGCAGCGCGACGCAGCAGGCGGAGGGGACGCGCACCTCGGCCGCGAATCCGCCGTCGCGCGTGAGGCCGATGCCCTCGCGGTTGAGGCAGTTGCGGGCATCGCCGGCGCGGCAGTTGCGGCAGGCGCCGCAGGCGACCATCGGGATGACACAGACCCGCTCGCCGCCCTTGAAGCCGGTGCCGGTGCCGGTGCGCCAGACCCGGCCGCTGAACTCATGGCCCATGGTGAGCGGCATTCGGGGCTCCATGAACTCGTAGCCGCCGGTCCATTCATAGGCGTGCACGTCGGAGCCGCAGATGCCCGCGGCCTCCACCTTCAGGATCACCTCGCCGGGGCCTGGCGGCTGGGCCGGCGGGACCTCCTGGAATTCGAGGCCGAAGCCGGCGGTGGTCTTGCGCAGGGCGAGCATCACTGGGGCTCCCATCCGGTCGCGAGCATCACTGGGGCTCCCATCCGGTCGCGGGCATCAGCGTGGCTCCCATCCGGTCGCGGGCATCAGAAGGGCTCCGGGTAGTGGCCGGCGAAGGCGGAGATCGGCGGCTTGGCGTCCGGGTCGGTGATGACGTCGAGCAGCACGGGCGCGCCGGCGGCCAGCGCCGCCTTCAGCGCCGGCGCGATGGCGGCGCTGCCCTCCACCCGCACGCCCTCGACGCCGCAGGCGCGCGCGATCGCGGCATGGTCCACGGCGGCGAAGTCCACCGCCTTGGTGTGCTCGCCGAACCGCACCTCCTCGGCGTGCTTCTGGTAGCCGAGGATGCCGTTGTTCAGGATGATGGTGGTGACCGGCAGTTGCATGCGGCGCAGCGTCTCGAGCTCGGCCCAGGAATGGGCGAAGCCGCCATCGCCGCAGAGGCAGACGACCCGGCCCTTCGAACCCATCTCGGCCAGCGCGACCTGCGCGCCGATCGCCATGGGCAGGCCCCAGCCGAGGCCGGCGATGCCGCGCGGCGTGAGGAAGCGCTGCCCGGCCTTCCGCGCGGTCAGGTAGTTGGCGATCCAGATCGAGCTGTAGGAGGCATCGGCGACGACCACGTCCTCCGGCCCGATCAGCGCGTCGAGCTCGGCCATCACGCGCTCGGGCCGGCAGAGCGGGGCGTCGCGCCCGAGCAGCCCCTGCATGGTCCGGCGCCAGGCGGCGACGGAGGCGGCGATCTCGCGCTCGATGGCGGGTCGTGCGGCGGCGCGGCGGGCGAGGTCGCGGGCCTTCATGGCTTCGGCGAGCGCGCCGAGGGTCAGCTTGGCGTCGCCCAGCAGGCGCTGGGATTCGTAGTTGCGGCCGATCTCCATGGGGTCGGCGTCGAGATGGATGAAGCGCGTGCCCTCGCCGAACAGCTTCCAGCTGTCGGTGCCGTTCTGGTTGGTGCGCGTGCCGACCAGCAGCACGACATCGGCGCGGTCGACCATCGGGCGCAGGGCATGGGTGCGGGTCCCCTGCCCCATGACGTAGCCGACCAGGCCGAGGGTCAGCGGGTGGGTCTCGTCCGCCGCGCCCTTGCCCATGACGGTGGTCGCCACCGGCAGGTGCGCCGCCTCCTGCAATGCGGCCAACTCGGCACAGGCGCCGGAGAGGTGCACGCCGCCCCCCGCCACCACCAGGGGGTTCTCGGCCGCGGCGAGCGCATCGGCGGCGGCGGCGATGGCGACGGGGTCGGCCAGGGTGCGGTCGAGCGGCACCTCGCCGAGCGACATCACCCGCGGGCGCAGCAGCGCGGCCCGGGCGGCGGCGGTCTCGGTCAGCAGGTCGGCGGGCACCAGCAGCACCGCCGGGCCGGGCCGGCCGGAGGCGGCGGCGGTGAAGGCCATGTCGACATAGTCGTCCAGCCGGTCGGCGCGCTCGAGCCGGCGCACCCATTTCGCCACGGGCGCGAACATCGCCAGGTGGTCGAGCTCCTGGAAGGCGTTGCGGTCGAAATTGTCACGCGTCACCTCCTGCACCAGGGCGAGGACCGGGATGGAGGCCTTCAGCGCCTCGGCCAGCGGCGCCACCAGCAGGGTGGCGGCCGGGCCGTTCTGCGCGGTGACGATTCCGACCTTGCGCGCGATCCGGGCATAGCCGTCGGCCATGGAGCCGCCGGCATTCTCCTGGCGATAGACCTTCTGGTCGATGCCGACATGCGGGCAGGCCAGGTGGAAGGCGCTGGGAAGCGACTGGCCGAAGGTGAGCGTCACGCCGTGGCGGCGGAAGCCCTCGGCCAGGCGCAGCGCGACGGTTGCGTTGCCGCCGGCGGAGGTGGCGGTGGATCTCGTGTCGTCGAAGACCGGCATGGCGTTTCCCCGGATGTTGCCGTGGAGGGTAGCAGCATGCACGCGGGGGGGAAGGTCGGGGGGGCGGCCGCGGAGGCGGCGGTCACGCCGCGTCGTGGAAGATCACCCCCAGCGTGAACCGCTCGCCCGCGCGCACCCGGCTGACCCCGTGGCGCAGCGCCACCCGGTAGACGCCGCGAGAGCCCTGCACGGGCCGGTGCCGGACCGCGAAAACCACCGCCTCGCCCTGCGCCAGCGGCACCACCTCGGCGCGGGACTGCATGCGCGGACGCTGCTCGGCCAGCACGAACTCGCCGCCCGCGAAGTCGCTGCCCGGGTCGGAGAGCAGCACGGCGACCTGCAGGGGAAAGGCGATCTCGCCATAGAGATCCTGGTGCAGGCAATTGTAGTCGCCGGGTCCGTAGCGCAGCAGCAGCGG
>CAYNYQ010000088.1:12936-15036 GCA_964401305.1 uncultured Acetobacteraceae bacterium | reverse complement strand
GCTCGAGCGTCGCGATCTGGTCGGCGCGGCGCAGCGCATTGTTGATGCGGCGGATCACGGTGGGGACGCTGTCCACGGGATACAGCGACTGGTCGGGGTACATGGTGGCGGCGCTGTTGGCGTCGGCGGCCACCTGCCAGCCCGAGAGGTAGATCGCCTGCAGCCCCGCCTTGACCTGCTGCAGCGCCTGCATGCCGGTCAGCGCGCCGAGCGTGGTCACCTGCGGCTCGGTCTGCAGCAGGTGCCACAGGCGCCGCGCGCCCATCTCGGCGATCGTGTGCTTCACGCGGAAGGAGCCGGCGAGGCGCGCCACATCGGCTTCGGTGTAGTCGCGGCGGATCCCCTGGAAGCGGCGGGGATCCTGGCCGGGCCCGCCCGCGCCGGAACCGTCGGGGGCGCGGGTGGGGGTGCTGTCGGGGCGCATGCTGGTCTCCTGAGGCTGGCGTCCGTGAGGTGAATAATTCACATTGCACCGCCAAAGTTCACCCACGATCATGCGTCCTACGCTGCAAACGCGTGCGCGGGTTCACCGGCTGAGCCGGGTTTCTGTAAAAGGAGTAAAGAATGGCGCGTCCGCTGCTGGGCCGCGCGATCCGGCGGATCCGGATGGAGAAGGGGATCGCGCAGCAGGCCCTCGCCCTGCGCCTCGGCATCTCGGCCAGCTACCTCAACCTGATCGAGCACGACCAGCGCGCCGTCACCGCCAGCCTGCTGATCAAGCTGACCCAGGTGCTGGAGGTCGACATCGCCGCCCTCTCCGGCATGCAGGAGCGGGCGCTGGAGGTCGGGCTGCAAGAGGTGCTGGCCGACCCGATGCTCGGCCTCGACGAGCCGCCGGATCAGGAGATCGCCACCCTGGCCGCCAGCGCGCCGAACGTCGCCCGCGCCGTGCTCGCGCTCTACCGCGCCTGGCGCGTCGCGCGCGAGGATGCGAGCGGCATCGCGCTGCCCACCGGCCGGCGCATCCTGCTGCCCACCGAGGAGGCGCGCGACTTCTTCCACGACCGCGCCAACCATTTCCCCGCGCTGGAGCACGCGGCCGAGCTGATCGGCGCGGAGATGGGCGCCTCCGCCCCCTCCGAGATGAACCATGCCGTTGCCGAGCGCCTGCGCCGGCGGCACGAGCTGAAGGTGACCGTCGGCGCCGTCCCCGGCGCGCTCCGCCGCTACGATCCCGATGCAAGGCGCCTCGATCTTTCGGAGAGCCTGCCGCGCGAGAGCCGCGGCTTCCACCTCGCCTTCCAGCTGATGCTGCTCGAGGCCGGGGAGGCGGTGCAGGCGGCGATGGCGGGCTTCGAACCCTCCTCCACCGAGGCGGCGCAGCTGATCCGCATCGGCCTGCTGAACTACGCCGCCGGCGCGCTGCTGATGCCCTATGGCGCCTACCTGGCCACGGCGCGCGAACTGCGGCACGACCTCGAGGCGCTGGCCGCGCGCTTCGGCGTCAGCTTCGAGCAGGCCTGCCACCGCCTCTCCACCCTGCAGCGGGAGGGCGCGCGCGGCGTGCCCTTCTTCTTTCTGCGCGTCGATCCCGCCGGCAACGTGGACAAGCGCTTCTCGGCGGCCGGCTTTCCCTTCGCGCGCTTCGGCGGCTCCTGCCCGAAGTGGATCGTGCACCAGGCCTTCGCCACGCCGGGGCAGATCCGCGTGCAGCTGGCGCAGCTGCCGGATGGCGGCGCCTTCCTCTGCTTCGCCCGCACCGTGCAGGGCCCGCCGGCGCGCTGGGGCGATCCGGCGCCGGTGCATGTGGTCGCCATGGGCTGCGACGTCTCCCGCGCCGGGGAGGTGGTCTATGCGACGGGCCTCGACCTGGAGACGGCGATGGTCGGCATCGGCCTCTCCTGCCGGCTCTGTGATCGCGCCGAGTGCCGCAGCCGCGCTTTCCCGCCGCTCGAGCACCGGCTCGCGCTCGACCCGCTGGTGGAGGGCGCGGCCCCCTGGCGCTTCGAGGCGAAGCGGCGGTAACGGAGGCGTGTCGGGCTGGGCGCTGCCCCCGCGCTACAACGCCTGGGCGAGCATGTCGCCGAGCCGCGCGTAGTCCTCGACCCGGTTGTAGGCCTGCGCCGAGACGCGCAGCCAGAGCGCGCCGCCGATCGCCAT
>CAYNYQ010000088.1:2807-12836 GCA_964401305.1 uncultured Acetobacteraceae bacterium | reverse complement strand
CCACCGCCATCGCGCCCTGCATCGCCGGATGCGCGCCCGTCTCGGTCCCCAGCCGCGCCGCCAGCAGCGCGCCCGCCTCGGCGGCGAGCGCCCGGTTGCGCGCCATCAGCGCCGCGCCGCCGAGCCGCGCATGCACGGTGATCGCCGCCTCCACGGCGAGCCAGGCCGTGGGGTCGCGCGTGCCGGTCCAGTCGAACTCAGCCACGTAGCCCTGGCCGAGACCGTGGCTGATCACGAGCGGATGCGTCGCCGCGCGCCGCTCGGGCGCCGTCCAGAGGAAGGCGCAGCCCTTCGGCGCGAGAAGCCATTTGTGCGCATTCCCCGCGTACCAGTCCGCGCCGAGCGCGCCGAGCGCGAGCGGCACCTGCCCCGGCGCATGCGCCCCGTCCACCAGCACCGGCACGCCGCGCGCCCGGCAGAGCGCGATCATCGCCGCCACCGGCAGCACCAGGGCGGAGGGCGAGGTGATGTGGTCCAGCACGGCCAGCCGCGTCCGCGTCCGGATCGCCGCGGCCAGCGCGCCGAGCACCGCGGCGGGTTCGGGGCGCGGGAAGGGCAGGCGCAGCTCGACCAGGCGGGCGCCAGCGGCGGCGGCAACGAAGCCTGCGGCCTTGCGCACCGCGCCGTAGCCGTGGTCGAGCAGCAGGATCTCGTCGCCGGGCGCAAGAGCGAGGCCGCGCAGCACGGCGTTGCAGCCCTCGGTGGCGTTGCCGACGAAGGCGAGCCCCTCCGCATCGGCGTCGAGATGCCGCGCCAGGGCGGCGGCAGCGGCGCGCAGCGCGCCGGGCAGTTCCTGCGCCATGAAGCGGCTCGGCTGCGCCTCCATCCGGCAGCGCCAGCGCGCCTGCTCGGCCAGGACGCTGCGCGGCGTGGCGCCGAAGGAGCCATGGTTCACGGTGAGGAAGCCGGGCTCGAGCACCCACTCCGCCGCTTCTGGTGACGTCATGCCGCGCGCTCCCCGGGGTGTTTCCCCCACTTGGCGCGCCCTGCCGGACGGGTCTAGCGTCGGGGGTGAGGAACGCGCGGCGAAGCCCGCCAGCACCGGGAGGAATCGGATGGCCCGACGACGCCAATTCCTGGCGGCGGGAGCGGCGGCGATCGCCCTGCCCCGCCCGGCCATCGGCCAGGGCGGCGCCTGGCCGCATGACCGCGTGACCATCGTCACCTCGCTGCCGGCGGGAAGTTCGGTCGACATCACCACGCGCGTCTTCACCGAGCGCCTGGCCGTGCTCTGGGGCCGGCCCGTGGTGGTGGACAACCGCGGCGGCGCCAATGGCGTGCTGGCCTGCGAGGCGGTGGCACGGGCGAAGCCGGACGGGCTGACCCTGCTGGCGACGTCCGCCATGACCCATGCCGCCAACCCGGCGCTCTACGAGCGGCTGCCCTACGACCCGGTCGGCGACTTCGCGGCCATCACCCGCTTCGGCGATTCGCCCTTCGTCGTCATGGCGAGCCGGGCGCTCGGCGCCACCACCCTGACCGGGCTGATCGAGCGGCTGAAGGCCGAGCCGGGGCGGCACAATTACGGCTGGGGCAGCGTGCCCTCGCGCGTGGCGACGGAGCTGCTGCGCATGATCACCGGCATCGACGCCGCGCATGTCGGCTACCGCGGCAACCAGGCGGCCTTCCCTGACCTGCTGAGCGGGCGGCTCTCGCTGATGTCGGTCGATATCGTCGGGGCCAAGCCGCTGGTCGACCGCGGCGAGGTGCATGCGCTGGCGGTGACCTCGGCGCAGCGCCACCCGGCGGTGCCCGCGGTGCCGAACGCCACCGAGGCTGCCCTGCCGACGCTGCAGTTCACCACCTGGAGCGGCGTCTATGCGCCGAAGGCGACGCCGCCCGAGGTGGTGGCGAAGGTGCAGCGCGACTACGCCACCGTCTTCGACATGCCGGAAGTGCGCGGCCGCCTGAAGCAGATGGGCAGCGCGCTGGAGCGCCTGGCCACGCCCGAGGAGTTCCAGGCCTTCACCATCAGCGAGATCGCGGCCTGGGGGCGGATCATCCGCCAGGCCGGGATGCGGCTGGAATGACCGGCCGGGGGCATTTCCGCTCCGGCCCGACCTGACCTAATCTCCCTGCCCGAGGAGGATCGCCGCCATGTCCGAGAGCATCCACAGCCGCCACAAGGGGCCGCGCATCAAGCACCTGGCCGACGAGGGCACGCCCTACCAGACCATCACGGTGGACAAGCTGACGCCGATCATCGGTGCCGAGATCGGCGGCGTGGACCTGGCGAAGCCCTCGAACCAGCAGATGGACGAGATCCACCGCGCGCTGGCCGAGAACCTGGTGATCTTCTTCCGCGACCAGCACCTGACGCAGGAGCAGCACCTCGATTTCGGCCGCAAGTTCGGCCCGCTGCACATCCACCCCGCGGCGCCGAGCGAACCCGGGCACCCCGAGCTGATGATCATCATGGCGGACAAGGACAGCCCGCGCGCCAATGGCGAGGGCTGGCATTCCGACGTGAGCTGCGACGAGGAGCCGCCGATGGGCAGCATCCTCTACATCAAGGAATGCCCGCCACGCGGCGGCGACACGCTCTTCGCCAACATGTACGCCGCCTACGACGCGCTCTCGGACCGCATGAAGACCTATCTGGAAGGGCTGCGCGCGATTCATGACGGCGAGGAGAATTACCGCGGCACCTACGCCAATTTCGGCGTGCAGGACAAGCCGAGCTATCCGCGCGCCATCCACCCGGTGATCCGCACCCATCCCGTGACGGGGAAGAAGGCGCTCTACGTGAACAAGGGCTTCACGCGCCGCATCCTCGACATCCCGGCGGACGAGAGTGCGGGCATCCTCGCCTATCTCTACGAGCACATGGCCAACCCGCTGTTCCAGTGCCGCTTCCGCTGGCAGGCGAACAGCATCGCCTTCTGGGACAACCGCTGCGCCCAGCATCGCGCCATGTGGGACTACTGGCCGCACCGCCGCTACGGCAACCGCGTGACGGTGAAGGGCGAGCGGCCGGTCTGAGCCGGCCCGCGCGGCGCCCCACTTCGGACGAGGCGCCTCAGACAGGCATGCGGCGGCGCTGGTGCGCGCGGCCCGCGCGCGCCGTGTCCTCGCGCCCGCTGGCGATGACGCGCACGCCCTCGTCGAGCCGCGCCGCCACCGTCTCCGGCGTGCAGGCCTCGAGGAAGGCGATGCCGTTGCGGCGGCAGGCGGCGAAGACGCGGTCCCGCGCCGCGCGCATCTCCGGCGGGTAGGGGAAGCGCTGGACCTCGGTGCGGCCGAGCAGGGAGAGGCCGAGATCGCCGGGCCCCATCTCGGCGAAGCCGAGGCCGGGGACGGCGAGGATCTCCTCGCAGCGCGCCACGCCCTCCGGGCTCTCGATCTTCACGCCGAGCAGCAGCTCGCCCTCCGGGTTCAGCGGCCAGGGGTCGGCGCGGCGGAAATACTCCGCCTCGGTGATGCCCCAGATCGGCGCCGCCGTGCGCTCCGACCCGCGGCCGCGCGTGCCGGTGCCGAGCAGGCCCGCGGCGGGCGCCGGCACCGCCGCGCCCTCCATGCGCGCCAGCGGCGGGGGCAGCGCCGGATCGACGCCGCGCGTGTTGTGCGGGTAGCGGCAGGCCTCGACGAAGGCGCGCGCCGCGCCCGCCGTCTCCGCCTGGCAGAGCAGGATGCCGTGCGCGCCGCGGCCGAGGATCTGGCGGAACTGCCAGGCATTGTGACGGACATTGGCCTCGTCCGTGCCGTTCACCGGCGCCTCGACGATCACCGTCGGCGTCCGGTGGCCGGAGCGCGTCGGTGCCGCCTCGGCCATGCCCTGCAGCCAGGCCTCGAGCCCGGCCATGTCGAAGGCGCCGTGCTCCATACCTATGTTGAGGTAGTCGGCCCAGGTCGCGGCATCCGCGCGGCCCTGCTCGCGGGTCAGCACGGCGCCGGCATGATGGCCCGCATAGTAGATGGCCTGGTCCTCGGCGAGCAGCGCGATGGCGCGGTTGATGCGCTCGGCCATGGGCGTTCCTCCGGTTCCGCCGGCAGCCTCCGCCGGATCGCCGCCGGTGCCAAGCCACGATTGACCGCCGCCGCGGCGCGGCCGCACCCTGGGCGCGCAGGAGCGAGGGAGGAGAGGCCGATGAAGGTCATCCGCGCCGCGGCGCGCGCCACGAAGCAGGCGCCGGCCGCGAATTTCACCGGCACGGTCTGGCAGGACGAGGTGGTGGTGGGCGAGGCGCCGTCGCGGCTGCGCGGCAGTGTCGTCTCCTTCACGCCGGGGGCGCGCACCAACTGGCACGCGCATCCGGTGGGACAGACGCTCTACTGCCTCTCCGGCGTCGGGCGCGTGCAGCGCGAGGGCGAGGCGGTGCAGGCGCTGCATCCCGGCGACACGGTGCTGATCCCGCCCGGCGTGCGGCACTGGCACGGCGCGGCGCCGGACCGGCTCTTCGCGCATCTCGCGCTGTCGGAAAACGGGCCGAACGGCGAGGGCACGGACTGGTTCGAGCCGGTGAGCGAGGCGGACTACCGGGCCGCGCCGGCGGGCTAGGCCTGCGGCGCTTGCCTCACGCCTGCTTCCGCTCGATCAGCCCGCGCCGGATCGTCCGCCCGCGGCGGATGCGGTCCTCGATGAACCCCGCCTCGCCCCAGCGGATGGCGCGGCCGAAGGCGTGCGCGTCCTCGCTGAAGCGCGCCAGCATCTCCAGCACCGCCTCGCGGTTGTTGAGGAACACGTCGCGCCACATGTCGACGTCGCTCGCCGCGATGCGGGTGAAGTCGCGGAAGCCGGAGGCGGCGAATTTCAGCACCGCCTCGCGCGTCTCCTCCGCCAGGTCGTCGGCCGTGCCGCAGATCGTGAAGGCGATCAGGTGCGGCAGGTGCGAGACGATCGCCACCACCTTGTCGTGCGTCGCCGCATCCATCGTCTCGACCATGGAGCCGGCGCGGCGCCAGAGCTCGGCGACCTTCTCCACCGCGCCGGGGTCCGTGCCGGGCTCGGGCGTCAGGATGCAGTAGCGGCCCTCGAACAGCGTGGCGAAGCCCGAGTCCGGCCCGCTGTGCTCCGTTCCCGCCATGGGATGCGCCGGCACCAGGTGCACGCCTTCGGGCAGCAGCGGCGCAAGGTCGCGGATCACGCTGCCCTTGGTCGAGCCGACATCGGAGAGCACCGCGCCCGGCATCAGGTGCGGCGCGATCGCGGCCATCACCCCCGCATAGGCGCCGACGGGGACGCAGAGGATCACCGCGTCCGCCTCCGCCACCGCGCGCGCCGGATCGGCCTCCACCACGTCGGCGAAGCCGAGCTCGCGCACGCGGGCCAGGGTCTCGGGCCGGCGGGAATGCGCCACCACGGTGCCGGCGATGTCGCCCCGCTCCCGCGCGACGCGCGCGATCGATCCGCCGATCAGCCCGACGCCGATGAGGCAGAGGCGCCGGAACAGGGGTTCAGCCACGGGCGAAGCCGGACAGCGCCTCGATCACCAGGCCGCATTCCTCCGCCGTGCCGACGGTGACGCGCAGGCAGTGCGGCAGCCCATAGGCGCCGACGCCGCGGGCGATCACGCCGCGCGCGCGCATGGCCGCATCGGCTGCCCGGGCGCGCTCGGCCGTGCCGAAATCGACGAGCACGAAATTCCCCTCGCTTGGGTGTACCTCCAGCCCGGCCTGGCGCAGTGCGTCGGACAGCCGCGCACGCCATTCGGCATTGTGCGCCACCGAGGTCTCGACCCAGCCGGCAGCGGTGACGGCGGCGATGCCGGCGGCGATCGCCGCGGCGTTCACGTTGAACGGCCCGCGCACCCGGTTCAGCACGTCGATGACCGGCGCCGGCGCATAGGCCCAGCCGAGGCGCACGCCGCCCAGGCCGAAGATCTTGCTGAAGGTGCGCGTCATCACCGTGTGGCCGGGCCCTGCATCGACCAGCTTCGCCCCGGCATCATAGGCCGGATCGGTGACGTACTCGGCATAGGCCGCGTCGATCACCAGCAGGATGTCCTCGCGCAGACCGGCGCGCAGCCGCGCCACCTCGGCGGCCGGCAGCATCGACCCCGTCGGGTTGTTCGGGTTGGCCAGGAAGACCATCCGCGTGCGCGGGCCCACCGCGGCCAGCATCGCGTCCACGTCGGCGGTCAGGTTCCGCTCCGGCGCCTTGATCACGCGGCAGCCGGCATAGCGACCGGAGATGTCGTACATCACGAAGCCGTGCTGGCTCATCACCAGCTCCGTCCCCTCGCCGCCATAGGCCAGGATCAGGTGCTGGATGATCTCGTCCGAGCCGTTGCCGCAGACGATGCGCGCGGGGTCGAGGCCGAAGCGCGCGCCGATGGCCTCCCGCAGCGCCGTCGCGTGGCCGTCCGGGTAGCGGTGCATCTCCCGCGCCGCGGCGGCGAGCGCCTCCACCGCCGCGGGCGGCGGGCCGAAGGCGCCCTCGTTGGAGGAGAGCTTCACGATGCGGTTGACGCCCGCCACCTTGGATTCGCCGCCCACATAGGGCTCGATCGAGAGGATGGAGGGGCGCGGCTGCGGCAGGTTCGGCATGCGGGTCGCTCGTCCTTCGGCGCCCGGGCGGCGGGCGCGGCGTGGTCTCAATCCTGCCGCACGGGCACGGCGTAGCAGCCGAGCGGCAGCACGCGCTCGGCCGACAGGGCGGCCAGGCGCGGATCCTCGGGCGCGATGGCCCCCTCCACCTCCACCAGGGCGGAGAGGCCGGCGGGGCCGCGGCGCGTCAGCACCTGGCGCGGCGCCATGCCGGCCTCGGCCAGCGCGGCGATCAGCTGCGCCCGGCTCTGGTCCGGGGCGCGCGCCTCGATGCGCAGCAGCGAGCGGTCGATCCCCGAGGGGTCGGGCGCGCCGGGCATCACCACCAGCGCCTCGGCGGCGGGCTCGGTGCCGGCGGGCGCCCAGAAGGGCAGGCGGGCGCCGACCTGCAGGCGCGGGCTGTCGAGCCCGGTCCACCAGACCGCCTCGGCCGGCTCCTCCTCCCGCGGCAGGGGCAGCACGGCGAGCGCCGCCTCGCCGCCGGCCACCAGGGCCAGCGCGCTGGCGGCCGAGGGCACCACGCGCAGCGGCGTCAGCGCGCCGAAATGCTCGCGCGCCAGGCGCTCCGTCTCGGGGCCGGACTGGACGGCGACGGTGAAGGCGCCCTGCAGGCCGGTGCTGACGGCGAAGATGTCGCGCCAGAGCCGCACCACGGCGCCGGCGGGCAGCGGCCCCTCGTGCCGGCCGAGCAGGCGGCGCAGCACCTGCGCCTCCCGCCCAGGGCGGAAGGTGGAGACGCCGGCCTTGGCTCGGCTCTGCGCCAGCCGCGCCACCACGGCGGCGCGGCGGCGCAGCAGCGCGTGCATCGCGTCGTCCAGCGCATCGATCTCCGCGCGCAGGTCGGTCAGCGGCGAGGGTGCCGTGGGCTCGGAGGGCGTCATGGGGTTCCAGTCTCTCGCCCGTGCTTTAGACGCCGCGGGCAGCGCCGCCAAGCGAGGGGGCGGCGCGGCGGTTGAAGCGCCCGCCCCCCGCGCCTATGGATGCCCCGGCATGTCGGCCCCCATCGCCCCCTTCCCCCAGGTCGAGCACCAGCGCGCCGTCTTCGCGGACGGGCTGGCGCTGGATTGCGGCGCCGTGATCCGGCCGATGGCGGTGGCCTGGCGCGCCTATGGCACGCTGAACGCGGCCCGCAGCAACGCCATCCTGGTCTGCCACGCGCTGACCGGCGACCAGTACGTGGCCGAGCCGCACCCCGTGACCGGCCGCCCGGGCTGGTGGGAGACCATCATCGGCCCCGGCCGGCCGCTGGATACCGAGCGCTACTACATCCTCTGCGCCAACGTGCTCGGCGGCTGCATGGGCTCGACCGGACCGCGCGAGGAGCGGACGGACGAGGCGGGGCGCGGCCTCGGCCGGCCCTGGGGCACGGATTTCCCGCCGGTGACCATCCGCGACATGGTGCGCGCGCAGAAGAAGCTGATGGACCATCTCGGCATCGAGCGGCTGCTGGCCGTCATCGGCGGGTCGATGGGCGGGATGCAGGTGCTGGAATGGGCGGCGACCTTCCCGGCCATGGTGTATGGCGCCGCGCCGATCGCCACCGCCGCCTACCACAGCGCGCAGAACATCGCCTTCCACGAGGTCGGGCGCGCGGCCATCCACTCCGACCCGGCCTGGAAGGGCGGCCGCTACTGGGAGGATGGCACGATCCCGGCGCAGGGGCTCTCGGTGGCGCGCATGGTGGCGCACATCACCTACCTCTCGGAGCAGGCGCTGACGCGGAAATTCGGCCGCCGGCTGCGCGGGGCGAGCGCGCTGACCTTCCTGGAAGACGTCTTCGAGGTGGAGAGCTACCTGCGCCACCAGGGCAGCACCTTCGTCCGCCGCTTCGACGCCAACAGCTACCTGACCATCACCCGCGCGATGGATTATTTCGACCTGGCCGAGGAGCATGGCGGCGACCTGGCGGCGGCCTTCCGCGGCACGCGCACGCGCTTCTTCGTCGCCTCCTTCTCGTCCGACTGGCTGTTCCCGACGAGCGAGAGCCGCGCGCTGGTGCGCGCGCTGAACGCCGCGGCGGCCAATGTCTCCTTCGTCGAGTTCCAGTCCGACAAGGGCCACGACGCCTTCCTGCTGGAGGAGCCGGAATTCCACCGCGCGCTGGGCGGCTTCCTGGCCGGCTGCGCGGACCGGCTCGGGGTCTGAGGGCCATGCCCGACGCCAACCCCGCCCCGGCGATCCGCTACGTCGCCAAGAACATGCGGCTCGACCTGCGGCTGATCGCGGAGATGATCCCGCGCGGCGCCACGGTGCTCGACATCGGCTGCGGCGACGGCGCGCTGCTGGCGCATGTCACGGCCGAGCACGGCGCCGATGCGCGCGGCATCGAGATCGACATGGCCGCGGTGACCGAGGCGGTGGCGCATGGCCTGGCCGTGATCCATGGCGACGCCGACAACGACCTCGCCTTCTACCCGGACGGCGCCTTCGACTTCGTCGTGCTCTCGCGCACGCTGCAGGCGGTGGAGCGGCCGCGCGAGGTGCTGCGGCAGATGCTGCGCATCGGCCGGCACGCCATCGTCAGCTTCCCGAATTTCGGTCACTGGCAGGTGCGCTGGCAGCTGCTGACCACGGGCCGCATGCCGATGACCGAGACCTGGTCGCGGCCCTGGCACGAGACGCCGAACATCCACCCCTGCACGATCCGCGACTTCTTCGATCTCTGCGCGCTGGACGGCTACCAGGTGGAGCAGTGGCTGGCGGTGGACGACCGCGGGCTGAAGGCGCCGTGGCGACGCTTCCCGCGCCTGGCCAACCTGTTCGGCGAGCAGGCGCTGTTCCAGCTGCGCCGGCGCTGACGCGGCGCGGGCGCGGCCGCCAGGGCAGGCTGCGCCCCGCCAGCGCGGAGGCGGGCTGCGCCGGAGCCGATGGTTCCCGGCGCCGGGAGCCAGATCGGCTACGCGTCTAGTTCAGGCGCAGGCTGCGCTGGCGCGGGGCGGCACCGCTCCGCATCGCGCCACGGGGCGGGCGTGCCGCCGGCGTGGGCACGAGCGCCGCGGCAAGGGCTGCGTGGCGCGCCGCATCGACCGCGCCGATGCGCAGGCACTCGGCCTCCACATAGGACAGCATCAGGCGAAGCGCCGCGTGGTCGACGCCATCCCGCTCGACCTCGGCCAGCTCGGCAACAGCGGACATTTGCTGCCATCCCATCATATGAAATCGCAGAACACATACTATTTACCGAAGGGGCGTGCAAGCGTCGGCCGCGCTGGACGGCAAAATTTCTTGCGGTGAAAATCGGTCGTCGCCGTATTTCTGTAGCCGCGATGGCCCAGTTACCGGATTCTCTACCGCCGATTGGGCGTCTTGCGCGTTCGGCGAGACCCGGACCGGCCCGGGGAACAGCCTCTCACCACCAAAGACACGCAATCGTGATGCCCCTGCCCCGAACGGGATGACGGCGGCGCCCGGCGCTGCTGCCTTGTCGCGGCTCGGAGACGAGGACTAGCCTTTCGGCCAAGAACGCCCGGAGAAACGCCATGCACGACCTCGCGATCACGCCCCTCGGCCATGCCATGGGGGCGGAGGTGACGGGCCTCGACC
>CAYNYQ010000088.1:0-2707 GCA_964401305.1 uncultured Acetobacteraceae bacterium | reverse complement strand
CTCGCGATCACGCCCCTCGGCCATGCCATGGGGGCGGAGGTGACGGGCCTCGACCTCACCCGCCCGCTCGACGACCTCACCCGCCGGCGGCTCAACGATGCCTGGCTGCGGCACGTGGTGCTCGTCTTCCCCGGCAATGCGCACCTGACGCCGGAGCAGCACATCGCCTTCAGCCGCAATTTCGGCACGCTCGACACCCACGAGTCCCAGGCGCCGGAGACGCTGCTCGAGGGCCATCGCGAGATCCTCGTCGTCTCCAACAAGGCGCGGCAGGGCCGGCCGAGCCAGACCCGCAACACGGGGCGCAACTGGCACACCGACCTGTCCTATTCCCTGCGCCCGGCCAAGGGCGCGGCGCTGCTCTGCCTGGAGAAGCCCGTGGTCGGCGGCGATACCATGTGGGCCAACCTGACCATGGCCTACGAGACGCTCAGCCCGAAGATGCAGGCCATCATCGCCGACATGGAGGCGGTGCACGACGTCACGCTGGTGCGCGGCCTCTTCCAGCGCGACCCGGCGCTGGTGGCGGAGATGCGGCGGCGCAACCCGCCCGTGGTGCACCCGATGGTGCGCGTCCACCCGGAGACGGGCCGCAAATCCCTGCTGGCGGGCGAGCGCGTCTCGCACATCCTCGGCCTGACCGAGGAGGAGAGCCGGGCGCTGCTCGACTTCCTCAACGCCCATGCGACCAGCCCGGAATTCGTCTATCGCCACCGCTGGCGCGTCGGCGACATCGTGCTGTGGGACAACCGCTGCACCTGCCATGTCGCGCTGCCCGATTTCGACCAGACGCAGCCGCGCCACATGCTGCGCTGCTCGATGCAGGGCGAGGCGGTCGGCCGCCTGGCCGATGCCGGGCCGGCGGCGACGAAGGAGCAGATGATCCAGACCGTGGCGTCGCTCTCGTGAACCGGCGCGCCCTGCTCGGCGGGCTTCTCGCCGCCCCCGCGCTGGCGCGTGCGCAGCCGGCCGCCTGGCCCGGCCAGACCGTGCGCGTCGTCGTCGCCTATGTCCCGGGCGGCACCACCGACATCGTCGGGCGCATGCTGGCCGAGGCGCTGGGCGAGCGCCTGCCGGGCGCCTCCGTCGTGGTGGAGAACCGCGCCGGCGGCGGCGGCATCGTCGGGACCGAAAGCGTCATGCGCGCCGCGCCGGACGGCCACAGCCTGCTGCTCTCGGCCAGCGCGCATGCGGTGCTGCCGGCGCTGAACCCCTCGCTGGGCTGGGACCCGGTGAAGGACTTCACGCCGATCGCCGCGGTGGCGGCGACGCCCTACATGGTGATCGCGCATCCCGCCCTGCCGGCGCGCACGCTCGGCGAGCTGATCGCCTACGCCAGGGCCAATCCGGGCAGGCTGAACTACGCTTCCACCGGCATCGGCACGGCGCAGCACCTCTCGGGCGAGCTGCTGCAGCGCCGCGCCGGCATCGACATCGTGCACGTGCCCTATCGCGGCAGCGGCGCGGTGCGGGCCGACCTGCTCGCGGGGCGGGTGAACTTCATGTTCGAGAACCTGGCCCTGACCCTCGGCATGACCCGCGCCGGCGACGTCCGTGGCCTCGCCGTCACCAGCGCGGCGCGCAGCCCGCTCGCCCCCGACCTGCCGACCATGGCCGAGGCCGGCGTGCCCGACATGGTGGTGGAGGGGTGGTTCGGCCTGTTCGGGCCGCGCGGCGTGCCGCAGCCGGTGGTGGCACGCCTCAAAGACGCCGTGGCGGACTGGCTGCGCCAGCCGGCGACGCTGCAGAAGCTCTCGAGCCTCGGCGCCCGGCCGCTCGGCGGCCCGCCCGAGGCGCTGGCGAGCCTCGTCCAGCGCGAGGGCGAGACCTGGGGCCGGGTGATCCGCGAGGCGGGCATCAAGGTGGAATGACGGCGGGCCGCGGCGCGCCGGCCGATTGACCCTCCGCGCCGCCCGCCGCACCATCGGCGCATCGGAGGACGAAGCCGCATGGCCCGCCATGTCGTCGCCCGGGTGGGCGATATCCCTGAGAACGGCAGCAAGCTCGTCGAGGTGCGCGGCCGGCAGATCGCGCTGTTCCACGTGAACGGCGAGTATTTCGCGCTGACCGACCGCTGCCCGCACGAGGGCGGCTCGCTCTGCGCCGGGCGGCTGGTCGGCCGGCTCTCCTCGAAGGAGCCCGGCACCTACGAGCTCTCCCGCCCGCGGGAGTTCGTGCAGTGCTCCTGGCACGGCTGGGAGTTCGAGCTGCGCACCGGCCAGTCCTATACCGACCCGGACAGCATCCGCGCGCGCACCTACCAGGTGACCGTGACGCCGGGCGAGGAGCTGGCGAAGGGGCCCTTCGTGGCGGAGACCTTCCCCGTCACCGTCGAGGACCAGTACATCCTGGTCGATCTCTGACCCCGAGACCGAGGTTCCCCATGGCCGCATGGCATCGCGTCGCCGACGAAGCCGAGCTGAAGCTCGACACGCCCCTCGGCCTGCGCATCGGCGAGGTGCAGATCGCCGTGGTGCGCCTGGCCGACGGCATCTTCGCGGTGAACGACATCTGCACGCATGAATACGCGCTGCTCTCCGAGGGCTTCTGCGAGGAGGGCAAGCTCGAGTGCCCGCTGCACCAGGCCTGCTTCGACATCCGCACCGGCAAGGCGCTGACCGATCCGGCGGAGGTGGATGTCGCCACCTACCCGACCAAGGTCGAGGGCGGCGCCGTCTACGTGCAGGTCTGATGCGGCCCGATCGGC